>NCFZ01000001.1 GCA_002281415.1 Burkholderiales bacterium 28-67-8 | reverse complement strand
GAACTGGGAAGAGATCCTTGGCGGCGAGTTCAGCAAGCGCAGCAAGGACAAGAACTTCGACGACATCCAGAAGGACATCTACGGCCAGTTCGAGAACACCTTCATGATGTACCTTCCCAGGCTGTGCGAGCACTGCCTGAACCCGGCGTGCGTCGCATCGTGCCCTTCGGGCTCAATCTACAAGCGCGAAGAAGACGGCATCGTCCTCATTGACCAGGACAAGTGCCGCGGCTGGCGCATGTGCGTGAGCGGCTGCCCGTACAAGAAGATCTACTACAACTGGAAGAGCGGAAAGGCCGAGAAGTGCATCTTCTGCTACCCGCGGATTGAGGCCGGCCAGCCCACGGTGTGCAGCGAGACCTGCGTGGGCCGTATCCGCTACCTGGGCGTGCTCCTGTATGACGCGGACCGCATCCAGGAAGCGGCGAGCGTCGAGCATGACAAGGATCTGTACCAAGCTCAGCTCGACATCTTCCTGGACCCGAACGACCCCAAGGTCATCGCCCAGGCCCAGCTCGACGGCATTCCCGACAACTGGATGGACGCCGCCCGCAACAGCCCCGTCTACAAGATGGCGGTGGAATGGAAGGTGGCGCTGCCGCTGCACCCCGAGTACCGCACGCTGCCCATGGTCTGGTACGTGCCGCCGCTGTCGCCCATCACGGCTGCGGCCAACGCGGGACATGTGGGCACCAATGGCGAGATTCCAGATGTCAACCAACTGCGCATCCCGGTCAAGTACCTCGCCAACCTGCTGACGGCCGGTGACACGGTGCCGGTGGTCGGCGCGCTGGAGCGCATGCTGGCCATGCGTGCCTACCAACGTGCCAAGCATGTGGATGGCACCCCTAACCACGCGGCCATCGACCAGGTGAAGCTGAGCGTCAACCAGGTCGAGGAGATGTACCGCGTGATGGCCATCGCCAACTATGAAGACCGCTTCGTCATCCCCACCACCCACCGCGAATATGCCGAGAACGCGTTCAACGTGCGTGGTGGCTGCGGCTTCAGCTTCGGCAACGGCTGCAGTGAAGGCGTGAGCGAGACCAGCCTCTTCGGCAGCGAGAAGAAGCGCACCATTCCCATCAAGGCGGGGGTCTGACATGAGCTTCTTCAACACATCCCCCGTTTCGGCGACGAAGACGCTGCGCGTACTGGCCCATCTGCTCAGCTATCCCGATGCCGAGTTGCGGGCCCATTTGCCCGAATTGCAGGCTGCCCTGCACGACGAGGGCGCGCTCGGTCCCGACCGGCTGGCCGAACTGGATGCCTTCATCTCGCGTCTGGGCAGGCGCCGGCCACTGGACGTGGAGGCCGACCACGTCGAACTCTTCGACCGCGGCCGCGGTACGGCGCTGCACCTGTTCGAGCATGTGCACGGTGACAGCCGCGATCGCGGCCCGGCCATGGTCGACCTGTGCCAGACCTACGAGGCGGCCGGCCTCTTCCTGGCGCCGGGTGAACTCCCTGACCACCTGACCGTGGTGCTGCAGTACGCCTCCACCCAACCGCCGGCCCAGGCCAGGGCCTTCCTGGGCGAGATCGCGCACATCCTGCAGGTGATCTTCAGCGCGCTGCTGCGGCGCGAATCTGCGCATGCCTGCGTGCTGGCTGCGCTACTGGACCTGGCTGGCGAGAAGGCGCAAGCCGTTGCCGTGCCTGCCGAGCCGGAGCTGGACGAGAGCTGGGCAGAACCCATGGCGTTCGACGGCTGTTCCACGCAGGGCCAGGCGCGGCCCGGGCAGCCGCAACCCATCCAGATCGTGCGCGCCCCCGTGCGCCACGCCGCCCCAACCTCGCCGGGAGCGTCCGCATGAACACCCTCCACAACTTCACCTTCAACGTTTATCCCTACATCTGCCTGGCCGTGTTCTTCATGGGCAGCCTGGCGCGATTTGACCGCGACCAGTACACGTGGAAGAGTGACAGCTCGCAGTTGTTGCGCCAGGGCCAGCTGCGCTTGGGCAGCAACCTGTTCCACGGCGGCATCCTGTTCCTGTTCTTCGGCCACCTGTTCGGGCAACTCACGCCGCACTGGCTGTATGAGATGGCCGTCACCGCATCGCAGAAGCAGTTGCTGGCGGTGGTCGCCGGCGGAGTTGCCGGCGGCCTGTGCTTCATCGGCCTGACGCTGCTGCTGCATCGTCGCCTGTTCGACCCACGCATCCGCCTGACCAGCCACCGCACCGACATCGCCATCCTGGTCATCCTGTGGGTGCAATTGGCCATCGGCCTGTCGACCCTGCCGTCGTCGCTGCATCACGTGTCCGAGCCGACCACCATGCTCAGGCTGGCCGAGTACCTGCAGGGCATTGCGCTCTTCCAGCCCAACGCTGCGCTCGTGGCAGGTATCGAGTGGCACTTCCAGGTGCACATGGTGCTGGGCATGACGATCTTTCTGCTGTTCCCCTTCAGCCGGCTTGTGCACGTGTGGAGCGGCTTCGGCACGGTGGCCTACCTGTTCCGGCCCTACCAGATGGTGCGGGCCCGCAGGCTGAACGTGCCAGCCCGGCAAAACCTGCCGCGCCGGGCAGGCTGAACGCGCTGCCACCCCACACGAAGGACCAGAACATGAACACATCCACTCCCGTTCTTCCCCAGGTCAATGGCGTTGTGTTGTCCTACCCCAATGAAGGGCTGACGACCGAAGCCTTGAGGCAGCGCGCCTGTGCCGAACTGCTGCGCCAGGAGGCCATTCAGGCAGGCCTGCTGTCGGTCGACGATCCATTGCCTCTGGGTGGCGCCATGACCGAGGCAGCCAGTACGGCGATCGAAGCCCTGCTGGACCGCGAGCTGAAGCTGCCCGAACCTTCGGAAGATGCCCTGCGCCGTCATCACGCGGCCCAGCGCGGACGCTACGCGGTGGGTGAGCGTGCGCAGCTCCGCCACGTGCTGTTTGCTGTCACGCCGGGCGTGGATGTCAACGCCCTGCGGCAGCGCGCAGAGGCCTGCCTGCTGGATGTTCGATGTGCAAAGCCCGGTGGCGAGGACCGATTCGCGGTGGCGGCGTCGTCCACGTCCAACTGCCCCACGGGCGCCGACGGCGGCGCCTTGGGCTGGTTGACGGCCGACGACTGTGCGCCGGAGTTTGCGCGCGAGATCTTCGGCAAGCCTGAGGTCGGCGTGCTGCCTCGCCTGGTGCACAGCCGCTTCGGGCTGCATGTGGTCGAAGTCTTGGCGCGGCAGCCGGGCACGGAGCCGTCGTTCGAGGCGGTGAAGTCGGCCGTGGCGCAGGCTTTGCGTCAGCAGGCCTTTGCCACCGCGCTGCGTCAGTACCTTCAGTTGCTGGCTGGCGCGGCCACCCTGATCGGCGTTGACCTGGAGGCGGCGGCGTCGCCCCTGGTCCAGTAGGCCCCGGGCAAGGCAAGCTGTGCCGGACGAACTGCTGCAGCGTCTCCAGCGCTTCCAGACCGAAGCCTTCCCGGCCCACCGTTCGCACTTCCGGTTGCTGGTCGACGATGGCCAGCACCCGATGACGCTGTTCATCGGCTGCAGCGATTCGCGTCTGGTGCCCTACCTGTTGACCGGTGCCGGGCCGGGTGAACTGTTCCTGGTGCGAAACGTGGGCGCCTTCGTGCCGCCGTACGACCAGAGCCAGGGCTTCCACGGCACGGCGGCGGCGATCGAATTTGCCGTGCTCAACCTCGCGGTCAAGCGCATCGTGGTCTGTGGACACAGCCACTGCGGTGCCATCAGGGCTCTGTACGGCGAAGTCTCGGCGGCGGCCAAGCACCTGTCGCAATGGCTGGAACTGGGGCGCGAAGCGGCATTGCCGGTGGCCGAACCCGGGCCCGAGGTGCTACGCCGGACCGAGCAGCGCGCGGTCGTGCTTCAACTAGAGCGGCTGATGGACTATCCGATGGTGAGAGAGCGCGTCGAGGCTGGCGTGCTGGCGCTGCATGGATGGCACTACGTGATCGAGGACGGCGAGATCCATGTCTTCGATGTGCAACGTGGAGGCTTCGTGCCAGCGACGGAAGCCGACAACGCCGGCACCGGGCCCTATGTGGCGCACCCGCCTGAAGCGCATCGGGACGATGACTCCACCCGGTTGTGAAGCCGTGGTCGGTCCTTCAGCCCAATTGAACCGCTTCGCCCTGTCGATCGAACGGAATCATGCCGCTCAGTTGGCCGGACTTCACCGCTTCCACCATGCGCGTGAGCGCCGCCTCCACCTGGGCCGGCGCGGGGGCCTGTCGTCCCTGGCCGGACATGGCGGCGGCGAAGACCAGGGCCCAGTCATGGCCCATGGCCAAGGCTTCGGCCCGCAATGCGGCGAAGTCCTTCAATTCGACCGGATCCTTGTCGACGCACATCAGCGGTGCCAGTTCGCCGGATTCGCCCGCTTCAAAGCGGGCCTGTTGTTCGGCCGTGGCCCCCGCGGGCAGGCTCGCTGCAGCAAAAACCAGCAGAAGTCGCTGTGCGTCGGGTTGCTGCCGCGCGGCGGCCAGCAGGTGATCGAAGTGGCTGATGTCCATGGGCTGGAGCTTATCCGCATCTCTCACCGTGCTTGATATCGCACCCTGGTACCCAGCCATCAAGTTGGCTCACGTCGGCCTCGTGCTGGCCAGTGGAGCCCTGTTTGCCCTGCGCGGCACGTTGGTGATGGCGGGCCAGGGGTGGGCGATGGCCAGACCCTGGCGGATGCTGAGCTACGGTATCGACACCCTGCTGCTGACGGCCGGTGTCACGCTCTGGACGATTCTTTCGTTGAATCCGATCACCAGCCCCTGGCTGGGGACGAAATTGCTGCTCCTGGTGTTGTACGTCGTGCTCGGCTCGCTCGCGCTCAAACGGGCACCGACCAGGGTGACGCGCCGCGTCAGTTACGTTGCCGCGCTGATGGTCTACCTGTTCATGGCATCGGTGGCGCTTGTGCATCACCCGTTGGGGCTTCTACAGGCGTGGGTGTCCCATGGAGGCTGAGGGCGTTCAATGGCTGCGCCCGGAGCCGTCTGCCTGCGGCCTCCAGTACAGTGCACGAATGCCCCGTTCATGGAGCCTTTCCGCCAAACTGGGCGCCATCGGCAGCACCTTGTTGTTGATGGCGTTCGCCTCGATCGGCCTGACCTTGTGGGTGACATGGCAGCTCGAAGGCGGAGCAGCTGCGGTCAACGAGGCCGGCCGCATGCGCATGCAGACCTGGCGCATTGCCCAGACGCTGGCCCGCGCGAACACACAGCCGATTTCCGGACTGGTGGCGCAGTTCGACCAGAGTGTGGCCGTGTTGCGAACGGGTGATCCTGCGCGCCCGCTGTTCGTGCCGCACGACGAAGCATCGCAGGGGGCATTTGCCGCTGTGGAGCGCGACTGGATGGTGCTCAAGGCGAGCTGGAACTCGCTGCCGAGGCCAGGCGCCGAACAGTCGGCGCAGCAGGCCGACGCGTTTGTGGACCGGATTGACACGTTTGTCTCGGCCATCGAGCACCACCTGTCCCGTTTGACGGCCATCTTGAACGCCGTTCAGTTCGTGATGGTCGCCTTGACCATCGGCAGCGCGATCGCCTTGCTCTATTCGGCCTACCTGTTCATCTTCAACCCACTGTCCAGGCTGCAGGACGGGCTGGCCCGGGTGGAATCTGGTGACCTGGCCGCGCGCGTCGTGCCTGGAGCCAGCGATGAGTTCGGCGCACTGGCGGCAGGCTTCAATCGCATGACCGAAACACTGCAGGGCCTTTACCAGAACCTGGAGTCCAAGGTGCGGGAGAAGACCGAGCGCCTGGAAGCCGAGCGCGCCCGCCTGGCCGCCCTGTATGAGTCGGCCGCATTCGTGGCGGGAGCCGAGACGATCGAAGTCCTTGGCGAAGGAATTGCCAAGCAGGTACGTCAGGTCGCCCGCGCCGACGCATCGGCCGTGCGGTGGTCCGACGAAGCCAACCGCAAGTACCTGCTGCTGGCGTCGGACTGCCTACCGCAGGCGGTGATCGACGAGGAACTGTGTATCCCCACGGGCGACTGTCTATGCGGGCAGCCGCAGGGCGGCGCGATGACACGCGTGATACCCATCTTGCCGGATGGCCCCGCTTCGCGGCTGGGACACTGCGCACGCGAAGGCTTCCAGACCGTCATCAGCGTGCCCGTCCGGCTGCACGAGCGCATGGTGGGCGAGCTCAACCTCTTCTACCGCGAACCTCGGCAGCTGTCCGACGACGACCGCGCGCTGCTGGAAACCATCGCCAGCCACCTGGCGGGCGCCATCGAGGGCCTGCGTGCGGCCGCGCTCCAGCGTGAGACGGCAGTGGCCGAGGAGCGCAGCTTCATTGCACGCGAACTGCACGACTCCATCGCGCAGAGCCTGGCTTTCCTGAAGATCCAGCTCGGCCTGCTGCGAACCGATATCAAGAGCGCTGACGCTGGGCGCATCGAAAAAACGCTGGGCGAGCTCGACGCAGGTGTCCACGAGAGCTTGGGCGATGTGCGTGAGCTCCTGGTGCACTTCCGCACCCGAACCAACCACGAAGACATCACCCCCGCCTTGAAGACCACCTTGCAGAAGTTCGAGCATCAGACGGGTCTGACGACCCATCTCGACATTGAAGGGGACGGCATGCCGCTTCCGGCCGATGTGCAAGTTCAGGTGCTGCATGTCGTTCAGGAAGCCTTGTCCAACGTGCGCAAGCATGCGCAGGCGCGCGAGGTGTGGGTGGAAGTGCAGCAGACGCCACATTGGCGCGTGGAGGTGCGCGACGACGGCCGCGGCTTCGATCCCGATGGCGCCGGCCCCGACGAAACCCATGTGGGCCTGCGCATCATGCGCGAGCGGGCGCAGAACATCGGCGCCACGGTGGAGGTGGCCTCGGTGCCAGGCTCGGGCACCTGCGTGGTGCTGAAGTTGCCCGAGCGACTGGGGTTGGCGGCATGAGCGCATCAGGCCGTCCCCAGGCGCTCATCCCGGAGCTCGCTGCCCGAAGGGCAGTCCAGTGACCGCGATGCAGCCCATCCGCGTACTCGTGGTCGACGACCACACGCTGTTCCGGCGCGGTTTGATCGCGCTGCTTGCCGGTGACGCCCGCTTCCTGGTCGTCGCCGAGGCTGGGGACGCCAACGAAGCACACCAGCGGGCCGCAGCGACTCAGCCCGATGTCATCCTGCTGGACAACCACATGCCGGGCGTCAATGGGGTCGATGCACTGGCCGGATTCAAGGCCTTGGCCCCGCAGGCCAAGGTGTTGATGCTGACCGTCAGCGAAGACGAGCAGGACCTGTCGGCAGCGTTGCGCGGTGGCGCCCGCGGCTACCTGCTCAAGACCATGGACAGCGAGATGCTGGCTTCGGCGATCCAGCGCACGATGGCCGGTGAGTCGGTGGTCAGCCCCGAAATGACAAGCAAGCTGGTCAATGCGTTCCAGGCCGGGCAGGGGACTTCTTCGCCGCCTCCGACGGCCGTTGACGCCGACCCCATCCACAGCCTGTCGCCCCGCGAGCGCGAGATCCTGACCCTGATCGCCAAGGGTGCCAGCAACAAGGAAGTGGCGCGAGACTTGAACATCGCCGAAGCCACCGTGAAGATCCATGTGCAGCACATCCTTCGCAAGCTGAACCTCAGTTCGCGTGTGCAGGCGGCGGTGTACCTCGCTGGACGCTCGGGATGAGTGTGCTGGAGACTGCCACCAGCGCAGAGCCGAGCGCGGCGGTTTCGGAAATGCTGGACCTGCTCGGTCTGCGCTATTCGGTCGGGCCGAAGCATCTGGCCCTGCCGGGGCCAAATGCCGCGCAGTGGGCCCGCGCTGCGGACCTTGCCTTGCGCGCGCCCGACCATGGCGGGCTGCGGCCGTTTCGTTTCGTCGTCGTGGGCGATGGCCAGCGCTCTGCGCTTTCCGATCTGTTTGCCCTGGGCGCACAACAGCGTGGACAGGGTCCCGAAGAGGTCGAGCGCGCCCGGGCGCGCGCCTTCAATGGCCCTGGGCTTGCTGCCTTGGTCGCCAGAGTTCGAGACGATGTTCCGGATGTGCCTGCGCACGAACAATGGGTGTGTGTGGGGGCAGCCTTGATGAACTTCATGAACGCGTTGCACCTGATGGGCTTCGGCGCCAAGGCACTGAGTGGGGCTTCGGTGTCCGACCGGGCCGTTCATCAGGCCTTTTGCGTGCCGGGGGAACGGCTTGCCAGCTGGATCATCGCAGGCTGCCCCAAGCGGGCGGCCCATCCCAAGGGCGATGTCTCGGCATCACCCGTCATCAGCCATTGGCAAGCCGGTCAGCTGTGATGCAAGCTCAGCGCCGTGATGCCCCGCCGGGAGCGCATGGCCAAGCCGATACGGTCCAGTTCGACGGCACTCAGTAAGCGGGCCGCCATGGGAAGCAGCTCCGCTTCTTCCCGAGCGATGTGCTGCTCGTACAGTTGCACGAATCCCTTTACATCATCGTCCTCGAGCGCCGCAGCAGAGCCTTCGGTGACTTGCATCAGACGCTCGCGCAACGAGGCCCAGCGTCGTTCCAGCAGGCGGTGATCTCCGCGCAGCGATTCGGTCAGCTCGCGCAGGCAAACCGCATCGGATCCGCCCATGGACTCCAGCAAGGCGGGGAACAGGTCCAGTTCCTCGTCTTCGTGGTGGTGGCGGGCAGCGGTGTCGAAATAGCGCATGACGGCCTGCGCGGCCTCTTGAGCAGACCGGTCAGCGCCGTGGCTCTTCAGGTGGTCGAGCAGGCGCAGCAGGGTCTCGCACTGATGCTGCACGCGCCCATGGCAGGCGGCCAGCATTTCCAGGGGCACTTCGAAGCCGACGGCAGGGGCACTGTGGCCGGGAAGGGCTTGGGTCATCGCGCGCGCTCTAGTTGGGGCGATCAGGCGCTGCGGTCCGCGCGGGCTGCCCTGCGTGGAGCGGGTGCCGTCACCACCGCGGCCAGCTTGCGACCTGCCGGCGCTGCGTTCTGTCGGCCACCGGTCCTAGGCGAGCCGTGGGTCATATCCGCCAACGTTGCGCCGTCCAGGGCCTTGAAGTAGCCGGCCAATGCTTGGTCGAACAAGTGCTTGAGCCGGCAACTCGGCGACAGCGTGCAGGCGTTGGTGGCGGCGTCGAAACACTCCACCAGGCGGAAGTCGGTCTCGGTGGCGCGCACCACATCGCCGATGCGGATGGTCTCTGGTTCGGCCAACAGCCGCAGTCCGCCGCCGCGCCCTCGGGTGGTTTCCAGCAAGCCCTGGCGGGCCAGGTCGTTGACGACCTTCATCAGATGGTTCTTCGACAGCCCATGCTGTTCGGCAAGCTCGCCGATCGTGACCAGGCGATCCCGATGTGCCGCGCAGTACATCAGCACCCGCAGCGTGTAGTCGGTGTATTCGGACAAGCGCATGGTCATCCTTAAAGATGCACGCAGTGTATTGCTTTAATGTCGGCGAGTCATTAACATGCATGTATGCTGCATCTTTTAGTCGACAGCCGAACGTCCAGGCTCCGGGTTGGGAGCTCGCGGCCATGAAGAAGGCTGCCCCCACCATGCCTCTGCCGCAAGTGGAAGGCGCCGCGGCTGGCGCGGCGTCCAGTTCGCGCGCGCACTTTGCGTTGCCCGGGTGGCCCCTGTTCCGACTGGGGTTTCGGCCGTTCTACCTGGGTGCCGCCGCCTTCGGCTTGGTGGCAGTCCCGTACTGGATTGCAGGCCTCTTGGGGTGGCTGGCATTGCCCTCCACGATGCCGCCGCTGCTGTGGCACGCCCACGAGATGCTGTACGGCTTTGCCATGGCTGTGATCGTCGGCTTCCTGCTGACGGCCGGCAAGGCCTGGACTGGGCTGGCTACGCCGCGCGGCGCCACTCTGGCTGCCATGGCGGGGCTGTGGCTAGCGGCGCGGCTCTCAGCCTTATGGGCGCCCTATGGGGTGTACGCCTTGCTGGACCTGGCACTCCTGCCCTGGGTGGCGCTGGTGTTGATCCGCGTGCTGTTGAAGGCCGGCAACCGACGCAACCTGCCGCTGGGCGTGATCCTCGTCTTGCTGGCGACGGCCAACCTCACCTTTCACCTGTCCGCTATGGGATGGCTTGCCTTCGATCCACTGCGTGCGTTGCACGCCGGACTGGCGCTGATCGTGATGATCGAGTGCGTGATCGCGGGGCGGGTGATCCCGGCCTTCACCATGTCCGCGCTGCCGGGTCGGCAGCTGCAGGTTCCGCCGTGGCTGGAACGCAGCACGCTGGCCGCGACGGCGATGTCGTTGACGGCATGGGTGCTGCTGCCGCCGAACCCGGGCACGTCCGCCGGATTCGCCATTGCAGCCCTGTTGCATGCCGCACGCCTTTGGAGCTGGCAGCCGTGGCGAACCCGCACTCGCGCCATTCTGTGGGTGCTGCATGCGGCGTACGCCTGGTTGCCCGTCGGATTCCTGCTGTTGGCCTGGTCGCAAGTGGGAGGCGTAGCGGCGTCGGCCGGCATCCACGCATTGGCTGTCGGCGCGACGGCTGGCCTCATCATCGGCATGGTCACGCGTACCGCTCGCGGCCACACGGGTCGCGCGCTGAAGGCGTCCCGGATGGAGGTGGCCGCCTACCTGTTGGTGGCTGCTGCTGCCGTGGCCCGCGTGCTGCTGCCTTTGATGGCTCCGGCGCAGACCACAGATTGGCTGGTGGTGGCCGCAGCCGCATGGGCCAGCGCCTTTGCACTGTACCTGTGGGTCTTTGCGCCCTGGCTGCTCAGCGACCGTCTGGATGGCAAGGACGGCTGAACGATATCGACTCCGTCGCACTGCCCAAGCTCATCTGATCACCTCGCTTCCCCAACCGCACCGCCGGCGCCCGCTGTCGCGCGTCCAGGTGCCCACTCCACCTCTGAGAGGCTCCCATGACTGAAACCCTGACCTCACCCACCCATGAACTGGATCTGCGGACGATTCCGCCGCGTGAACGTCACCCGCTGATCTTCGGACGCTTCGACGCCCTGGCCACCGGTCAGTCGCTGCAACTCGTGAACGACCACAATCCGCAGCCCCTGCGCTACCAATTCGAAGACCGCGCCTACGGGCAGTTCGAGTGGGCCCTGTTGGAAGCAGGCCCGGCAGTCTGGCGCATCCAGATCACCCGCATCGCTCAGCCGTCAGCGCCGTCGGCCGCCGCCAAGGGTGATTCGTGCTGCTCGGGCGGTGCCTGCTGCGGCTGAGACCGGGATCGCGCGCCGATGACTTTCGTCGTCACCGAAGCCTGCATCCGGTGCAAGTACACCGACTGCGTGGACGTGTGTCCGGTCGACGCGTTTCGCGAAGGTCCGAACTTCCTGGTCATCGATCCGGACGAATGCATCGACTGCGCGGTCTGCGTTCCAGAGTGTCCGGTGAACGCCATCTACGCCGAGGAAGACGTGCCCTCCAACCAGCAGCACTTCACTCCGCTGAACGCCGAACTCTCTCGGCAATGGAAGCCCATCACGCAGACCAAACTCGCACTACCGGATGCCGAGGCGTGGAGCAAGATCGAACACAAGCTGGGTGAGCTGAAGCGATGACGACGAGTTCCCGATCTCCGGCTTGCACGCAGGGTGCGCAGTAGGCATGGGCAATTCCAGGAAGGTCATCCCCATCGCGGCCGCGTCGGCCGCAGGAGACGACGGCGCGCAGTTCGTCTCCATGTACCAAAAGCAGGCGACGATCTATCCGCGGGCCGTGAAAGGCTGGTTCGCGACCTGGCGCTGGGTCTTCGTCTGGTTGACGCAGTTGCTGTTCTACGGCGGACCCTGGCTGCAATGGGGTGGACGCCAGGCGGTGCTGTTCGACCTGGAGGCCCAGCGCTTCTACATCTTCGGGCTGCTTCTCTATCCGCAGGACCTGATCTTCCTGGCAGCGCTGCTGGTGCTGTCCGCGCTGGCCTTGTTCTTCTTCACAGCCGTCGCCGGCCGGCTGTGGTGCGGCTACACCTGCCCGCAAACGGTCTACACCGAGATCTTCATGTGGGCGGAGCGCAAGATCGAGGGCGACCGCATCGCGCGCATGCGCCTGGACCAGGCACCCTGGGGTTTGAACAAGATCCTGCGCAAAGGCGCCAAGCAAGGGGTGTGGTTGAGCATCGCGCTGATCACCGGTTTCAGCTTCGTAGGCTATTTCACACCGATCCGGGAATTGGCCGCCGCCACGCTGACATGGGACATGTCCGGCTGGAACGCCTTCTGGGTGCTGTTCTATGGCGCCGCCACCTATGGCAATGCCGGCTTCCTGCGCGAGCAGATGTGCAAGTACATGTGCCCTTACGCGCGATTCCAGAGCGCCCTGATCGACAAGGACTCGTTGATCATCACCTACGACGCGGGGCGCGGAGATCCCCGCGGTTCGCGATCAAGGAAGGCCAGTGCGTCGGCGCAGGGGCTGGGCGACTGCATCGACTGCACCCTGTGCGTGCAGGTCTGCCCGACTGGCATCGACATCCGCAACGGGTTGCAGAACGAGTGCATCGGCTGCGCGGCGTGCATTGACGTCTGCGACGACGTGATGGACAAGATGGGCTATGCCAAGGGGCTGATCCGCTATTCCACCGAGAACGGCGTCGTCAACGGCTGGACGCGGATACAGATGTTCAAGCGAGCGCTGAGGCCGCGCGTGCTGATCTACGGGGCCGCGCTCTGCGCGGTCAGCGTCGCTTTTGCAGCCAGCGTGGCGATGCGCAGCCCGTTCAAGTTCGACGTTGTCAAGGACCGCGGCACGTTGGGTCGGGTGATTGAGGACGGCACGGTCGAAAACGTCTACCGGATCCAGATCATGAACCGCACGGAGGAAGCGCAGACCTACCGGATTTCTGCCTCCGGCATCGACGGCTTGGATGTCCTGGCGGTGTCGGCCAGCGCAGGCCCGGCCGCGGTAGCCTCGATCTCGGTGAGCTTGCGCCTGCCCTATGCCATTGCGCAGGGGTTTACCGGGCGGTCCATGCCCGTGCTGTTTGAAGTCAGGGGTGTGGAGCCCGCTGGCGCCACCCATGCAACAAAATCGGCCATGCAGTTTGAGAAGTCGACCTTCTTCGTTCCGCGCTAAGTCTTGTAGCGCCGATCGGAGGCCGCGTCCTTTCTCCGCCTCCGCCGAGTGCTGGGTATATCCGCTTGATCGGCTTGATGAACCTTGCATCTTCGGCAACGACGACGGAGACCGTCTGGTTGACAGACGCTCTTGAGCAATGCGACGGTCTTGCGGTGTTTCGGATGTCAGCTTTTCAAGCGACAGAACTTCCGCAAGGGGTCGCGAAGAGAAATTCGAGTTGTCGCCCGACAGCAGCCATTCGGCCTCGCAGGTGACCACGGCGCATCTCGATGGATAAGTGCCGAACCGCGCGGCGCGTCACACTAGCCGCGTGCCTGGTGCTTCTGAACGATCGTGAGTTCGGGCAGGACATCGCGGTACTCCGGGATGAGTGCATTCAAGCGCGACATGCGATGGCCCTCGTCTGCGATCAAGACAGCAAAGAGAGCCGCCGCCATCGTTGAAATCGCGTTCGATGTCTCTATGACCTGAAGCACCAGCGGCAGGGGGAAGCCTTCGCTGTGCCGCTTCAGAGGCTGGAAGCCGCCATGGACAAATGAGTTGAGGCTGTGACGTAGCACTTGATCAACTCGCCCGACCTCGTCGACGAGGACGCGAGGCGCATTGCAGCCTTCTTTGCGCAGAGCCTTGAGCATGTCGCCGTACACGGCCACCTTGCGCGCCTGCACGTCGGCCTCCACCGTGAGTTCGCGCTCAAGCGCCTCGATGTCCTGTTCTGTCGCGGCGTAGATCGCCCAAGCGCCCCGCAGCATGGACTCGAATTGCATGCGCAGCGTTGCAGTGGCAGTGTTGGGGTTGCCGCGCGCCATCAAGACGAGAAGAGAGTCCCCGTGCTCCATCGAAAGGCCGATGGCGGCCGTCGCGACATCCGTACCGTGCAGATCGATGACCTCAAGGCTCTCGTCGTCCAGAGCGAGCGTCTCCGCCATCGCTTCATGCAACTGGCCAGAGCGCTGCAGCTTCCGGTCAATCAGTTCGTCGGCCTCACCGGCTCCGATTGCACTGGCCATGCGCGATAGAACCTTCTTGCTTGCTGTTGGTGACGGGCGAGAAGCCTGATCACCGGTTTGCGAAAGCCGCACTGAACTGACTCGCGGCAATCGAGGCGGTCACCGGCTTCTGCAGGAACAGCAGCCCATGTTCTTCGATGGCCGCCACGAGGGCTTTCTCGTCGACATCCTTGGTGCCCGCCTTACCGGTCAGCAGCGCGATGGGGCATGTGGCGCTCTGGCTTCGCAGCTTGGCGACAAGCGCCTCGGCCGTACCGGTCGGCAGAACCCAGTCGACCACGTAGGCGTCGAAGCTGTCGAACTGCAGGGCAGCTTCCAGCTGCGCCTCGGTCGCAAACGCCGTGGCCTCGAAGCCCAACTCAACCAGGCCTGCCGCAAGGCTTCGGGCAACGTCGATGTCGTCGTCGAGGATTGCAAAGCGCCTCGGCCGATCCGGCTTCGGCTCGATGATGAGCCGTCGCACGGTGCAGGCCTGCGGTGTCGGCGTGTCGCCGGCCACCATCACCACCCACTCGGACCCGCCCTTGATTGCGATGAGGTCGCCCGGCCGATGCTGCGCCAGGGGCTGACCTGGCCAGAGTCGGCAGGTGACGCGCAGCGGCCCGGCAATGAGCAGCGCGGTTTCGTAGTCCGCTGACTTCTGTTCGCCGAACAGGTCCACCAGGGTCTCGCCGTGGTGCGTCGCGACCGTCTGAAGCTCCTCCAGCGACCACGGGGCGATTCCCGTCATGCGCCGGTGGGCCTGGTGGTACGAGAGGCTGAGCAGTCCGCCAATGTGTGCCGAGTGCCTGTGCCTCGGGAGGCCGGCCCTGTCGAGCAGCGCCCGGATGCAGGTGGCGGCAAGGGAACCCTGGGCCTCGGCCTTTGCTGGCTCCGGCGGGGGCGCTGGGGCGGCAGAACGAGTGTTCACCGCAAGCCTCGTGGCGGTTCATTGCTTATCACGCAACTTTTTGTCTTCATGAGCTCGTCCATATCGTGTAACAGATAATCTTTGCGTGCCGCGCACGTTTTGCTCTGCTACATTGTCTCTTCCCGCCACTGTATGGCGTCAGGTCTTCACACCAGCGAAAGGTTGGCAATGAAAGCACATTTCAGCACCACAATCCGGCCCCTAGTGAGACTTGCTGCCCCTTTCGGCCTCGTTCTCGGTCTCGCCCTGGGGCTCAGCGGCCCTGCGCACGCTGTCGACGGCTGCAAGCTTCTGCTGTGCATGGCGGGCAACTGGCAGAACATCAGCCAGTGCACGCCCACCGTGCGCCAGGCCCTGCGCGACGTGGCTCGGGGTCGCGGCTGGCCGACCTGCAGCATGGGCGGTGACAGCGCCAGCGGCAACCAGTACGTGGCGCCCGAGCAGTGCCCGGAGCAGTACATCACCAACGCCGGGACCGACGAGAGTGGCCGGCCCATCTACAGCTGTCCCTTCAGCGGCGTGATCCATGTCGCCGTCGAAGGGCGACCGTGGTCGCGCACCTGGTGGTCGCCATCGGGTGACTCGGTGGTCGAGTGGCTGCCGGCCGCGAAGGAGGCGTTCGCCAACTCGCCGGATGCCATGGACGAGCGGTTCGACCGCGACCACGCAGCTTGGGTCATCAGTGAACAGATCCGGCTTGCTGCCGAGGCTGCCGCTGCGGCAGCAGCCGCCCAAGGGGGCGGCGGGTGATTGATCTGGCCGCCCTCGTGCTGACCTGCGCGCCGCTGGTGGCGCAGGACACGGCACGCGCCCTGATCCAGGTCGAAAGCGGCGGCAACCCATTCGCCATCGGCGTGGTCGGCGGCGCACTCGTGCGCCAGCCCGCCAACCTCCCCGAGGCCCTGGCCACGGTTGCCGCGCTGGAAGCAGCCGGATGGAACTACAGCGTCGGGCTAGGCCAGATCAACAAGCGCAACTTCGAGCGCTACGGCCTGACTCCTTCGACCTCGTTCGACCCCTGCGCGAATCTCACCGCGATGCAGGGCATCTTGGGCGAGTGCTTCTCTCGCGCAAGCCGACGCGCCCCAAAGCAAGCGGCGCTGCGCGATGCCTTCAGCTGCTACTACTCCGGCAACTTCCTGACCGGTCACCAACACGGCTACGTGGGCAAGGTCCTCGCAGCGTGGTCGTCAAAGCCTCTCCCGTTCGCCCCCGCCACTGCATCCGTCAACCCAGGAGCCTCGCAATGAACCTCACCCGCCATCAACTCTCGGTCCGCCCCCTCACTTCCATCGCCGGCCCCCGTGCGGTCATCGCGCTGCTGGTCTTCGGCGCAGCGCTCGCTGCCTCCAACCCCGCGATGGCCCAGGCCCTGGAGCCCGTCGTGCGTGGCGCCACGATCGCGCGCGACACCGTCGTGGCCATCACGCTGCTGCTGATGACGGTCGGCGTCGGTATGGCCGGCTACAAGATCATGTTCGCCGGCGCCAGCTTCCGCGACGTGTCCAACCTGCTTTTCGGTGGCGCCATCGCCGGCGCGGCCGCGGCGATCGCTGCAGTCTTCATGGGCTGAGCCGTGATCGAAACCGTGTTCAAAGGGGCCACACGCCCCCCGATGAAATTCGGGGTGCCGCTGGTCCCCTTGGTGGTCCTGCTGCTGCCGGGTTTCATCTCCGGCATGTGGCTGTCCACGATGGTGAACTGGCGCTTCGCGCCGGTCATCTTCGGCTCGCTTGCCGTGGCCTATATCTGGATGCGCATCGTCACGAGCCGCGACGATCAGCGCCTCACGCAGATGGTCCTCAAACTCAAGCTGGCGGTGCGCAACCCGAACCGGGTGCTGCGCAACGGGGCGCGCAGCTATGCGCCCATTGGCTACCGAGGGGGCCGCCATGTTTGGCGTCGTTAGCCCGGAGCGCGCCACTCCCCGCTACTGGGAGCGCGCGGGCAAGGAATCCAACGTCGGCGAGTTCGTTTCGATCGGGGCACCGCTGTCGCAGCACGACACCGCAACCCGGTCCGGCGACTGCCTGCGGGTCTGGCGCCTCGACGGCGTGGCCTTCGAGAGTGCCGAATTCAACCTCGTCAAGGATCGGCACGACGCCTGGTGCAACGTGTTGCGCAACCTGCCTGCGGGCCGCACGGCCATCTATCACCACCGCATCCACCGGCGCATCCATGACCGGCTGACCGATGCGACCGAGCCGGAGTTCAGCGCAGCCTTCTCCAAGGCGTACCAGGACCGCATCAGCGTCGCGCCGATGATGTCCAACGAGCTGTACATCACGCTGCTGTACCGGCCGTTTCCGTCGGAGCTGGCCAAGCGCAGTGTCCGTGCCTCCAGGACGAAGGAGAGCCTGACGGACTACCAGAACCAGACCCTGGCCACGATGGAACAACAGGGCGCGCTCATCGAGCGCAGCCTGCGCGAGTTCGGACCGACCCTGCTCGGCTGCTACGAACAGGACGGGAACCTGTTCTGGGAGTCGGGCGAGCTGTTCTCCTTCTTGATCAACGGTGTGTGGCGCAAGGTGCGCTTTCCCACTGGCCCCGCGTACCAGGCCTTGCCGGATGCACGCCTGACCTTCGGCGGCGGCATGCTGGAGATCCGGCAGGGCGAGCGCCGGCGCTACGCCTCGATGCTGTCGATCAAGGAGTTCGCCGGCCAGGTCGAACCCGGCACGCTCGGCGCGCTGCTCTACGAAGATTCCGAATTCATCGAGACGCAGAGTTTCTCCAGCCTGCCGCGCCGGCAGGCGATGGCCGCTCTGACCACCCAGCGCGATCAGCTGCTCGCGTCTGACGACGCAGTGGTCACGCAGATCGAAGCGATGGACGTGGCGCTCGACCAGCTGGGCGACGGCCAGTTCGTCATGGGCGAGTACAGCTACACCCTGGCGGTGTTTGGCGACACGCTCGAAGAATGTGGAAAACGTGCGGCAAGCGCAGTAGGCGCCCTGACGGAAACCACCGCGATGGAGTTGGTGCCCGTGGACCTCGTGGCCGATGCCGCGTGGTTCTCGCAGCAGCCCGGCAACTTCCAGTGGCGCCCGCGCAAGGCCACGATCAGCAGCCGCGCCTTTGCGGCGCTGACCTGCGGCCACAACTTCCTGCGCGGCAAGCGCGACGGCAACCCCTGGGGCGAAGCCCTGGCGCTGATGCGCACGCCGGCCGGCAACCCGTTCTATCTGAACCTGCACGCCAGCCCCGAGGGCGAGGACAGCGAGGGCAAGAAGCTGCCCGGCAACACCATCGTGATCGGCTCGACCGGATCGGGCAAGACGACGCTGCTGACTGGCCTGCTGGCCCTTACGCCCAAGTGGGCCGTACGGCCTCGCGTGGTCAGCTTCAGCCTGGACCGCGACACCGAGATCGTGATCCGGGCACTGGGCGGTGTGTTCTACACGTTCGACCGCAACCAGCCCACGGGCTGCAACCCGTTCCAGCGCGACGTGACGCCCGAACGGATCGGCTTCTGGACCGAACTGGTCAAGCAGTGCATCGCGTCACCAGAGATGCCGCTGCTGCCCAACGACCACGAGGCCATCGCCCGCGCCGTTGCGACGGTCGCTGCACTCAAGCCTGAGCTTCGGTGGTTCAGTACGGTTCGCCAGTCGCTGCCGCGCTCCGGCGCCAACAGCCTCTATGACCGTCTGGGCAAGTGGTGCCGCGGTGGCGAGCTGGGTTGGGTGTTCGACATGGCTGACGACCGCCTCGGCGATCTGCGCAGCCACATGGCCATCGGCTTCGACTACACGAGCGTGCTCAGCAGCCCCGACGTTCGCACGCCGATCATGATGTACCTGCTCAACGTGATGGACGAGCTGGTCAACGGCGAGCCCATGATCTATCACGTCGCGGAGTGCTGGAAGGCACTCGGCGACCCGGCCTTCGCGCCGTTCGTGAAGCACAAGCAGAAGACCATCCGCAAGATGAACGGCCTCGGCCTGTTCGACACGCAGGAAGTCGCCGACCTGCTCTCCAACGAGAACGGCCGCACGATGATCGAGCAGTCGGTCACCAAGCTCGTACTTCCCAACGCGGACGCCGACCGCGACGAGTACGTGGGCGGCCTGGGCCTGACCGATGCCGAGTTCGCCATCGTCAAGTCGCTCGGCGCCACGGGCTCGCGGCGCTTCCTGTGCAAGCAGGGCACGGACTCGGTCCAGTGCGAGTTCGATCTCGGGGGCATGAACGACTTCCTGGCCGTCCTCAGCTCAACCACGGACAACGTCGAACTGCTCGACCAGATTCGTGCTGAGTTCGGTGACGCACCGACAACCTGGCTCCCTTTGTTCTATCAGCGCGTGCGCGATCGGCGCAGCCATGCCCGGAGGGCAGCATGAAACTTCAACTCACCACAGCCGCAATCGG
This sequence comes from Burkholderiales bacterium 28-67-8, assembly GCA_002281415.1. Lineage (GTDB taxonomy): Bacteria > Pseudomonadota > Gammaproteobacteria > Burkholderiales > Burkholderiaceae_C > PBB1. The sequence continues at coordinate 36,373 of NCFZ01000001.1, read as the reverse complement.
AGGGCTGTTCGCGCTCGTCTGCGTGACGGCGCAAGCTGAGCCCACCGGCCCGGCATTCCCGGGCAACGAGGCGGTCCGAATCGTCAATGGGAAGCGCGTTGTGGAAGCACCTCCGCTGACCGCTGCGGCGAAGCGCTTTGTCGATGGCGGTGGCAAGACCGCTCCTCCGGCACCGGGCAGCGAGGTTTTCATGATCGAAAGCGCCGATGGCTTGATGGAGTGCCGCGGAGTCTTCCTTTCGAGCACCGGATGCCTCCCTTCGTCTTTGGGCACTAGCAAGCGGTCTCGCTTCTGGACGGTGAAGGTCAACGGCACCTGGCTGCATTGCGAGTCGCGGGCCCCGTCTCGCAAGTGCGAACCCGCCTCCGCAGGGGTGCCGGGCGGTATGGGAACGGTGGAGTAGCAGGTCATGTTCACGAAGCTCGAAGCCTGGTTCAACACGTTCTTTCTCGGCTATGCCGCGCGAGTGTCGGGTGACCTTGCAGTCGGGCTCGTGCCGATCGCCCTGCTGCTTGTGACCATCTACGTTGCGGTCTACGGCTTGGCGGTCATGCGCGGAGAAGCCAGCGAGCCCGTGGGCACCTTTGCCTGGAAGATGGTGAAAGTCGGCGCCATCCTCTCCTTCGCTTTGCCCGGCCTCTACTACAGCGGCAATGTGGTCGCCTGGGCAACAGGGCTGCAAGATGGACTGGCCACGCTGTTCGTTGCGCCGAGAGCGGCAGCCGCGACAACAGCCTTCGGTGCGTTAGACCTTGCGAACACCCAAGCGAACGAGCAGCTGGCACTGCTGTGGAAGGACGCTGGCATGTTCCGCCTCGACCTTGTGCTCGCCAGTGTTCTCTTTTCACTGGGCACAACGATCTTCCTCGTCCTCGGGGCCTTTGTCGGCCTGCTGGGCAAGCTGATCTTGACCTTTGCGCTTGCCATTGGCCCGCTGGCGATCCTGTGCCTGATCTTCAAGTCGACGGCACGCTTCTTCGATAGCTGGCTCTCGTTCGTTCTGAGCGCTGTCGTGTTGTCGTGGTTCGTCTTCTTCGCCTTAGGCATGTCCCTGTACGTCTCGGACAGAGTTCTCCAGGCGATCAGCACTGGCAGCGCCTTCGTCGCCGGAGTGCCGGGGTCCGTGGGTGCACTCGAAGCCGCTGGCACCTATCTAACCGTCATGTGTCTCCTGGCTATCGTGCTCTTCCAGGCACCGTCCCTGGCGTCCAGCCTGACAGGCGGTGCTTCCATCCAGAGCGGCACCCAGATGGTGACGAACTCGATGGTCGCCATGCGCGCGATGGGCGGCGGTCGATCAGGCGGTAGCGGCGCTACAGGCGGCGGCGGAAGCATGTCCCGAGGCGGCGGTGCTGCCTATGTCGCCGGCAGAGCAGCGGGCGCAGTCGGATCGGCTGGCGGTGCTGTGGCGGGTGGCGCTCGCGCTGCGTATCAGCGGGTCGCCCAGCGAGGCGGAGTTTCGACGTGACGGGTCAGCGGTCTTTTCAAGCTCATTTGCAAACCACGGGAGTACAGGTCATGAAGCGTTCAAAGATCCGTTCGGGGCTCGCAGCCTTCGCAGCAGGCGTGATGATGATGTGCGCCAGCGCGCCGGCTCGCGCCGGTATCCCCGTGATCGACGTGGCCGCGATCATCCAGGCCGTTCTCGATGTGATGAACGGGATCTCGCAGATCGAGAACCAATACCAGCAGATCGTGGGCCTGGGGCAGCAGATCGAGTCGATCTCGAACGCCCGCTCGCTCGGCGACGTGCTGAACAACCCGGCGCTGCAGAACTACGTCCCACGCGAAGCGAACACGATGGTTCGCAGCCTGGAGTCCGGTGGCTATGGCACGCTGGGCGGTGCCTCGAAGACGCTGCGCGACGCCCAGATGACCTACAACTGCATGGACGTCGATGACGCCGGCAAGCGCACCAACTGTCAGAGCACGCTGGCCAAGCCGTACCAGCAGAAGGCCTTCATGGAAGACGCGCTCTCCAAGGCCAAGGACCGCGTGGCCCAGATCAACAGCCTGATGCGCCGGGCTGGCGCGACGACCGACCAGAAAGAGATCCAGGAGGTCACCGCCCGCATCGGCGCGGAGAACGCCCTCCTGCAGCACGAGGTCAGCCAGATCGAGCTGATGCGCGGCCTGGCCGAAGCGGATCAGCGCGTGGCCGACTCGCGGGCCCGTGAGGGCCAGCTGGAGCAGGCCTCCCGCAATCGTCGGCTCGCCGACTTCATTCGAGACTGAGGACTGGCTGTGAACAACAGAGTTGAAGCCGCTGCATTGCCCGATGCAGCGCAGACCGACCGCCTGCCGCTCTCGAAGAAGGCCGTTGCAGCCATTGCAGCGGCCAACAACTGGGAACAGGACCGCATCGCGCAGGCCATCGCCTCGGGGCGCCGTGGCTGGATAGCTGCTGGCATCGGTGGCGTCCTGGCGGTGCTGGGGTTCAGCATGGCGACCTTCCAGAGCCTGCGGCCGCCGCCGGCGCCGTATCCGGTCGTCGTGGACCGAACGACGGGAGAAACCAGCGTCGTCGCCACGCTGGACGCATCCAACGTCCCTGCACTGGCCGCACTGGACCAGCACAACGCCGCCGTGTTCGTGCGAGCCCGCGAGTCCTACAACTTCCACCTGCTGCAGCGCGACTACGACCAGGTGGCACGCATGACAGTCCCCGACACCTGGGCGCCGTACGGCAGTCAGTTCGCCGGCGAGAAGGCCATGCAGGCGGTGATCGCCGCGAAGGAAGAACATCGGGTGACAGTGGTCTCCGTGCGGCTGACCAGGTCCCCCGTGGCTGGCAGGTCCGGCGAGGCAGTGGTGACCTTTGACCGCCAGATTCGCCCGACGCAGGGGCAGTCTCCGGTGACCACGCGCTTCGTCTCCACGGTGCGCTACGAGTACCGGCCCACCGCCATGAAGAAGCCTGCCGATCGCATTGAAAACCCGTTCGGGTTTGTCGTCACGGGCTATCGCGCCGACGCTGACCTGGTGGCGCCGGCCAAGCCCGCCGACACGGTCGTAGGCGGCGCATCATGAAGGCCACCTCGAAGTGGATGGCGCCGCTCGGCGCGGTCGCGGTACTTGGCGCTGCGCTCTTCGCACCGGCTCTGCTGATTGCTGCGACCGCGCAGCCGATCCAGCCAGGCCAGCGCACGACACCGGACCCGCGTCTTCGGACCGTGCTGTTCGCGGCCGACATGGTGGTGGACGTGCCGGTGCGGCGCGGCCAGATCACCCAGATCGTGCTCGGCGACGACGAGCAGATCGTCGGCATCCCGATCAGCGGCAAGGGGTCGAACTGCAGCGACGAGACCCACACCTGGTGTATCGCCAAACAAGGGCGCGACCTGTTCGTCAAACCCAAGTCGGGCGCGACCTCGACGAACCTCATCGTCGTCACCGACCGCCGCCGGCACGCCTTCCTGCTGCACCCCGTCGAGGGCGCAGGCCTGACGCTGATGCGGCTGACGATTGCGGCGCCGATGTTGCCGCGGCCGATCTCTGTCGCCGCGTCCCCGGTCCTGCCGACCGCCAGGGAGCTGATCGACGCCCGCTGGCAGACCAAGCCCCTGGTCCGCAATTCCGCCTACTCGGTGGCCACGGGCAAGGACTCCGAGGACATCGTGCCGGTCATGGTGTTCGATGACGGCACGCAGACCTACTTCAGCTTTCCGAACAACAGGCCCATCCCCACGGTCTTCCAGATCGCGCCGGACGGCAGCGAGGAAATGGTCAACGCACGCATGGACCCCGATGACCTCCTCGTCGCCGACCGTGTCGGGCGCCGCTTCGTGCTGCGGCTCGGCGAGAGCGTCGCGGCCATCATCAACGATGCCTTCGACCTCGATGGCGTGCCGCCCAGGGACGGCACCACCGTTCCGGGTGTGGCGCGCGTCGTCAAGGCTGCCACACCCAACCAGCCCGCCAACAGGCCCGCGCCATGAACGCCCCCGATACGCTCAAGCGGCTCGAAGGCGAGCCCGAGATTCCCTCGCTGACGCCGCGAGGCGGTGCCTCCAGCCACAAGCCGATCATTGCGGCGAGTGTGCTGATCTTGTCGCTGGTGGGCGCGCTGGGCTTTGCAGCCACACGCTACTTCGGCAAGAAGGAGGCACCGCCAGAGGCGGCCGTGGACGTGGCCTCCGCCACGGTGACGAAGCTCAAATTCCAGGACCCGCCGGTCGTGTTGCCGGCACCCGTGCCGGTCGCCAAAGCCATTCCGGTCGTGGATCAGACCCGCGTGCCCAGCATCGAGGCGGACGCCACCGCGCCGGCCACGGCCATCCCGGTTCGAGGCACTGCGGGTGGTCGGCCGACGAAGCAGGCGGTGCCGGTCGGTGACGAATCGCCATTCGGCCCGAGCGGCGCCGGTGCTGGATCACTTGCATCGCAGCAAGGCGCAGCAGCGGATCCGCCGCCAGCGCCCGGAATCGCTGGCGAAGCCCAGGCCAACATGCGGCGCTATCAAAGCCAGCTGGGCAGCATGCTCGGGCAACTGCAGGGCCTGACCGACAAGGCCGCAGGTGGCGACAAGGCTTCCGCCGCGGCGCTCGCCTCTGCAATGGTCCTGCCGGGGACGAACATGAACGCAGCGGCCCAGGCCAACCCCGCACTGTTCGGCTCGATGGAGCGCTCGGCCACGCCGACCGTGGTGGCCAGCCAGCTCGGCAACCGTAGCCTGACCATGCCTAAGGGCGTGCTCTTCACCTGCAGCCTCAAGACACGGGTGATCTCGGCCACCAGCGGCTTCGTTGCCTGCCAGGTCCAGCGCAACGTCTTCTCGGACGATGGCAAGGTGGTGCTGGCCGAACGCGGCTCGCATCTGGACGGCGAATACCGGGTGGTGCAGGTTCGGCCTGGCGTGACCCGCATCCCGGTGCTGTGGACCCGGCTGCGTACGCCGAACGGCGTGACGGTGGACCTGGACTCGCCCGGCACCGGAGCCCTCGGCGAAAGCGGCATCGGTGGCTACGTTGACAACCGCTGGCCTGAGCGCATTGGTGCGGCCATGCTGGTGTCATTGATCGATGACGCCGTGAAGATGGTGGCCACCGACTCGAACCCGGTGACGGGCAGCACAACCGTGTTGCTACCCAGCACGACGGCGGCAGGCTCGAAGCTCGCCGAGAAGGTGCTCGAAGCGACGATCAACATCCCGCCGCTGCTGTATCAGAACCAGGGCAGCGTCGTGGGCGTGTACGTCGCCCGCGATGTGGACTTCTCGAAGGTCTACGCACTGGAGCCGCGGTGAGTGCCGCGCCGGTCCTGCGGGCGGTGCCATCCGTCCTGCGGTCGGACGCCACCGTCACCGAGTTCCTGCAGCCCATCCGCGGCATGCTCGATGACAGCCGTGTCAACGAGCTGTGTGTGAACCAGCCCGGCGAGGTCTTCGTCGAGCGCGCTGGCGTCTGGCAGCGCCACGAGATCCCCGAGTTCACGTTCCGGCACTGCCAGAGCTTGGCCACCGCCATTGCGACACTGACCGGCCAGCACACCAACGAACAGAACCCGCTGCTCAGCGCCGCCCTTTCGACGGGCGAGCGCGTGCAGATCGTCCAGCCCAGCGCCACGCCGGCCGACCAGATCGGCGTGTGCATCCGCAAGCCGTCGATGCAGGTGCGTAGGCTGGAAGACTTCGCAGCCCAGGGCCTGTTCGGTCGAGTCCGGGAGACCAGCCGCGAACTTGAGCCCTTTGAGCGCGAACTGCTGGACCTCAAAGCCAACGGCAAGTTCGTCGAGTTCTTCCGCCTGGCCGTCCAGTCGCACCAGACGATGGTGGTGGCCGGCAAGACCGGCTCGGGCAAGACCACCTTCATGAAGGGTCTGGTCGAAGAGGTCCCGGTCACCGAGCGGCTGATCACCATCGAGGACGCGGCCGAGCTGACCTTGCCGAGCCATCCGAACAAGCTGCACCTGTTCTATTCCAAGGGCGGACAGGGCGCGAGCGCTGTGTCTGCGAAGCTGCTGCTGGAAGCCTGCCTTCGGTTGCGGCCGGACCGCATCTTCCTGGCGGAGATGCGCGGCGAAGAAGCCTTCTACTTCCTGCGCCTGGCGGCCTCGGGGCACCCGGGCAGCGTGACGAGCGTTCACGCCGGCAGCTGCGAACTCGCGTTTGAGCAGATTTCGCTGATGGTGCGGGAGTCGGCAGGCGGTGGCGGGATGACGATGCCGGAGATCAACCGCCTGGCGCGTTCCGTGATCGATGTCGTGGTGCACTTCGGCGTCGATGCTGGTGGGCGCTTCATCAGTGGCATCCACTACGACCCGCAGGCCCGTTGGCGGGAGGCAGCATGAGTTCCTCCCCAACCACGACCCGTGCGGCACCCGGAGCGCCGGCAGGCCGCGCCGTCAAGACGGCGGCGGTGTCGTCCGCCACGAAGCGCGTGCTGATCGCCCTGGGCGTGGCCACCTACCTCGGTGCCACCGCGACGGCCACGGTGTACGGCAGCGTAGCGCTCTACATGCTGTTCCACAAGCAACGGCCGGCCGGCATCACGGCCGGCACCATGTCGGCCTTCTGGTCTGAATACTCGGCCGACCCGAAGGAGCGCAAGAAGCTCCAGCTGGCCCTGATGGTCCCGCCTTTCGTGCTGCTGTTGCTGGTGCCCATGGGCATCGCGGCCGCCACTCAGAGGCGCCGCGAACTGCACGGCTCTGCACGTTTCGCCAGCGCGATCGAGGTGCGCGACGCCGGGCTGCTGGGTGGTCAGGGGATCATCGTCGGAAAGTACCGGGACAAGTTCCTCACGCTGCCGGGCAAACAGTCGGTGATGCTCAGCGCACCGACTCGCAGCGGCAAGGGAGTGGGCGTGGTCGTGCCGAACCTGCTGGCCTGGCAGGACAGCGCCGTGGTCGTCGACATAAAGTCCGAAAACTTCCTGATCACGGCGGGGTTTCGGGCGGCGCACGGCCAGGCCGTCTATGCCTGGGCACCCTTTGCCGAAGACGGCCGCTCGCACCGCTGGAACCCGCTCAGCGCGATCCGGCTGGCCGATCGCCACGTCGTCGGCGACACGCTGGCCATCGCGCAGGTCCTCTACCCCACGGACGTGAAAGGTAGCGGCACAGAAGGCTTCTTCAATGACACCGCGCGCAACCTGTTCCTCGGCCTCGCCCTGTACCTGGTCGAGACGCCAGAGCTGCCGCGGACGATCGGGGAAATCCTGCGGCAATCGAGCGGCCAGGGTCAGCCCATCAAGCAGCATCTGCAGAGCCTGATGCAACAGCGCATGGAGGGCTGCTCGCATCCGAAGGGTCCGCTGTCGGACGCCTGCGTCGATGCCCTGATGCGCTTCCTCTCCACCAGCGACAACACGCTGTCGAGCATCCTGGCCACGCTCAACGCACCGCTGACGGTCTTCAGCGATCCGCTGGTGGATGCTGCCACCAGCGGCGATGACTTCTCGGTGGCCGACGTGCGCCGGCAGCGCATGACGGTCTACGTCTGCATCCCTCCGAACCGGCTCGCCGATGCGCGGGTGCTGCTGAACCTGTTCTTCGCGCAGCTCATCAACCTGAACACGGCCGAACTGCCTGAGCACAACCCGGCGCTCAAGCACCAGTGCCTGGTCTTGCTGGACGAGTTCACGGCCCTCGGCCGCATCAACATCCTGAACGCCGCCGTGGGCTACCTCGCCGGCTACAACCTGCGCCTGGTGACGGTGATTCAAGCGGTCAGTCAGCTTGAATCGGTCTACGGTCAGCACGACGCCCGCACCTTCGCAACCAACCATGCGCTGCAGGTGCTGTACGCGCCGCGCGAGCAGCGCGACGCGAACGAGTACAGCGAGATGCTGGGCACGTTCACCCAGCAGGAAAAGAGTCGCGGCCGGTCGAGCAGCTCGGGCGCGAAGGGTGGCGGCAGCTCGCAGTCGACGAACGAGAGTTCGCAGCGCCGCGCGCTCTTGCTTCCCCAGGAGTTCAAGGAACTCGGCGTGGACCGCGAAGTGCTGATCCTGGAGAACTGCAAGCCGATCCTGGCCGACAAGATCCGCTACTACACCGACCCGGTTTTCATGGAGAGGCTCATGCCGCCACCTGACCTGCCTGAGCTCGATCTCGCCACACATCGGGCGCGCGTGGAGCACCGCGTGCGCCTGGCTGGCGACGACGAGGAGTTCGGCCTCGACCAGATCGCGGTCGACTTTCACGGTCTGCCCCAGCTGGACGCCGACGCCTCGCCCGAACAGGTGCAGTCGTTCGTCGCCGGGTTCTTCGAGGCGCTCGAAGTGGCCTCGGCACAGACGATCGTCCCCGTCGACCAGACGCCCAACCCGCAATCCAACCTGGAGCCGGCGCGCGCCGCGTAACAGCTATGCCCATCTCAATGACGATCTACAAGGCGTTGACGACGGCGCACACCGCTTGCTGCGTCGGCATCGGCGCGCTGCTGCTCACCTCGTGCTCGACGCCCCCGAAGCCGCCTTCGGTGGATGAGTCCACCAAGCGGCCGGTCAATGCACGTGCAGCAGTCGACCTCAAGGCCTGTCAGGGCGACCTGAGTCGGGCCACCATCCTCGTGTCCGAGATGGCACGCGCCGGCGTCGTCGCGACTTCGCTGAACAAAGCATTGCCGCAGCCGGGCGCTGCGATGGCCAGCTTGCCCACGTTTGAGGTCGCTGACACTGCTGGCAACCTGGTGGCTGTCGTCCCTTTCGGCATGGGATCTGCAGCCTGGAGCGTTGAACAGGCCGACGCCGCAGCATTGGTCCGGCGCGCCAAAGACGCCGCTGTGATCATGATTCGCGGACGCACCGATGCCACCGGTGACTCGATGCAGGAAACGGCGCTCGCGCGCCGCCGTGCTGAGGCGGCTGCGGAGTTTCTGCAGCAGGCAGGTGTATCGAAGGACAAGCTTCGCCTGACCTGGCAGGGCGCGGGTGATCCGCTCGCAGGGCTTCGTCCCGCTGAGCGCTCACAGAGCCGTCGCGTCGAGATCGAGTTCTATACGGCTGCGCCGATGCTCGTGAGTCTGCGCAGCAGCGCGGCGAACGGCAAGGGCACCACCGCGGCGAGTCTGTGATGGGCGCGGCCTCCGCCGGAAGCAATTCGGGCCAGAGCAGCGGCGAGGCCGGTGAACCCGACTCACTGGACCTCGATGGCCGCCAGGCCATGAAGAGCCGCGGACGGCCACAGGTCAGCGTACCGGCAGGACGGGTTGCTGAGACGCAACGTGCTGCAGCCGAAGGCCAGGCGGCGATTGATCCACTCGTGGCAGACCAGGCGCTGGCGACGGCAGAGCAGAAGCGCGACAGCGGCACCGGGCCGCAGAGTGAGCCCCGATCGACTCCAGAGTCTGCTCTGGCCGATGCACAGGCGCTGAAGAGCATCGACAGTCGCCATGAAGGCCCTCAAGCCTTGGTGCCCGGCAAGCTCGGCGCAGTGGCGGCACGTGAGGCGGCGACCAGCGACGTGTCGGCGTTGGACGGCTTTGCGGACAAGGTGCTGCAGGGCCGTGCGGCTGCCGTCATGGGCGACACCGCTGAACAGCAGCCGGCGTACAGGACCGCGCTCAAGGAGGTCTCGCCGCAGTACGCCGGCCTGGCTGACCGGGCCTACGCAGAAGAGCAGCAGCGGTCAGCTGCAAAGGAAGATCGAAAGTCCTTGGAGTACGCCAGCCGACGCGACGATGCGGCCGACAGCATTGCCGGGCGGTACGCGACGATGGCGAGCGCAGGCCTGACCATCAAGGATTTGCAGGGTCCGGCGCTTGACCGCTTGGCCGTCAAGGACAGCCGGGACCTGTTGCTGATCGATGGGTTTCCGCCGCACCCGCGTGCGAGCGAAGCCAAGGCGTTGGTTGCAGACAGCATGAAGAGCGATGCTTACCGAGCCACGTTTGATCGGGAGACGGCCGAATGGGCGATGCCCGGAGTGGGTCGCGCGACAAGCTTTTCAGCGCGTGCGGTGTCGGGCGAGCTACCCGAACAGGTGCGCGCATCGGGCGCGATGCCGGATGCGAAGCAGCGCGGTACGGCTCCGCTGCCAGCGGAAAGAGTTGGAGCGGACATCAACTCAATGCGATCGGAAGGTGACACAGCCGAGAAGCGCCGCGCCATTCCACCGCTCCAAGACCGCTTCAACGTCAAGCGGATCGGGTTGATCGAGAAGGAATATCACTTCAGGGACCAGGCGGGCAAGGTTGCCTTCACCGACAGGTTCATGAGCATCAGTACCGCCAGTGAAAGCCCAGCGGCGATCAAGGCCATGGTGGATCGTGCGGCCGAGCGTGGCTGGGAAACAGTCAGGTTGACCGGTTCACCCGAGTTCGTCCGGCAAGGATGGATCGCGGCAACAGCACAGGGCCTGAAGGCCGTGGGTCATACGGCGACGGTTGGCGACTATGAAGCAGCCTCGAAGGAGCGGACGCGACTGCAAGTTGGTCATGATGGACCGGCACCGCAGAGGTCTGGCGAAGCCGTCGGGAGAGTTCAATCGGACCACGCCGAACGGGTCAGCGGCGACAGGAAGGCAGCCGAGTTTGGTGGACAGCGCCAGCTTGCCGCAGCGATTGAGAAGGCACTCGTCGACGGCAAGGTGTCCCCCGAGCTTAGTGGCCAGGTTCGCGCCATGATGGCGGCTGAGGGTGCCAAGAGAGTCGCGAGAGGCGAGCGCTTCAAAGTCCCTGTCTATGACGCGCGCGCCCCGCGTTCCCGGGCAAAGACCGTGCAGGCCGGGCCCCAGAGACATGGAGACAGAGAGCGCTCACGTTGAAATGAGCGAGCGAACAACTGCCAAGGAGTTCTAACAGGAAGACACTTGGAGTCGCCACATGGTCGGTACGCATCCGACATTGACGTAGGTGCCGCCGAAGTGACCCCGCTCGATGACGGCACTGCGCAGCCCTTCCTTGCTGCATCGGGCGGCAATCGCAGGTCCCGCCTGGCCAGAACCCACGACGATCGCATCGAACAATTCTGTCGTCATGGCACCCTTGCAGGTGCTTGTAATCGGGCTGGCGATGATCGCGCCGCTCGTCGATCTTGTCGATGTGGCCGGCTATGCTTGCTGCTGGAGGACATGGAGAGGTGCGCTGTGAGCGGTGACCGGAGCATCGACTTTTTCGACCGGCAGTTCGCGAGGCAGGTTCATCAGCCCGACCTCGGCCTCAATCCCTTCGAGCAGTCTGCGCTGCCGCACTTGAACGGGAAGGTGCTGGACTACGGTTGCGGCCTGGGCCAACTGTCGCTTGCCGCGGCGCGGGCGGGTTGCACCGTGGTTGCGCTTGATGCCAGCAAGGTCGCCGTGAATCACCTGCAGCATGTCGCCGATGCCGAGGGGCTGCCGATCAGGGCCAGCGTCGCGGACCTGCGCACGCACCAGCTGGAAGAAGGCTTCGACACGGTCGTGTCGATCGGCCTGCTGATGTTCTTCGACTGCAGGACGGCGACAGCAGCGCTGTCGGAACTGGAGGCGCACCTGCGGCCTGGTGGCACGATCATCGTCAATGTCCTGGTCGAAGGCACCACCTACATGGACATGTTCGACCCGCAGGCGTTCTGCCTCTTCGAGCGCGAGGCGCTGGCGCGCCGCTATGCCGCGTGGGAGGTTCTCTCGTCGGCGCACAGTGACTTCCCGGCACCCGGCGGGCTGAAGAAGGCCTTCGCGACGGTCATTGCCCGCAAACCGTAGGTGATCGGGCTGGAGCGACAAAGCTCACCAAGCTGCGACCTCCCAGCGCTCTGAAGGTGGCGGCAATATGGTTCTACTGATTTGCCGACGCCTTGCGCGAAGTCCGAAGCCGACGCGGGGCAGTGGCAGACATCAGCCGCTGCTGACGAAGTGCACCGCCAGCGCGAGCGCCACCGCGGCAAGGATGAAGTTGAGCCAGACGCCCAGGCTCGTCCAGTAGCCCCGCGGAATCTCCTTCTCGCCCAGGCCGCGCAGGACGGTCCGGAACTGCAGGGCCGAGACCACCGAGACTCCGGCGCCGAGCAGCAGCAGCGTGACGCCCAGCCACAGCGAGAAGCCGCGCTGGGACAGCGACAGCGGCTGGTTGCTCACCATGCGCAGGAACAGCCCGAAGCGCTCGACGACGAAGCCAAAGCCCATCAGCGCGATGGCCGTGCGCTGCCATGCGAGCAGCGTGCGCTCCGCCGCGAACAGGACACGCGGATCATCGAGGTAGGACATGCACGATCTCGGTCTGGAATGCGTGGGTCGGGATCTGTTCCCGGCTGACGGCGACGGGCCTCAACGCAGCTTTCGCAGCACGCGGACGTGCATCGGGCGGGTGAATCGCGCGCCGCCGTCCGTCATGTGGGGCGCGAAGGCGCCAGCCACCTCGGCCAGCTTGGCATCGTCGATTCGGTGGTCCGCGAACGTGGGTCGCATCATGCGCTGCTCGAAGTCCGCGAAGTCCTTGAAGCGCACCGGCATCGCGAAGAACCTCTCCGCCACCTGCTCCCAGATGCCTGTCCTGAGCGCCGCGTCGACGGCGGCCTGCGCCGCAGCCCTCACGACGCCCTCGTCGTTGAACAGGCGGATCAGCTCGTTCAAAGGCCCACCGTACACCGGCTCGGACACGTAGAGAAACCCGCGAGGGCGCAGCACTCTTGCGACTTCACCGAGGGCCTGCGACAGCAGCGGCACTGGTACGTGGTGAAGAGACTTCAGCATCAGCGCGAGGTCGAAGCTCGCGTCGGCAAACGGGATGGCCTGCGCACCGCCCGCGACGAACTGCAGGCCGGGCTGTGGTGATGCCAGGTTCTTGGCGTGCTGCCGCTCATCGACCTCGAGCCCGGTGACCTGGCTGTCGGCGTGGCGCGCCAGCAGCGAGCGGGCCAGGCCGGCCGCGCCACAGCCCAGCTCGACGATGTCTTGTCCGGCGACAGGCACCAGGCTGGCGAGTACGTCGAGTTCGTCGTCCACGAGCACCTCGATGTGCTGGCTTGTTTCCATGATGGTCCGTGTCAGGTGGGCGGTGAAAGGTCAGCGGCTGGAGCGCAGGGTGCGCAGGCGGCTTTCGAGCGCAGCGGCGTTGAGCACGCCGAAGTGCGCATCGACGAGCTGTCCCTGCGCATCGTAGAACAGTGTGGTGGGCAGGCCGCGCGAGCCGACGGCCGGGCCGAGCCGGGCGCCAGGATCCAGAAGCACCTCGCGCAGCGGCGCACCCAAGCTCGCCAGGTAGGTGCGGACGGTGGCTTCAGACTCACCCTGGTTCACGAACAAGAACCCCACCGTGCCGTCACGCTGCTGCGCCTCGGCCAGCGTGGGCATCTCCTGGCGGCACGGCCCGCACCAACTGGCCCAGAGGTTGACGACCACCGGGCGCCCCGCGGCGGCCTGGCGCAGTTCTCTCGGAGGACCGCCATCGAGGGGGCTGAAGACCAGTGTAGGCATGGGTGCCGTGTTGCGAGGGCTCAGCGCCATCGAGGCGATCGTCCAGGCACCCAACCCGGCCAAGGCGGCGATCAGCAGCGGCCGGCGAAGCGTAGGGACCCGCCAACCCTTCCAGGCCAACCAGGCGGCGCCCACGGCAATGCCCGTCGCGGTGTGCCAGCCGCCGTCGCGCAGGTCGATAGCCGACACGGGCTCGTCGAGGTAGAGATCGGAATTCATCGCCAGATGCGCGACCCGAGCGCCGAGGAGGCCGATTCCGGCCGCAAAGATGATGGCGTTGCTGGCGACCTGCGGTTGCTCGACAGGCGGGGTGGCCGCTTGTGACCGCGCGTGGAGCCTTGTGACGACCCAGGAGGCGGCCCACACCACCGCCAGCAGCAACAGAGGTGGCACGGGTAAGGCGACGGGCCCCAGCGAGATGGACAACATGGCCTCAGCCTACGGCAATCGACGCCGACGTGCGCACAGTGCAGGCCACGCGAAGGAATTCGACCAGGGTGCCTGCATGAGGTGCGAGGGCCTCACGAAGGTCGTGGTCGCCGTCCACCAGGAGAAGACGGGCTTGCGGCGAGCGTTGGACCAGGCGCTTCGCATCACCCGTCGGCACGACGCGGTCCGTTCGCCCATGGACCACGAGCACGGGGCATCGTGCCCGTGCGATCGTGTTGACGGGCGCGATGTCTTCGAAGGTTGGGCCGATCACCCGCTGCACATGCCGCATGACATACCAGCCCACCAGCGGATAGGGCACGCGCTTCTCGGCCATGAAGGCACGCATGACCTCGCGCGGGTGCGCGAACGCGGCCAGGCTCACCACCGCCCTGACGTCTCTGTGCACAGACGCGTGGAGCAAGGCCGCAGCGGCACCGACCGAATGGCCCGGTGCACCATGCGGCGCACGGCCCAGACACCGGCGATAGCCGTGGCTGCCTCGGCAATCACGGACTCGAAGGCGCTGGCGGGGAAACCTGCAAGGCGCGGCCGGACACGCTACGCTGTTTTCGGGGCCGAGGCCCGCGCGAACTCCTCGAACGCAGCGATTGCATTGGCGGCGTACATCAGCGACGGACCGCCGCCCATGTACGTGGTCACGCCGAGTGTCTCGTCGACCTCCTGCCGCGTGGCTCTGAAGTTCCCCCGATTTCGCGGACACTTTTTCACTCGAGAAGGAGTCCGAGATGCCCACCCCCAAGCCGCCGTATCCGGCGGCGTTTCGCCAACAAATGGTCGAGCTGGTTCGCGCTGGTCGCGGCGTCAGCGACCTGGCCCGCGAGTTCGGCTGCAACGCCAGCAGCATCCACGCATGGATGAAGGCTGCTGGCGGCTCTGATGGCAGCGGCGCCACGAGCACCGATGCACCGTTGTCGATGAACGAGCGCCAGGAGCTGATCGAGCTGCGCCGCAAGTTCAGGCAGGTCCAGCAGGAGCGCGACATATTGGCAAAGGCTACGGCCTGGTTTGCCGCCAAAAGCGAGAAGACGCCCACGTCGTCTACGAACTCGTGAAGGCGAACCAGGCCGAGCTTCCCGTTCGTGCCATGTGCAAGACGCTGCGCGTGTCGCACAGCGGTTACTACGACTGGCTGGATCGACCGGCCTGCGCGCAAGCGCAGGCCAACGCCGTGCTGCTGGAGCAGATCCGTCAGGCCCATGCGGCCAGCGACGCCACCTACGGCGTGCCACGCATTCAGGCCGAACTCGCTGACCAGGGGATCAAGGCGGGTCACAACCGCATCGCTGCTGTCATGCGTGTCAACGGCCTGCGCGGCGTCAGCCGGCGCAGGGGGTGGTGCGTGACCACCAAGCGCGACAAGGAAAGCCACCCAGCGCCAGACCTGGTGCAGCGCGAGTTCACAGCCACCAGCATCAATCAGCTGTGGGTCGCCGACATGACCTATATCCCGACCTGGGCGGGATTTGTCTATCTGGCGGTGGTGCTCGATGTCTACAGCCGCAAGGTGGTCGGCTGGTCATTCGGCCAACAGCAAACGGCCGACCTTGTGATCCAGGCCCTGAACATGGCGCTCATCACGCGCAAGCCGCAGGGCGTCATCCACCATTCGGACCAGGGCAGCCAGTACACCAGCGTGGACTTCGGCAAGCGCTGCAAGGAAATGGGCGTGCGCCCGTCGATGGGCAGCGTGGGCGATGCATACGACAACGCCATGGCCGAGAGCTTCTTCGCAAGCCTGGAATGCGAGCTGATTGACCGGCGCAGCTGGAAGTCGTTCGCCGAGGCGCGCATGGCCGTCTTCACTTGGATCGAGGGTTGGTACAACCCGCGCCGCCGGCACAGCGGCATCGGCCAGAAGTCCCCCATCAACTTCGAGAAGGAACTGCAAGACCAAGCCAAAGTCACCGAAAGCGCCATCGCTGAGTTGACCTCAGCAGTTCCACTGAAAATCTAGTCCCATCGTGTCCGTGAGATCAGGGTAAGTCCACTCCCAGCTTGACCAGGGCCTTGGTGTGGAAGCCGATGCAGGGGTCGCAGCGTGCGGCGACGCTCAGCGCCAGTGCGATCAGTTCCTTGGTCTTGGCGTCGAGGACACCGCTGGCGGTGGCCGACTTGCCCAGGTCGTTGAAGCTCTTCATGACCTCGGGCGTGCTCATTCGCAGTGACGACAGGCCCGCCGAGACGGACTGGGTGAGGTCGCGGTACTTGTTGGTCGATTCACTCATGGCATTGGCTGGGTTGTTGGTCACGGTCCGGCTGCCACCCCTGAGATCTCGATGGCATCGATTTCGTTTCGGCTGGTCTGTTGCGGCCCCGTGCGGATCTAGAGTCCGAAAACACCAGCCCTTGTGTTCAGTTCTTCAGGCTGGCACAGGCATCGCGCCGCGGTTGTGCCAGCGGCTTGCCGCCACGCTCCTTGGCTCGGGCAGCCATCTGTTCGTGGTGCTGGTCCTGATAGGCCTTGCAATCCTCGAAGGTCTTCATCGAGCGCATTCGATCTCGGTGCTCATTGCGCTCCTGCTGGCTCATCAGCGTCCAACCGGGCGTGTAGTCCGAGCCATAGCGTGCCGCACCATGGCCACCGCCCCGTCCCATCCCTGGCGCACTGGCCGCCGGACCGGCGCCCATCGGGCCGGTTCCCGCACCGGGGCCCTTGCCACCGCCAGGCTGCGCCATGGCGATGCCCATCGACAGACTCATCAGGGAAGACAGCACCATCGTTCGCAGAATCTCCATGCTTCGCTCCTTGGCAGTTTGCACAACCAGCTAAACATACCCATTAAGGTATCTACTTTCCTTGCGCTCTCGCAATAGGTTTGGCGGAACTTCGAGCCATCGATTCGCTCGATAAGTCGAGCGCTTGAGCCTTGATCGAGACGTGGTCAGAGAATGCGTCCTTCGCCGACCTCCTTGCGCGTACCGGCGTCGAATTGACGGCGCTTGTTCGTCGACGCCCCCGCAAACCTTTCCCTCTCACCATCGGTCCGTCCACACCATGAAAATCGTCGCCTTCTCCCTGTCCCTCCTGGCGGCAGCTCTCTCGCTGCCCGCTACCGCGGCCGATGCGCAGCGGCAGGCCGAGGTGGCCAAGCTCGGCGCCGACGTGATGCCGTTCGATCTCAAGGCCACCACCCATGTCTTCAGCAAGACGGCGAACGGTGGAACTCAGCGTGTGGTGGCCAAGAATGCGGCGGACGCGCAGCAGGTCAAGCTCGTGCGCGAGCACCTCCGGGAGATTCGCGCCCAGTTCCTGAAGGGCGACTATTCCGGTCCCGGCCACATCCACGGCGCTGATATGCCCGGCCTCGCAGAGCTTCAGGCGGCCAAGTCCGGTCAAGTGAGCATCGACTACAAGGACGTGAAGGCTGGTGCCGAACTCACCTACCGCACCGCCGACACCAAATTGGTGGTGGCGTTGCATCGGTGGTTCGATGCCCAACTCTCGGACCACGGCGCTGACGCGACGGCCGGTCACATGCACCACGACCATGGCGCAATGAAGAAGCAGTGACGGGCGGCGACTGGGGCCGTCGCGATAGCTGCGCCGACGGCAAGAGGTCCATCGCGTCCTTGCATGTGATCGAGCTGAGAGGATTTGAGGCACGGCGGCAACAATGCCGGGATGCCCAGCGTCCAGAAGCCATCCCCATGAACTCGCATGCCCTCTCCATCATGGCCATTCCGGCCGCGGTCGCCGTCTCGGGCGGCGCACTCGCGGCGCTCTGGAAGCCATCGCACCAGGTGCGCAGCCTCATTCAGCACTTCGCGGCCGGCGTCATCCTCGCGGCGCTAGCCGTTGAATTGCTGCCCGACATCGGCAAGGAGCATGCGACCAAGCAGGTGGTGTTGGGCGCTTTCGCGGCCGGCAGCCTCTTCATGTACGCCCTCAAGCTGTGGACCACGCGATTGGAGGGCCACGACAGCGGTGCCGCGCAGGGGGCTGCTGTGGGTCTGCTGGTGGCCACATTCGTCGATGTCGCGACCGACGGCTTCATCATCGGCGCAGGCTTTGCGGCGGGGAATGAGACCGGGACCGTGTTGGCACTTGGCCTGTCGGTCGAGTTGCTCTTCCTCGGCCTGGCCGTGGCATCCGATCGCATCGCCGGCTGGCGCATCGTGGGTGTGACGGCTGCACTGGGGCTCACTGTTCTGGGCTTTGCCATGCTCGGCAGCCTTCTGCTGGCCGGCGCGTCGGCTGCCGTGCTGGCAGGCACCTTGTCCTTCAGTGCTGCCGCGCTGCTCTACCTGGTGACCGAGGAACTGCTGATGGAAGCCCACGAGGTGGAGGAGAAGCCGGTGGCAACCCTGGTCCTGTTCGGTGGCTTCCTGACCTTCTGGGCCATCCAGTTGATGGGACACTGATGTTCCGCCGCTCGATCGCCCTGGGGGCCTGCGTGGCCGATGGAGCATCCTGGGGACCTGGGCCTAGTGGCCGCCCTTCTGTGAAAGGCATGACATGTACGGATTCACCACGACCCTGACGGGCCTGTCGTTCGACGAAGCGCTGGCAACAACGACAGCCGCGCTCAAGGCCGAAGGCTTCGGTGTGCTGAGCGACATCGACGTCCAGCGCGCGATGAAGGAAAAGCTCGGTGCGGACATGCTGCCGTACCGAATCCTTGGCGCTTGCAATCCTCCGCTCGCCCACCAGGCCCTGCAAGCTGAACCGGACATCGGTCTGCTGCTGCCTTGCAACGTGATCGTCCGCGAAGAGGCACCGGGCCGCGTCGTAGTGGGCTTCCTCGACCCGCAGATCATGGTGGGCCTTGTGGGCAAGCCCGGCGTGCGAAGCGTGGCCGACGAGGCCGAAAGCCGGCTGCGGCGCGTTTGTTCTGCGTTGGGTGGTGTCGGCACACAGGCGGTCTGAGCGCGGCGTCGACGACTTGCGTCCTTTCGCAATTCCTGCTCTCGCGCGTCGCTGATTGGGCCTGACGTGCTGCATGCCCGTCATGGACAGTGGCGTGAAGCCTTCAGTGCGAATGCCGGTGGTGTTCGTCCGGAAAATGCTCGTGCGAGTGGCTCATCGGCGCATGCCGGTGGCGATGCGTGTGCGGCCCAGGCGGCGCTACCCCTGGCGCGTGGTGCGTGTGGTGCATGTCGTGTTCATGCTCGTGCGCATGCTCCATCGCCTCATGCGCGTGCAGATGACCATGCTTCTCGCTCAGGTGCAGCCATACACCCAGTGCCATCAGCGCACCGGCCGCTAGCAGTCCCGGCGTGATCGCCTCACCGAGCAGGACGACCGCCAGCACCGCGCCGAAGAACGGTGCCACCGAGAAGTACGCCCCAGTGCGCGCGGTGCCCAGGTGGCGCAGCGCGACGACGAACAGTGTCAGGCTGATCCCGTAGGCGAAGAAGCCCAGCACGGCCAAGCCAGCCAGCGTGCCCGGGGCCGGCAGGCTCGCACCCAGCGCCAGCGCAATGGTCAGATTCACGCTGCCAGCTGCCAATCCCTTAACCATGGCCACCCAGGTCGCGTCCGAGAGCGACACCTTGCGCGTGAGGTTGTTGTCGATGCCCCAGGCCAGGCACGCGCCGAGCACAGCCAGCGCGGGCCATGGCGTGCCGAACTCTGCGTCGCCGGGCCAGCTCAGCACGACCGCTCCGGCGACGATTGCCAGCATGCCCAGCGCGATCCGGCGGTCGAAGTTCTCCCTGAAGACGAACCAGGCCAGCAGCGCGGTGAAGACACCTTCGGCGTTGAGCAACAGCGAGGCACCCGAGGCCGGCATGCCGGAGAGGCCGAACATCAGCAGCACGGGGCCGACCACTCCGCCGGCCAGCACCGCGCCAGCCAGCCAGGGCCGGTCACCGGCCGCCAGTCGGACCGAGGGGGCGCGCCGGACGAGTCGAAGCAGCGCCAGTCCGAGCCCTGAGCCCAGGTACAGAAGACCAGCGAGCATCCAGGGGCTGACCCCGGCCATCAGCGTCTTGGCCAGCGGCGTTCCAGCGCCGAACAGAGCCGCGGCGAGCAGCGCTGCACCGACCCCGGCCGGGAGCCTGGAAATCGATGGGGGAGTGGGCTCTGTCATCCCGCCAGTATCTCCCCGGCTCAGCGTGCAGCCACGTCGGCCACCAGCCGCGCCTTGAGCGCACGCTCGCGAATCGCGGCCTCGGGCTCGGCGACCCATTCGAACGTGCTCTTCCAGGACCACACCATGCCGTCGATACGCACAAAGCGCACGTCACCAGCCTTGCCATCGACGGTCGTGGTCTGGCTTCGTCCTTCGAATTCGAAGCCGATCGTGTGCCGACCCGGCTTGAGCTTCATCCGCACCATCGTGTTGGGCAGCGTCTCCACCGCGGCGCCGCCGTCCGCCTGCACCTTGATGAAGTGACGGCCGTCGCCCCAGTTGCGGCGCACGACATACACGGTAAGCGCGTTCGGATCGGGTGTGAACCGCTTCGCGTCGGCGTCGGCGTTCAGGCTTGGTGCCGGCGCCTGGGTGCACGCGATCACGCGTCCCTTGTTGGTCTTGTAGCAGTAAGACAGTTCCGCCGCCGGGTCCGGCGGCGGCGGAGTGGCGCAGCCAGCCAGCAGCGCGGCGCCCGCGACGAGAGCGAACAGGTGGGGACGAATCGACTTCATGAAGGTGTCTCCGAGCTTGGAAATGAAAGAGATCAGCGCTTGAGAAGTGGTTTGCCGCGGCTCACGTGGCACCCGGGATACGCACCCGCAGCAGCTTCACCGAGTTGACGAACACCAGCACATCGGGCCCGAGGTGGATGATCGCGGCCTCGATCGGACCGATCCAACCCATCAGCGCGGCGGCAATGCCCAGCACGTGCACAACCCCCACGCCGACAAACAGGTTTTCCTGCACCGTGCGGTAGGCGCGGCGGGCGATGGCGCGGGCGGCGCCGATCTTGGCCAGATCGTCGGTCATCAGCGCCACATCGGCGGCCTCCAGCGCAGCCTGCGTGCCGCCACCGCCCATGGCGATGCCGACATCGGCACGCGCCAGGGCGGGCGCGTCGTTGATGCCGTCGCCGACCATGGCCACGCTGTGGCCCTGCTTCTGCAGCTCGGCGATGACACCCACCTTGTCCTCGGGCAGCAGCTCGGCGTGCACCTCGCCGATGCCCAGTTGCTGAGCGACCGCGTGCGCGGTGGCGGCGTTGTCGCCGGTGAGCATCACCGTGCGCTTGACACCCGTGGCCCTTAGCGCCGCCAGCGCCTCGCGCGCCCCCGGGCGCACGGCGTCGGCGATGTGCACGATGCCGGCAAAGCGGCCGTCCACGGCCACGTGCACCGGCGTGCTGCTGCCGATGCCCGCAGCGTTCCCTTCCACCCTGGCGGCAGGCAGCGCGACGCCGGCCTCACTCAGCAGCGCCGGATTGCCGACCAGTACCGCGCGGCCTTCCACCGTCGCCTTCACCCCGCGCGCCTGGATCTGTTCGTACTGCTGCGGCTCGGGCACCTCGATGCCGAGTACCGCAGCATGCGCCACGACGGCTTGCGCCAGCGGGTGCGCCGACCGCCGGTCGGCAGCGGCAGCCAGCCGCATCAGCTGGCGTTCGTCGATGGCGGCGTCCTGCGTCGAGACGCTCACCACGGCAGGCCGGTTGGCGGTCAGCGTGCCGGTCTTGTCGAATACCACCACGTCGACCTTCGCCAGCAGTTCCAGGTACAGCCCGCCCTTGATGAGGATGCCATTGCGCGCCGCGCGTGCCACCGCAGCGATCATCACCAGCGGCGTGGCCAGTCCGAGTTCGGCCGGCGAGGTGAAGATCAGCAGCGTGACGACGGTCCGGATGTCGCGCGTGACCAGCCAGACCCCCACCAGGAACACGAGCACCACCGGGATCAACCAGGCAGCGACGCGGTCGGCCAGCTTCTGCACCGGCGCCTGATGCGCCTCGGCGTCTTCGACGAGGGTGATGATGCGTGCGAACATCGTGTCGGCGCCGAGCTTGTCGGTGCGCACGTCGAGCGCGCCGCTGGCCAGCACCGTGCCGGCGAAGACGGTCGAGCCGACCTGCTTGTCCTTCGGCAGGCTCTCGCCCGTGATGGATGCTTCGTTGACGGCGCCCTGACCGCCGATGACGCTGCCGTCGACCGGCACCTTCTCGCCTGCCCGCACCAGCACCACGTCGCCAACGCGCAACTCAGCCACCGGCACGCTGCGTTCATCGCCCTCGCTGCCCTCTCCGCGCCGCAGCGCCACCTGCGGCACCGAGCCGATCAAGGACTTGATCGACGCCCGCGCCCGGTCGGTGTTCAGCTCAGCGATGAACTCTGCGATCAGGATGATCACCATCAGCACCGCGCCGGCCACGGTTTCGCCGCCGACCATTGCCACCAAAGTCGCGATCGTCACGAAGATCTCGGTGCCGATCTTTCGTTCGCGCAGCAGATCGAGCAGGCCGGTTTTGACCAGCGGGTAGAGGCCGAGGGCCACCGCCGCCCACAGCACCGCGATGGGTACCGCCTGCTTCCAGTACAGCGCAGCGGCCAGGCCCGTGAGCGCTATGCGGCCGACTTCGATCCAGCGCTCGCGCGTCATCAGCGCGCCCCAGCCCGATGCAGCGGCGGCAGGTTGAGCGGGGGAGGGCGTCGCGGTCATGCGCGGGCTTTCGCCGCAGGATCAGTTCTCATCGAGGCTCCAAATCAGCCGCGCATCGACGAGCAGTCGGTAGCGGGAGCGCAGGGCATCGACGCGTGCCGCCACTGCGGCGTTGACCGCGTCCACGGCCTGGCGCCGCACCAGCAGCAAGGCCTGCAAGTCGGCTTCGCCCAGTGTGAAGGCGCGCTGGGTCAGACGTGCCGACTCCTGCGCCACGGTGGCCGAGCGCTCAGCCAGTTGCCAGCGCTCGAAGCTGCTGGTTGCCTCGCCGACCTGGACCGCGACCTGTACGTCCAGGTCGCGCTGCTGGCGTTCGACGCCGGCGCGGGCGATTTCGACCTGCTGCAATGCCTCGCGCGCGCCCTGTTCCCGGTAGGTTCCGCCCAGCGGGATGCTCAGGCTCAGACCGATGACTCGCTCACTGCGGAAGGCTTCCGACGAGGTGAAGACACCCACGGTGGGATCAGGCATGCGGTCAGCCCGCGCTCGGGCCGCCGTCAGTTCAGCCTTGCGCAGCGCCTGTTGCGCGGCGCGCAGCGAATCACTGCCTGAGGCGATCTGTTCGCGCCATTGCCCCTCGTTGCGCTCCGGCGGCAGCGGCTCTGACAGGGCCCGTGCTTCCAGCGGCAACTGCGGGTAGCGGACCCGCAGCGTCGCCTGAGCCTTGGCTTCGGCCGCAGCCAGGGCACTGACCTGGCGCTGCACTTCGGCGAGGTCGCCTTTGGCGACATTGAGTTCCAGCATCGAGGCATCGCCCGCCTTGCGCCGCTTCTCGACAGCGCTGATGTTCGCTTCCGCAAACCTGACCTGCTCCAGCAAGCCCTCCCGGGCCTGACGCGCAGCCAGCCAGTCCAGCCAGAGATCGAGCAACTGGCGCGCAGCCTCGTTCCGCACCGCGCCGAGTTGCGCGGTCGACAGCCTGCGACCGGCCTCGCCCAGGTCGCGATCCAGGGCGGCCTTGCCGCCGATGCGCACGGTGCGCTCCAACTGCACTGACCACTCGTTGGACGCGCCGCTGCCGTCCACGCGTCGCCGCTGGGCCGTTGTGCTGGCCGTCCACTCGTAGGGCGAAGCCTCCAGCATTGCGGCGGAGTGCGTGGCCGCCTGCACACCATGCCGGGCCTGGTTGACCGCCGGGTCCTGGTCGATGGCTGCACGCGCCTGCTCGGTCGCCGGCAGGTCAGGTGGGGTGGCCACGCCTGCGGCGTGCGCGTTCCAGCTCAGCGGCAGGGCGAGCGCCAGCCCGGCTGCTGCAATCCAGTGCTTCATGCAATTTCTCCTTCGGCGGCCAGGGGCCAGGCCCAGTAACGCAGGCCAGTGCCCTTGAACGACTCGCGCAGGGTCTGCAGAAGCTGGGTCATCTCTTCTCCGGTGAGCAGGATCTCGACCCTCACCGAGTGGCTGCGCCCCATCACCTGTTCCAGGTTGGCCATGCGGCCGTGGGCCGTGCCATGGCTGTAGGTGGGCGTGCTCGTGAAGATCTCGTTGCCCGCGCTGACGAGCAGCGCATCGAGCAATTTCTCTTCGATCGAGGGTGGGCACACGAGTACCAGACAAAACTCAGACATGGTTCATCTCCAGTGCGGCCATGGCCGCGCCAGGCTTCGGATGGGCGAAGCGCAGGTACAGGATGGGCAGCAGGATCAGCGTCAGCGCGGTGGCCGTGATGAGCCCGCCGATGACGACGATGGCCAGCGGCCGCTGGATCTCGGAGCCGGGCCCGGTGGCAAACAGCAGTGGGATCAGGCCGAAGGCCGTGATCGCCGCCGTCATCAGCACCGGCCGTAACCGCCGCTTGGCGCCCTGGGTCACGCTGTCCAGCAGCGACAAGCCTTCGGCATGCAGCTGGTTGAAGTAGCTCACCAGCACCACACCGTTGAGCACCGCGATGCCCAGCAGCGCGATAAAGCCCACCGAGGCCGGTACCGACAGGTACTCACCGGTGGCCCACAGCGCCACGATGCCGCCGACCAGTGCAAACGGGATGTTCGACAGCACCAGCAGGGCCTGGCGCACCGAGCCGAAGGTCGAGAACAGGATGACGAAGATGAAGCCCAGTGACGCGGGCACGACCAGGATCAACCTCGCCGCGGCACGCTGCTGGTTCTCGAACTGCCCGCCCCAGGCCACCCGGTACCCGGTGGGCAGCTTGACCTCCTGCGCCACCTTGGCACGCGCCTCCTCGACGAAGCCGACCAGGTCACGGCCGGTGACGTTGGCAATCACCACGCTGTAGCGGCTGCCCAGTTCACGTTCGATCTTCACCGGGCCGCTGTCGCGTTCCAGCTTGGCCAGCGACTGCAGCGGCACGCTCTGCCCGTCGGCCGTGCTGATTCGCAGCGCCGCAAAGTCCGCCGGCGACACACGCACGCCATCAGGCCCGCGCAGCAGGATCGGGATGCGCTTGCCGCCGGCGATCACCGTGCCGGCCCGCTGGCCTTCGATCTGCACGCGCAGCGCGTCCTGAACATCCTCGACCGACAGGCCGTAGCGGCCCGCCGCCAGCCGGTCCACCACCACCCGCAGGTACTGCACGCCGTCGTTCTCGACCGTGTAGACGTCCTGGTTGCCCGGCACCGTCTTCATCAGCTTCTCGATCTGGCCGGCCAGATCGTTCAGCGTGGTCAGGTCGGGCCCGAAGACCTTGATCGCCACGTCGCCGCGCACGCCGATGATCATCTCCGACACGCGCATGTCGATCGGCTGGGTGAAGCTGTAGGCCACGCCGGGCATCTGGTCGAGCACGCCGCGGATCTTGTCCATCAGCGCTTCCTTGCTCTGGACCTGCCAGGCCTCGCGCGGCTTGAGCACCAGGAAGGTGTCGGTCTGGTTCAAGCCCATCGGATCGAGGCCGATCTCGTCGGAACCGGCACGGGCCACCACGCCGGTGATCTCGGGAATCTCCTTCATCAGCGCCTGGTGGATCTTCAGGTCGAGTGCAGCGGTCTCCTCCAGGCTCACCGACGGCAGCTTCTCGATGCCGACGATGATGTCGCCCTCGTCCATGGTCGGCATGAAGGTCTTGCCGACCTGGGTGTACACGCCGGCAGCAACGGCCAGCATCACGCCGGCCACCACGTACACCACCGTCTGGCGCTTGAGCGCGAAAGCCAGCGTCGGCTCGTACAGCTTCAGCAGCTGGCGCGGCAGCCAGGGGTCTTCATGGCTGACCTTCTTCAGCAGGTATGAAGCCAGCACCGGGATGACGGTGAGCGACAACACCAGCGAGCTGATCAGCGCGAAGACGATCGTCAGTGCCACGGGCACAAAGAACTTGCCTTCCAGCCCCTGCAGCGTGAGCAGCGGCAGGAAGACGACGATGATGATCAACATGCCGGCGGCCACCGGTGCAGCCACCTCGCGCACCGCGCGGAACACGACGTGCAGGCGCGGCAGCTTCTCCGAAGCCTTGTCGTGGCTCAGGTGCTGAACGACGTTTTCCACGACCACCACCGCGGCATCGACCAGCATGCCCAGCGCGATGGCCAGGCCGCCCAGGCTCATCAGGTTGGCCGACATGCCCGTCGTGCGCATCAGGATGAAGGTGGCCAGCGCCGACAGCGGCAGCACCATCGCCACCGTGACGGCCGCACGCAGGTTGCCGAGGAACGCGCCCAGCAGCACGAGCACCAGCACGGTGGCTTCCATCAGCGCCTTCGATACCGTACCGACCGCTTTTTCGACGAGCGTGGCACGGTTGTAGAAGACCTTGATCTCCACGCCCTTGGGCAAGGTCGGCTTGATGTCTTCGAGCTTCTTCGTCACGCCCTCGACGACCTTCTGCGCGTTGGCGCCGGCCAGGCCGAGCACCAGCCCTTCAACCGCCTCGCCGCGGCCGTCCTTGGTGACCACGCCGTAGCGGGTGACGCTGCCTTCACGCACCTGCGCTACATCGCCCAGGCGCACGGCCATGCCCTTGTCGTTCTTGACGACGATGGCGCGCAGATCGTCCTGCGTCTGGATGCTGCCCTCGGTGCGCACCAGAAGGACCTCATCGCCTTCACCCAGCCGGCCGGCGCCGTCGTTGCGGTTGTTGGCTTCGATGGCCGCTTTGATTTGTGCCGTCGACAAGCCGACTGCCGAAAGCTTGACCGGGTCGGGCAGCACCTCGAAGCTGCGCACCTTGCCGCCCAGGGCATTGACATCGGCCACGCCGACGACCGAGCGCAGGGCAGGGCGGATCACCCAGTCCAGCAGGCTGCGACGCTCCTCCAGCGTGAGTCCTTCACCTTCCACGGTGAACATGAACATCTCGCCCAGCGGCGTGGTGATGGGCGCCATGCCGCCGCTGATGCCGCCGGGCAGGTCGCCGGCGATGCCGGACAAGCGCTCGGCCACCTGCTGGCGCGCCCAGTAGATGTCCGTACCGTCATCGAAGTCGATCGTCACGTCGACGATGCCGTACTTCGACACGGAGCGCAGCATGCGCTGCTTGGGGATGCCCAGCATCTCCACCTCGATGGGCAGCGCGATGCGGCTCTCGACCTCCTCGGGCGTCATGCCCGGGGCTTTCATGATGATCTTGACCTGTGTGCTCGACACGTCGGGGAACGCGTCGATCGGCAGGTCCTTGAAGGCCAGCCAGCCGGCGGCCATCAACACCAGGCCGGCGATCAGCACGAAGAGGCGCTGTGCCAGCGCGAATTGAACCAGGCGGGCCAGCATGTCAGTTGCTCCCGCCCTTGCCAAGCCAGGCTGACTTCAGCGCGATGACCGAGCCGATGGCAATCTCCTGCCCGGCGCGCAGCGCGCCCTTGACGCGCACCGACTGGCCGGCGCTGTCGAGCACTGTCACCGGCAAGGCGGTGAACCCCTGTTCAGTGCGAACGAAGACATAGGCCTTGTCGTCCTGCCGCACGACTGCCGGAACCGGCACCGGCCAGCCTTCTTCGGTACTGGCAAACGGCACGCGCACCTGGACGAACTCGCCCAGGCGCAATGTCTGGGCACCGCGCGTGACCTGTGCCCGCAGCATCACGGTCTGGCTGTCGCTGACCGTGGCGCCGAAGCCCAGCGGCGTGGCCGTCACTTCCCGATCGACCCCGGTGACCGAAGCGCCCTTGGTGGCGATCTGCGCCTGGCGGTCCACCGGCACCTGGATGTCGAGCCACAGCTTGCGCGTATCGGCGATGCGGACCAGGGCGTCGGCACCCTGCGCCCGCAAGCCGGGCTTGGCTTCGAGCTTGACCACGACGCCGGGCGCGCGTGCACGCAGCACGAGTGCATCCTGCATCGCGCCGCCCTCGGCCACGCGCTTGATGGCGGCGGCGTCCATGCCGGCCAGGCGCAGCGCCGCCTCGGCGTGTCGCTGTCGGGCCTGATCCTCAGCGGCCGTGGATTCCGCCTCCTGCACACGGCGCTGTGGGACGATGCCGTCCGCGAACAGCATCTGCTCGCGCTTGAGCGTTGCTTGAGAGAGCCGTCCCTTCGAGGCCGCCTCGCTCAGCTTGAGCTGCAGCTCGCCCAGTTCGGGGCTGACCAGGCGCAGCAGTGCTTGGCCGGCCTGGACGGTGTCGTTCTCGCTGACGAGCAACTGATCGACCACGCCGGCAAGCGGTGCGCTGAGCACGTATTCCTGGCTGGGTGGCAGCACCACCCGGGCGGGGAAGGCCTGGCCGCCGATGGCCGCTGGCTGCTCGAGCTTCAACAAGCGCACCCCCAGCGACTGCATCTGGGCGGGCGTGACGGCAAAGTCGTTGGACTTCTGGGCGGACGCTGTGCAGGCAGCAGTCAGGGCGAACAGGCCCTGGGCGCAACGCAGCAGCGCGCGCCGGGTGAGGCGATGAGACATGAAAACTCCACGGGGTACCGGCTCGGCCGTCGTTGGGGCGAGCCGCTGAATAGTCGGCTGGGCGGCTGTTCAGGCGCGCAACGGCGGCGCGCGGCCTGCCGGGGGCAGGCTTCTGTGGAGTGGAGGAAGGGTCGTGCCGGCGTCATTCCACGGCAGGCGTGCAATGGGTGCCGGAATCAATCCCGGCGATGGCCAGGACGAGACAAGCGCGACGACCAGGAAATCGCCATCAGCGAACGCGTCGGGTGCCGAGGCACGCGACTCGGCGCGCACCGTCGTGACCGCATGAACGAAGTCGAGCTCGTGGTGATCTTCTTCGGCGTGGTGCGCGGCGTGCTGGGGTTCCGCAAGTTGCGCGTGGACCGCACTGCCGTCGATGCCGGAATCGTGATGATGGCGGTGCAGCGGCGTGCCAACGATGTCCGCAACCAGCAGGAGCACCAGCGCCCAACGTAGGAACTGGGCGATCCGACGCCCAACGCCCAGCGTCAGGCCAGATCTCGGCTTGGCGCTGTAGGTTGGGCGAAGTGCAAGGATCATGGGTGCGAGGCGCTGGATGAGGTGATCAGGCGGTGGTCAACGATATTTGGTGATGTCTTTGAAGTCCGCCATCGCAACGCGAACGGCCTGCGGTTGACCCTGCAGCGCGTCGTCCAGGCAATGATCGAGATGCTGATGCACCAGTGCACGCTTGGCAGCAGCCACAGCGCGTTCGACCGCATGCAGCTGTTGCGCGATGTCGATGCACTCGCGGTCCGACTCCACCATGGCGATGACATTCTGCAGATGCCCGCTGGCGCGCTTCAGGCGCTTCGCGACATTCACATAGCCGGGGTGGGCGTGGCTCTCTTGCATGGACGGTATCCTACCCCAGGGGATAGGATCCATGCGAGGCCGCATCGCGTGGGCAGGGTCAGAATTTCACGCGTTGCACCATGTCACCCTGTTCGGACGCCGTCCGAATTCGCGCTAGCTGCGATTGGCCGGGCTCTTCCCGACATGAACAACGAGCGGCTTGGTGGGGAAGCCTGCCGGTGCGATCTTCGCGACATCGACCGCCCGACGGTCGAGTCCGTTGAAAGTCCAGGTGAACAGCTGGCCAGCGCTGCGAAACGTCACCGTTTCCCCATAGACGACATTGATCGCGCTGGCCGATCCCAGATCGACCGTACGCGTGGCCGCCTGCGGCGAGGTCGGTTGGCCGTAGTAGGACTGCCCATTGGCAAAGGTGTCCGCACCGGCGGCGAGGCTGGCGAACGGTGCGGCGGCAACGCCGAACATGGCGATGGCGGTGAGGAATCGGGCTTTCTGCATGACTTGTCCTTGTCTGGTGTTTCCCGGCCATGCGGCTGCATGGCTCGCAATGCCCTTGTTGGCATCAGCAAAGACTCTAGAAACCGGTGACCAACAGACCTGGGACCGACAGATGACAGAAGCGTCATGTTCGGGCCCGGCGCCGTCGTGGCCATGGCGGTCAGCGTGCCATCCAGGGACCGAGATTGAGGCGTCGTGGCGCGCCCAGGTCAGTGCGACCCGCGTATGTGCCGGTGGGTTGCTACCTTGGAGCCTTGGGCAGCTACGCTGTCCAGTTGGTTCAGGATGCCGCACTCGTCGATCGGGTGGGGCGAACTGCAGCGCGCCCGCAGCGCCTTTAGATCCTTTTCGAGCGCACGCAACTCGCGGATGCGCTTCGCGACATGCCCGATGTGCTCGTCCAGGAGATGGTTGACTTCGCCGCAGTCCTCGGGCGGCGCATCGCGCAAGCGCAGCAGGGAGCGGATCTCGTCCAGCGCCATGTCCAGGTTGCGGCAATGGCGGATGAACGCCAGCCGCTCGGCATGCGCCGCGGTGTACACGCGGTAATTGTTATCGCTGCGCTGTGCGGGGGGGATCAGGCCCTCGCGCTCGTAGAAGCGGATGGTTTCGACGGGCGTGCCGGTGGCTGCAGACAAGTGTCCTATGCGCATGAAGTACCCCCGATGTTCAAACAGGGCTTGACCTTACACCGACTTCAGGGTTTTCAATGCAGTCTGTCGATCGAAGGATTCCATCGTGAGCCGCTCCGAAACACCTGCTGCAACCCCCGCCAAGCCACCACTGTCGCTGGATGGCCACGACCACTACGGTGCTTGCGATGTTCCCGCAGCGCAAGCCGCACCTGCCGCCGAGGTACCGCCGCAGGGCGCGGGATGGGCGCGCTTTCGGGTGCCGACAATGGACTGCGCGGCTGAGGAGTCCGAGATTCGACGGGCCGTCGAGGGCATCACCGGAATTCGGGCCATGACCTTTCAGCTCGGGCAGCGCAGCCTGGCGCTCGATGCGCCCGGGCCGGCGCTGGAGCAGGCCGTTGCGGCCATCCGCAAGGCAGGTTTCGATCCGCAGCCGCTGACCGAGGGCAAGCCCGGCGCCGCATCCGGACACGGGGCCGATGACGGACACGATCACGGCCAGGATCACGCCTTTGGGCCGGCCGGCTACGGGCGCCTGGGGATGGCATTGCTGCTCGCGATTGGGGCCGAACTGGTGGGCTACTTCGCGCCGGACACGCAGATATGGCAGGGCGCCGGTCTGGCGGTGGCCGCTGCGGCCATCTGGCTGGCAGGCTTCGATGTCTACAAGAAGGGGCTGACGGCACTGTTGCGCGGGCGGCTGAACATCAACGCACTGATGACGGTGGCCGTCACCGGCGCCTTCGCCATCGGCCAGTGGCCCGAAGCCGCGATGGTCATGGCGCTTTACGCCATCGCCGAGGCCATCGAAGCGCGCGCGGTGGACCGCGCCCGCAATGCGATCAAGGGACTGCTGGAAATGGCGCCCGAAGAAGCAGTTGTGCGCCAGGCCGATGGGACGTGGTTGACGCAACCGGTAGCGACGGTCGTGCTCGACGCGGTGCTGCGGGTGCGGCCGGGTGAACGGGTGCCGATGGACGGCGTGTTGACCGCCGGCAGTACCAGCATCAACCAGGCGCCGGTGACCGGCGAGAGCATCCCAGTGGACAAGGCAGTGGGCGACCCGGTGTTTGCCGGCACGATCAACGACACCGGCAGCTTCGAGTTCCGTGTCACGGCCCTGGCCTCGAACTCGACCCTGGCACGCATCATCCACGCCGTGGAAGAAGCGCAGGGCACGCGCGCGCCCACCCAGGGCTTCGTGGACCGCTTCGCTGCGGTCTACACGCCGGCTGTCTTCGTCGTCGCGCTGGCGGTGGCCCTGCTCGGGCCCTGGCTGCTGGACTGGACCTGGATGCAGGCGATCTACAAGGCCCTGGTGCTGCTGGTCATCGCCTGCCCCTGCGCGCTGGTGATCTCGACGCCAGTGACCATCGTCAGCGGCCTGGCGGCCGCGGCGCGGCGTGGCATCCTGATCAAGGGCGGGGTGTACCTGGAAGGCGCGCGCAATCTCAAGGCCATCGCGCTCGACAAGACCGGGACGATCACCGAAGGCAAACCGAAGCTGGTGGAGTGGAAGGTGCTGGACACGGCCATGGCGGCTGGCATGGACGCGGCCACGGCCGAACACATGGCCGCGGTGCTGGCAGGCCACTCCGATCACCCAGTGTCACGCGCGATTGCGGCCGGGCTCAAGTCCAACAGCGTCGAAGCCAAGGACTTCAAGGCCATCGCCGGGCGTGGCGTGCAGGCTGAAATCGGCGGCAAGCTCTGGGTGCTGGGCAATCACCGGCTGATCGAAGAGCGTGGCCAGTGTTCACCGGCGCTCGAGGCCGTGCTGCGCACGCACGAAGAAGCCGGCCGCACGGTCAGCCTGCTGGCCAGCGACACGGGCCCGGTGGCTCTCTTTGCGGTGGCCGACACCATCAAGCCTTCATCGCGCGAGGCGGTGGCCGAGCTGAAGGCGCTGGGCATCACCCCCGTGATGCTGACGGGCGACAACCAAGCCACCGCCACGGCCATCGCGCACGAGGCAGGCATCGCCGAGGCTCGGGGCAACCTGCTGCCGGAAGACAAGCTCGCTGCCATCAAGGCGCTGCAGGCCGAGCACGGGATGACGGCGATGACCGGCGACGGCATCAACGACGCGCCGGCGCTGGCCCAGTCCGACATCGGTGTGGCCATGGGTGCAGCCGGCACCGACACGGCGATGGAAGCGGCCGACGTGGTGGTGATGAACGACGACCTGCGGCGCATCGCCGAGACAGTGCGCCTGTCGAAGTTCACGCATGCGGTGCTGTGGCAGAACATCGCGCTCGCCTTGGGTATCAAGGCGGTGTTCCTGGTGCTGGCGGTGTTCGGCAACGCGTCGATGTGGATGGCGGTGTTCGCCGACATGGGCGCCAGCCTGCTGGTGGTCGTCAACGGGCTGCGCCTGCTCAAGGCCGGCGCGCAGAGCCGATGAGACAGATGTCGCCCCGCGCAGTGGCCTACGATGCGGCCTTGTCCGACGCTCGGAGACTGATGGCTGCAGCGAATCCGGCCGCCGCGATGGCCATGCTGGAGCGTGCCCATGTGCTGGGTCAGCGCGAGATCGGGCCGCACCTGCGCGTGCACCTGCTGATGCTGCGTGCGGCGTGGGCTCTGCGGGACGGTCGGGAACTGCGCGGGCAACTGCTGCGCCTGGTGCTCACCCCCATCGGACACCTGAGCGGCCGCCTGCCCCTGGGCAATACCGGCGCATCGAACGTCAGTCCGTTCGAGCCGATGGCGCTACCGCCGGACCTCGAACGACTGCTGCGCGACGAGGAGCGCTGATGCCGGCTGCTCAAAGACACTGGGCGCCGTTGTTCGCAGCGTGGCTCATCGCGCTGCTGGCGACGGCAGGTGCCTTGTTCCTGGGCGAGGTGATGGGCATGGCGCCCTGCGTGTTGTGCTGGTACCAGCGCATCGCCATGTTTCCGCTGGTCGTGATCCTGGGACTGGGCCTGTTGGAAGCCGACGGCCGCAGCATCCGGTATGCGTGGCCTTTCGCCTGGGCCGGCTGGAGCTTGGCGGTCTACCACTGCGCGGTGTTCTGGGGCGTGGTCACCGAGGGGCTGGTGCCATGCGGCAAGGGTGGCTCCTGTGCAGACGCCGAGGTGCAAGTGGCTGGGGTCGTGCCCATTCCCTTGCTCTCCGCCATCGCATTCACGGGCATTCTTGCGCTGCTGTGGCTTGCAAACAAAAGGGTGAAAGCATGAAGAAGCAGTGGATCGTTGTCGCGTCCGTGGTGGCCGTCGTGGTCGCGTTCATCGCGGGGGCCGTTGTCTTCAAGGGTCGCGAAACGCAGCAGGTCAGCCAGGCCGCCCAGTCGAACAGCGATGCGCTGGTCAGGGCAAGTTCACCTGTGTTCGGTAATCCGGCTGCCAAGGTCACCATCGTCGAGTTCTTCGACCCGGCCTGCGAAACCTGTCGGGCCTTCTATCCGCTGGTCAAGACCATCGTCAATTCGAGCTTCGGACAGGTCAGGCTGGTGGTTCGGCATGCGCCGCTTCACGAAGGCTCGGATACCGCGGTGAAGATTCTGGAAGCAGCAAAGCTGCAGGGCCAGTACTGGCCGGCGGTCGAGCGGGCGCTGGCTGGCCAGCCGCGGTGGGCAGCCCATGGCAACGCCAGACCCGAGCTGATCTGGGACCTGATCACGGACCTCGGCCTGGACATGGCGAAGGCCCGGTCCGACGCCAACAGCCCCGCGGTGGCCCAGCTGCTGGCGCAGGACGTCGCCGACATGAAGGCATTGAAGGTGGACCGGACGCCGGGGTTCTTCGTCAACGGCACGCCCTTGCGTGAATTCGGCGAGGCGCAGTTGCGGGCTCTGGTCGACCAGGAGATCAAGAAGGTGAAGGCGCC
Organism: Burkholderiales bacterium 28-67-8; assembly: GCA_002281415.1. GTDB lineage: Bacteria > Pseudomonadota > Gammaproteobacteria > Burkholderiales > Burkholderiaceae_C > PBB1. The sequence continues at coordinate 2,447 of NCFZ01000001.1, read as the reverse complement.
GTAGCGGAGGGCGCCGCTGAAACACCCGGCGCGGGCAGCAAGGTGAAGCCGATCGAGGTGATGCCGTTGGCTGAACTTGCAAATGGCCGGCCGCCGTGCATGCGGGCAATCGCAGCGACAATGGCCAGACCCAGCCCGTGGTTCTGATGCGCGCCGGTGCGTGCGCGATCGCCACGGAAGAACCGATCAAACAACCGTGGCAGGTGGGCCGGTTCGATGGTCGCGCCTTGATTGGCCACCGCCAACCGCACTTCGCCGCCCGTCAGGGCATTGATCTCGATGCGGATCGTCGAGCCGCGGTCCGCGTAGCGCGTTGCATTGGCCACCAGGTTCGACAGCGCGCGTTGCAGCAGCGGCAGATCAAACTCTCCGCCGGTATCGCCGATGACCTCGACCTGGACTCCGGCATCGTCCAGTGCGGCGTCGTGATAGTCAGCCACCTGCCGGGCTACTCCGGCCAGGCTGGCCGTGGCCACGCGGCGCGCCGAACTGCCACGATCGGCCTGTGAAAGAAAGAGCATGTCCTGCACGATGCCAGCCACGCGCTGCAGTTCTTCCAGGTTCGACCCGAGCACCTCGCGCAGTTCGTCGGCGCTACGCGCCCGGCGCAATCCCAGTTCGGTGCTGCTGATCAGGGTGGCCAGCGGGGTGCACAGCTCGTGCGCCACATCGGCATTGAAGCCTTCCAACTGTTCATAGGCCTGTGACAAGCGGCCGAGCAACTCGTTGAACTGCGCGATCAGAGGTTCGAGCTCTTCGGCCTGGCCCGAGCCATCCAGGCGCCGATGCAACGTGTCTGCTGCGAGCAGGCGCGTCTGCTCCACCAGGTCACGCACGGGGCGCAGCCCCAGGCGCACCAGCGCAAAGCCCCCCGCAGAGACCAGCGCGGCCCCGGTAAGGGCAGCTGCCAGCAAGGTCAGTGCGAGCCGACGCAGCAACTGGCGGTCATCGCCCGTGTCCAGTGTCAGGACGGCGGTCAGCCTGTCCGGTGCGCTGGCCGGCGAAACCACTTCGAAGCGGACTACGCGCGCGCTTGCTGGGGATGCCGCGCCCACGGCGCGCTGGTAGAAGACGCTGCCATCGGACCGCACCAGCAACAAGGCCAGATCCTGATGCCCGATGAAGAAGTCGTCGAGCTTGTGGGTCAGCGTTGTTGCGTCACCAGGCGGGGTGGCTTCGGTGAGCAGGTGCCGCACCTGCGTCTGCTTCTGCGACAGCGCCTCGACCTGCCGAGCCTCAAAGTTCATGTGCGTGACGGCGTACACGGCGACGCAGACCACGGACAGTCCGGCCAGGCTCTGGAGTGCCAGCCATGTGGACAGCCGCCGCCCAAGGGAGCCGACGCGGCTCTTGCTCATTGGGGCACCCCTGCGGCCTGCGGCCGGTCCCGCCAAGCGGGAGCCTGAGCACTTGGGGCGGCCCGGCGTGCTCATTCTTCGCGCTCCTCCAGCACATAGCCCATGCCGCGTACGGTGTGCAGCAGCACGCGCTCAAACGGGGCGTCGAGCTTGCCGCGCAGTCTGCGCACCGCAACGTCGATGACATTGGTAGCGCTGTCGAAGTTGATGTCCCAGACCTGCTCCGCGATCTCGGTGCGGGAGAGCACCTCCCCCTGGCGGCGCAGCAGCAGTGCCAGCAGTGTGAACTCCTTGGCCGTGAGGTCGAGCCTTCGTCCGGCACGGGTGGCCTTGCGGCGCACAAGGTCCATCTCGAGGTCTGCCAGGCCCAGGATCGTGGTGCCTTCAGGCTCGCGTGCCGGCCGTGAGCGGCGCAGCAGGACCTGGATCCGGGCCACCAGTTCGGAGAACGCGAACGGCTTGACGAGATAGTCGTCTGCGCCCCCTTGCAGGCCCTTGACGCGGTCCTCGACGCGGATTCGTGCCGTGACCATCAGCACCGGCGTTTGTTTGCTCTGGCGCAGGGCGGCCAGGAGGCCCAGGCCGTCGATGCCGGGCAGCATGCCGTCCAGTACGAGCAGGCCGTAGTCGCCCTCCATCGCCATGTGCAGACCGTCGACGCCGTTGTGCGCCACGTCCACGACGTAGCCTTCCTCGGTCAGTCCCTTGCGCAGGTACTCGGCAAGTTTGACCTCGTCTTCGATCACCAGCAGTCTCATGCCGTTCAAACACTCAGCCGGCGCCCCTTGCACATGACCAAGTTGTCAGGTGCAGGACCGACTCCTGTTGGAGGCAGATTTCTAGAGTCATGGTCATGCCATCGGGCATGCCGCGACCCACGGTTGCGGACAACTTCCTACGCAAGGAACCCTGACCATGAACATTCGCAAATTCGCCGCCATGCCCCTCGTTGCACTGGCCATGACGCTTCCGGTGATGGCGCAGGCCAACTCCCTGTACCACCCTGCACAGGGTGAAGTCGGCTTCACCGAACACCCTGACCACTGGAAGAGCACCAAGACGCGGGCCCAGGTGATGGCCGAGGTCGAG
>NCFZ01000243.1 GCA_002281415.1 Burkholderiales bacterium 28-67-8 | reverse complement strand
GATCGCATTGCGCACCGCGGCGATCGCCTCGTAGCGCGTGAAGCTGCGGCGCCACGCCAGCACGATGCGCCGGGTCGGCACCGGATCGGCGAACTCGATATAGGTGACATGGCGCTCCGGCTCGACCGGCACGCTGAGTTGCGGCACCACCGTCACGCCCATGCCCGCGGCGACCATGTACTTGATGGTCTCAAGCGACGAGCCCTCGAAGCTCTTGCGAATGCCCTCGGCGTTGGTCGAGAAGCCGGCGTACTCGGGACACACCTCGAGCACGTGGTCGCGAAAGCAGTGGCCGGTGCCCAGCAGCAGCATGGTCTCGTTTTTCAGCTCCTCGGCGCTGATGCGTTCGCGGCTGGCCAGCGGGTGCTGTTTGGGCACGGCGATCTGGAACGGCTCGTCGTACAGCGCCGCGGTGGCCAGCCCGGCGTCCGGAAACGGCTCGGCCAGCACGGCAGCGTCGATCTCGCTGGCGCGCAGCATCTCGAGCAGCTTGACGGTGAAGTTCTCCTGCAGGATCAACGGCATCTGCGGCACACGGTCGATCGACTGGCGCACCAGGTCGGGCAGCAGGTACGGGGCGATGGTGTAGATCACGCCCAGGCGCAGCGGGCCAGCCAGCGGGTTCTTGCCGTGGCGCGCGATCTCCTTGATGCCGGCGGCCTGTTCGAGGACCAGGTGCGCCTGGTGCACGATTTCCTGACCCAGCGGGGTGACCGTGACCTCGCTCGAGCCGCGCTCGAACAGCTTCACGTCGAGCTCTTCCTCGAGCTTCTTGATGGCCACACTGAGCGTGGGCTGCGACACGAAGCACGCTTCGGCCGCTTTGCCGAAGTGCCGCTCGCGCGCCACCGCCACGAGGTATCTGAGCTCGGTCAGTGTCATGGTGTTCGGGGCTCCTGGTCAGAGGGGTCGGGCGGTTGATGCGAGCGCAATGTAGCGAAAGCGAGGGCCTTCGCGGCCGCTTCGCGGCTGGGGTTTGCCCTCAGGCCTTGAGGTAGTCGGCGCGCCCGCCCAGCCAGCGAAGCACGTGCCGCTCGGCGGCGGGCGGGTAGCGCTCGAGCATCACCGTGGCGGCCGCGCGCGCGGCGTGCAACAAGCGCAGATCATCGTTCAGATCGGCAAAGCGCAGCAGCGCCGCGCCCGACTGCCGCGC
>NCFZ01000090.1 GCA_002281415.1 Burkholderiales bacterium 28-67-8 | reverse complement strand
GGGTGCGGCCAGGAAGGACATCGGCGAGCTCAAGGCCAACGAGATCTTCGACCTGATGGAGAAGTTCGCGGGCTACGGCTTCAACAAGTCGCACGCCGCGGCGTATGCGCTGCTGGCGTATCACACGGCCTGGGCCAAGGTGCACTACCTGGCCGAGTTCACCGCCGCCAACATGAGCGTGGCGATCGACGACACCGACAAGCTCAAGATCTTTCACGACGATGCGGTGGCGCTGGGCATCGTGTTCGAGCCGCCCGACGTCAACGCCGGCGGCTACCGCTTCGAGCCGATCACGCCGGCCGACACCGAGCGCCGCAAGGGCGAGCGCGGCCGCGTGCGCTATGGACTGGGCGCCATCAAGGGCACCGGCCAAAGCGCCATCGAGGCCATCGTGGCGGCGCGCACATCAGGCGGGGCATTCACCAGCTTGTTCGACTTTTGCGCGCGGGTCGATCGCGCCCGCATCAACAAGCGCACCGTCGAGGCGCTGATCAAGGCCGGTGCCTTTGACCGCTTTGGCATCGAGCGCGCCAGCTTGCTGGCCAGCGTGGGTCTGGCCTTCGAATTTGCCGACTCGCAGGCGGCGCACGCCGATCAGGGCGGCCTGTTCGACTTCGACGATTCACACGGCTCGTCGACACAGGAGCCGCCGCTCGTCGAGGCCCTCGCCTGGAGCATCCGCGAGCGGCTGATGATCGAGAAGACGGCGCTGGGCTTTTACCTGTCGGGGCATTTGTTCGATCACAGCGTCGACGAGGTGCGTCAGTTCGCCCGTCGCAGCAATGCCGACGTGCTCGACAGCCGCGAGCCGCAACTGCTCGCCGGCATCGTGGGCGATCTGCGGGTGGTCAACGGTCAGCGCGGGCGGGTGGCGATCTTCAAGCTCGACGACAAGACCGAGGTCATCGAAGCCGTGGCCAACGAGGAACTGCTCAACGCGAACCGCGACCTGCTCAAGGACGACGAGCTCGTCATCGTGCAGGGCAAGGTGCAGCCCGATCGCTTCTCGGGCGGGCTGCGCTTGAACGTGCAGCAGGTGTGGAGCCTGACCGATGCGCGCTGCCGCTTCGGTCAGTACCTCAGCGTGCAGGTCAACGGCAGCGTGCCGCCGGTCGACGAACTGCTGCGTGACTTTCCGCCGCGGCGCGTGCCCAGCGAACACGGCGAGCTGCTGCAGGGTCTGCCGGTGCGGCTGCACATCCGCCGCACCGCCGAGCACGGCGAGGTGCGCGGCGATCTCGATCTGGGCGAGCAGGCGCGCTTTTATCCGTGCGACGAGGCGCTCGAACGCTGGCGGCTGGCCGCCCACGCACGCGCGGCCCGCGTGGTCTACGAGCACCCCACCGCCGACGACTACTGATGCGATCCAGCAGCGCGCATGGGTGCGCGTCGACCGAGAGCCCACACACGCGATGAGCAAGGCCTTCACCAAAGAATCGGACGACGGCGATGACGACGATGACGTCGGCGCGCCCTCGATACCGGCGGGTGCCAAGAACTACGTGACGCCCGCGGGCTACGCCCGGCTGCGTGCCGAACTGATGAACCTCCTTGATGTCGAGCGCCCGAAGGTGGTCGATGTGGTGTCGTGGGCGGCCAAGAATGGCGACCGATCGGAAAACGGTGACTATCTGTACGGCAAGAAGCGGCTGCGCGAGATCGACCGGCGCATCCGCTTTCTGTCCAAGCGCCTGGACATCGCCGAGGTCGTGGACCCGTCGGTGCATCACGGCAGCGACCGCGTGTTCTTCGGCGCCACCTTGCGTTACGTGAACGCGCGCGACGAGACCCGCACCATCACCATCAAGGGCGTCGATGAGTCAGACAGCACTGCGGGCGAGGTCAGCTGGATCGCCCCCATCGCACGCGCACTGCTGGGTGCGCGGGTCGGCGACGAGATCCGCGTGCAGACGCCGGCCGGCGTCGACACGATCGAGGTGCTGGAGGTGAACTACCCCGCGGCGCCTGCAGTGAGTGGCTGATGCCCCAATGCCCGCTCAGGGCTTGGTTCGTCCGACGTGCAGCACCGCTGCCGAGCGCTTGAGCGTGCGGATCACGTCGGCCAGGTGCAGCCGGTCGCGCACGGCCAGCAGCAGTTTCAACTCGGCGGTGTCGGCCACGGCCTGATCGCCCATGTCGATGTGCGTGATGTCGGCCTCCGCGGCAGCCACGGCGGTGGCCACTTCGGCCAGAACCCCCTTGCCGTTGCGCAGCAGCAAGGACACACCGGTCTCGAAGGCCCGCGTGGGCTGCTCGGCCCAGTCGACGTTCAGCCAGCCTTCGCTGTCGCGATCAAACAGGCGCTTGCCCACCGAGCACTCGGTGGTGTGGATCAACAGACCCTCACCGCGGCCGAGGTAACCCAGGATCGAGTCGCCCGGGATCGGCCGGCAGCAAGTCGCCAGCTGTACCGACAGGCCCTCGCTGCCGTCGATCAGCACCATGCTGTGCGCGGGGGTTGATTCGTCCAGCCCGTAGCGCCCCATCGTCAGCGTCACCGCGTCGGGGCGCGCGCCGTGCTCGGTCAGCAGCCGGGCCAGCCGCTTGGCCACGATCGAGGCGATCTTGCGACCCAGGCCGATGTCGGTGAGCAGCTCTTCGCGGTTGCGCGTGCCGCTCCAGCGCAGCAGCGCAGGCCACACCGAGGGCTGCGTGCCCGGGCCGTCATCGGGCGGCATCGACAGCCCTTCGGCGCGCAGCGCCTGGGCGAGCATCTTGGCGCCGAGGTCTTGCGATTCCTCGAGCTCCATGGTCTTGAGGTGGTGGCGGATCTTCGAGCGCGCACGCCCGGTGCGAACGAAATTGAGCCATCCCGGATTGGGCTTGGCGCCCGCTGCGGTGACGATTTCTACCACGTCGCCGCTGTGAAGTTCGGTTCTCAGGGCGACCGGTTCGGCGTTGACCTTGGCCGCCACGCAGCGGTCGCCCACGTCGGAGTGGATGGCGTACGCAAAGTCCACCGGTGTGGCGCCTTTGGGCAAGGCGAGGATCTTCGACTTGGGCGTGAACACGTAGACCGCGTCGGGGAACAGGTCGATCTTGACGTGCTCGAGAAACTCGCTGGCGTCGCGCGTCTCGTCCTGGATGTCGATGAGCGGCTGCAGCCACATCGCGCCGAGCCGCTGTGCTTCCTGGGCGTTGGACGGCGCGTTGTTCTTGGTCTTGTACATCCAGTGCGCCGCGATGCCTTTCTCGGCCACCGCGTGCATGGGTTCGGTGCGCACCTGGAACTCCACCGCCGTGCCCAGCGGACTGACCAGCGTGGTGTGCAGCGACTGGTAACCGTTGGCCTTGGGAATGGCGATGTAGTCCTTGAAGCGCCCCGGCAACGGCTTGTAGATCTGGTGCAGCACCCCCAGCGCCAGGTAGCACTCGGGCAGCGTCGACACCACGATGCGAAAGCCGAAGATGTCGTTCACCTGCGCGAAGCTCAGATGCTTTTCGGTCATCTTGCGATAGATCGAGAACACCGTCTTCTCGCGCCCGAACACTTGTACCTTCAGGCTGGACTGGGCAAACGCCCGCTCCACATCGCGCTGGATGCGCTCGACCACGTCGCGGCGGTTGCCACGGGCCTTGAACACTGCCTTGGAGAGGGCTTTTTCGCGCCACGGACGCAGGTACCGGAACGACAGTTCCTGCAGCTGACGATAGGTCTGATTGAGGCCCAGCCGGTGGGCGATGGGCGCGTAGATGTCGAGCGTTTCGCGGGCGATGCGCAGCCGCTTGTCGGGCGCCATCGAGCCCATCGTGCACATGTTGTGCATGCGGTCGGCCAGCTTGATCAGGATGACGCGCACGTCACGCGCCATGGCCAGCAGCATCTTGCGGAACGATTCGGCCTGCGACTCCTCGCGCGTCGAGAACTGCAGCTTGTCGAGCTTGGTGAGCCCGTCAACCAGCTCGGCGGTGGGCGCACCGAAGCGCTCGATCAACTCGGCCTTGGTGATGCCGCAGTCTTCCATCGCGTCGTGCATCAGCGCGGCCATGATCGCCTGCGCATCGAGCTTCCAGTCGGCGCACAGCCCCGCCACGGCGATCGGGTGCGTGATGTAGGGCTCGCCGCTTGCGCGGTACTGGCCGAGGTGCGCCTCGTCGGCAAAGCGGTAGGCGTCGCGCACCCGGCGAATCTCGCTCGGATCGAGATAGTCGAGCTTGTGCGTCAGACCGTCAAAGGACGCCGCGGCGGCGTTGTTGGCCGCCGGTGCGGGCGCAACCGGACGCCGCCGCGATGCTGCGCCGTGTTCCTTGACAGAGTCGCCAGAGTGGGAGCCCATGCGTTGAATTTATCGCGTATTTCCGGCGTCTGGCACGCGACCGGGGAGAGGTCGCATGGACCCCAATGAAAAACGGCCCCTCAGGGCCGTCTTCACAACGAAAAGTGCGACAGGTCAGCGATCAGACCGGCACCTTGCGCAGCATCTCGATGCCGACTTCGCCCGCGGCGATTTCGCGCAGCGCGGTCACGCCGGGCTTGTTCTTGGTCTCGATCTTCGGGGCGTGGCCCTGGCTCAGCATGCGGGCACGGTAGGTGGCGGCAAGAACCAGCTGGAATCGGTTGGGAATCCGGGCGAGGCAATCTTCCACGGTGATGCGGGCCATTTGGTGCTCCAAAAGTGTGACGGTGGCAACCTCAGACGAGGTTCAAGGCCTGGAAGACGGCGGGCTGGCTCTTGAGCAGCACCGAGTACCTCAGGCGCTGCGAATGAACGATGGTTTTCAGATCGAAAACAGCCGTCTCGAAGAGGGAGTTGATGATAGCAAAGTCGAAGTGCCGTGCCTGCGCCACCTCAAGACGCGCATTGACCAGCCGCTGCTCGATGACCTCGGCCGAGTCTTCGGCGCGGCGGTTCAGCCGCGCGGCGAGCTCATCCCAGCTGGGCGGCAGGATGAAGATCAGCACGGCCTCGGGCAGCAACGCCTTGAGCTGCAGCGCACCTTGCCAGTCGATCTCAAGCACCACGTCGCGGCCGGCGGCCATCTGGGCCTCGAGCGAGGCCGTCGACGTGCCGTACAAGTTGCCGTGCACCTCGGCCCACTCGACGAAATCACCGCCGGCGATCATGTGGCGAAAGCGCGCCTGATCCACAAAGTGATATTCGCGGCCGTCTTGCTCCTGGCCGCGCGGTGCGCGGGTGGTGTGTGACACCGACACACCGAGCTGCGCGTCTGCGCCCAGCAAGGCCTTGACCAGGCTGGATTTGCCCGCGCCGCTCGGCGCCGAGATCACGAAAAGACTGCCGGCTTGCTGCATGGCTTGGCTCACTCGATGTTTTGCACCAGCTCGCGCAACTGCTCGATCAAGACCTTCATCTCGAGCGACAAGTTGGTGAGCTCGAGCGAAGAGGACTTCGATCCGAGCGTGTTGGCCTCGCGCAGGAGTTCCTGAATGAGGAAATCCAGCCGCTTGCCCAGTTCTCCTCCGGCCTTGAGCAAGCGCGCCATTTCGTTGAAGTGAGAGTCCAGCCGGGACAACTCCTCGGCCACGTCGATTCGAATGGCAAACGCCGCGGCTTCGTTCATCGCACGCTCGGCCAGCGCTTCTTGCGACAGCGTCTTGGCGGCCCCCGTGATGACCAGCGCTTCTTGCCAACGCTCGAGAAATTTCTGCTGCTGGCGTGCCACCGCGGCAGGCACCAGCGGCGCGGCTTGCGCGGCCAGCTCGCGCAGGCGGTTGACTCGTTCGAGCAGCGCATCGGCCATGCGCTGACCCTCGCGAGCCCGCGCTTCCTGCAAACCGGCCACTGCGCCACGCGCCGCGTCCATGGCCACCTCGTCGAGTTGCTCCGGACCGGACGCGTCCTTGCACCACTGCAAGATCTCGTGCACCGACAGCTCGCGGGCTTGCGGAAGCCATCCGCGCACCGTGCCTTGCAGGTGGGACAGGCGGTTGAGTTGATCAGGTTGCGGTTGCGGCCACGGGGTGCTGTTGCTGCCTTGCGTGCTCAACCGCAGTTCGATCTTGCCGCGGCGAAACGATGCGCCGACCAGTTCGCGCAGCGCGGGTTCGAGCGAGCGCAACTCATCGGGCAAACGCAGGCTGAGATCGAGAAAACGACCGTTGACCGAACGCAGTTCGACCGTGACGCTGGCGCTTGAATGGGCTGTGGAACGGGTGGTCGGGGCATCCGAAATCGCGGTCGGGGAGGGTGCTTCCGCGCGGTTTGCCGAGGTGCTCGCGTAGCCGGTCATGCTGTAGACTGACATTGAGTTTTTACCCTCTGCAAACCGCCGATTATGTCAAAGCTCAAGCCCGCGCCGTTGCCCGCCGGCACCGTCATCGGGGGCTATCAGATCGTCAAGAAACTGGCGGCCGGTGGGTTTGGCGTGGTCTATCTGGCCGAAGACGCCAAGCAGCATCTCGTGGCCGTGAAGGAGTACCTTCCCTCGTCGCTGGCCGAGCGTGCGCCCGGCGAATTGACCCCTCGCGTCAAGCCCGAAAAGCAGCCGCTGTACCGGCTCGGACTCAAGAGCTTCTTCGAAGAGGGCCGCTCTCTCGCGCAGATCTCGCACCCGAGCGTGGTGTCGGTGCTGAACTTCTTTCGCGAGAACGAAACCGTCTACATGGTGATGAACTACCTGCAGGGCGACACGCTGCAGGATTTCATCGTCACCGCGCGCGACCTCAAGCGAGACAAGGTGTTTCGCGAGTCGACGATCCGCTCGCTCTTCGACGAAATGCTGCGCGGCTTGCGCATCGTGCACCAGCACAAGATGCTGCACCTCGACATCAAGCCGGCGAACGTCTTCATCACCAATGACAACAAGGCGGTGCTGCTCGATTTCGGCGCTGCACGCGAGGTGTTGAGCAAGGAAGGCAACTTCATTCGCCCGATGTACACGCCCGGATTCGCCGCCCCCGAGATGTACCGGCGCGAGGGCAATCTGGGTCCGTGGACCGACATCTATGCCATTGGCGCCTGCCTTTACGCGTCCATGCAGGGCTACCCGCCCAACGACGCGCCGCAACGCGCCGAAAAGGACCGTCTGGCTTTGAGCCTGTCGCGACTGCGCAACGTCTACTCCGACAACCTGCTCGAGGTGACCGAATGGTGCATGTCGCTCGATCCGCTGTCACGTCCGCAAAGCGTGTTTGCCCTGCAAAAGGAGCTGGCTCGCGAGGCCGAGCGCCGCTACACCAAACTCACCTTCGGTGAGCGGCTGAAGTTGCAGCTGGAAAACCTGTCCACAGGCGCCAAGGCCTGATCGCGCACTGGCGCGCCACCACGACCACGCATGCGCTTTTCTGTTTATCAAGTCAGCCGCAAGGGCGGCCGCGAGAAGAACGAGGACCGAATGGGGTACTCGTACACCCGCGATGCGGGCCTGTTTGCGCTGGCCGACGGCATGGGCGGCCACCCGGAGGGCGAGGTGGCTTCGCAGGTGGCGCTGCAGACGATGTCAGCGCTGTTCCAGCGCGACTGCAAACCCACGCTTGCCGACCCGATCGACTTCCTTCAGCGCTCCATCCTTGCCGGTCACCATCAGTTGCTGCGCTACGCGACGCATCGCGGTTTGCTGGACACCCCGCGCACCACCGTGGTCGCCTGCTTGCTGCAGGGCGATCAGGCGTACTGGGCGCATTGCGGTGATTCGCGTCTTTACCTGGTGCGCGATGGAAAGCTGATCGCTCGCACCCGCGACCATTCCTACAGCGAACTGCAGGAGGCCTTGCAGTCGGTGGTGCCGATGCGCGAGCAGCCCAACCGGAATTTGCTGTTCACCTGCCTGGGCAGCCCGGGCAAGCCGCTGATCGACACCGCGGGGCCGTTCGCCATGCAAGGCGGTGATCGTCTGCTGCTGTGTTCCGATGGCCTGTGGGGCACGGTCACCGACACGGCGATCGTCGAGCAGTTGTCTCGCCTGTCGATCGGTGAGGCGGTTCCCGAACTGGTCGAGCAAGCGCTGCGCAACGGTGGCGCCACCTGCGACAACGTCTCGGTGATGGCGATCGAGTGGGAAACTGCGGAAGCCGAATCCGGTGCAGGGGGCGTGTCCACGCGCTCCTTGGGCGACGAGGTGTTCGCCTCCACCATCCAGGCCAGCGTTCTGGGCCACGATGCCGGTGACGATCTCGACGATGCCGAGATCGAGCGCTCCATCAAGGAAATCAACGACGCCATCCGGCGCACGTCTCTCAAAAACAAATTCTGAAGGAGCCCGCCATGGGTTTTGAACGCACGTTAGCTCGGGGCGTCGATGCGCTGCGACCTGTCCGCATCACACGCTCGTACACCAAGCACGCCGAGGGCTCGGTGCTCGTCGAGTTCGGTGACACCAAGGTGCTGTGCACCGCCTCGGTGGAAGAAAAGGTGCCGCCGCATCAGCGCGGCTCGGGTCGCGGCTGGGTGACGGCCGAGTACGGCATGCTGCCGCGTGCCACGCACACGCGCAGCGACCGCGAGGCGGCCAAGGGCAAGCAAAGCGGGCGCACGCAGGAAATCCAGCGCCTCATCGGCCGCTCGCTGCGCTGCGTGTTCGATCTGTCGCAACTGGGCGAGCGCACGATCTCGCTCGACTGTGACGTGATCCAGGCCGATGGTGGAACGCGCACGGCGGCCATCACTGGTGCCTTCGTGGCCGCCCACGATGCTGTGAGCGGGCTGCTGGCCCGGGGCAAGCTCACCGCCTCGCCGATCCGCGACTTCGTGGCTGCCGTGTCGGTGGGCATCGTCAATGGCGTGCCCCTGCTCGATCTGGAATACATCGAGGACTCGGCCTGCGACACCGACATGAACGTGGTGATGACCGGCGCCGGCGGCTTTGTCGAAGTGCAGGGCACGGCCGAAGGCGCAGCGTTCTCGCGCGACGAGATGGCCAGCTTGCTGCAACTTGCCGATCAGGGCATCCGCCAGCTGGTTGCTGCGCAGCGCCAGGCCCTGGGGCTGTGACGCCATGAGGTTGGTGCTGGCCTCGAACAACGCGGGCAAGCTCGCCGAGTTGCAATCGCTGTTTGCGCCGCTGGGACTGTCGCTCGTGTGCCAGGGCGACCTCGGCATTGCCGAAGCCGACGAGCCGCACCTGACCTTCATCGAAAACGCGCTGGCCAAGGCGCGTCACGCCGCGCACCACGCGGGCGCAGCAGCGATTGCCGACGATTCCGGCCTGTGCGTCGATGCGCTGGGCGGCGCGCCCGGCGTGCGCTCGGCCGACGACCCGCAGCCGCTGGTCGCGCTCGGGCGCTGGCCGGGCGTGATCCTCGCCGAGCCGCGCGGCGAGGCCGGCTTTGGCTACGACCCGTTGATGTTCATCCCCGAGCTGCAGTGCTCGGTGGCCGAGCTGAGCGCGGTTGACAAGAACGCGCGCAGCCACCGCGGGCTGGCCTCGCGCGACATGCTCCAGCAAATGCGCGAGGTCTGGCGTCTTGGCTGACATCCCGATCACCCCCATCGCTGCGGCCGTCCCGATCGCTGGTGACGAGAGCGGCACCACGC
>NCFZ01000089.1 GCA_002281415.1 Burkholderiales bacterium 28-67-8 | reverse complement strand
CGGCCACCTTGTCGGGGTGACCTTCAGACACGGACTCGGATGTGAAAAGGAAATCGTTCGCCACTCTTAAACTCCCGTTGGTTGCAACTTGCGTTGCCGCACCAGCTGCCTGGGAGTTCGGCGAACGCTTTAGCGGTTTGTTGAGCTGTGTGCCCGGCAGTGCCCGAAACCCCTCGAGCTGTCCTGCAATCGCCCCGCAAGTAGTTCATTAACTCGGCGACGTTTTCATTCTATCGACCTGATGACGCGCTTGATGGCGATATTTCTCAACGTTTTCATGCGTGCGCTGGCGCTGCTGCCACTGCGCTGGCTGCACGCCGTGGGTGCCGTGCTGGGCTGGCTGGTGTACGCCGTGTCGCCCACCTACCGGCGGCGTTTGCGCGCCCACGCCAGACAAGCTGGCGTGCCCTGGGCGGTGGCACGCGCTGCGGTCGCCGGGGCCGGTCGCTCGATGATGGAGCTGCCCCTGCTGTGGCTGCGTCCGCCCGAAGCCCCGTTGCCAGCGCCCGTGCACTGGGAAGGCGGCGAGTTGATCGAGCGCGCCCATGCAGCCGGCCGCGGTCTGGTGATGCTCACGCCCCACCTGGGCTGCTTCGAGGCCATCGGCCAGTCCTACGCTCAGCGCTACGGCGCAGGGAGCGGTCTCATGACCGTGCTGTACCGCCCGGCGCGCAAGCCGTGGCTGCGCGACCTGGTCGAAGCCGCCCGCCGCCGCCCCGGGCTCGATGCCGCCCCGGCCACGCTGGCCGGCGTGCGCCAGATGATGCGAGCGCTCAAGCGCGGCGAGGTGATCGGCCTGCTGCCCGACCAGGTGCCGCCCGAGGGCCTGGGCGTGTGGGCGCCATTTTTCGGCCGGCCGGCCTACACGATGACGCTGGCCTCGCGGCTGGTGCAGCAAACCGGTGCGGCCTTGCTGCTGGTGTGGTGCGAGCGGCTGCCCCTTGGTGCGGGCTACATCGTGCGCGTGAGCGAACTGGCCGAACCCTTGCCGACCGAACCCGCGGCGGCCGCCGCCGCCATCAACCGCGCCATGGAAGGCCTGATCCTGCAATGCCCGCAGCAGTACCTGTGGGGCTATCACCGCTACAAGAACCCGCGTTCCGGTGGTCTGGCGGCGCTGGCCGACAAGGCCTCGCCATGAAGACGCTGCTGCCGAACGCGCTGACCCGCTTCGGGTTGGGCCTGCTGTGGTTGCTGCACTGGCTGCCGCTGGCGTTGCTCGCGCCGCTGGGCCGCGGACTCGGGCGGCTGTCCTTCCGGCTGGCGGGTTCGCGCCGCCGCACCGCGCTGCGCAATCTCGAGTTGTGCTTTCCCGAGTTGAGCCCGACCGAGCGTCTGGCGCTGGCGCGCGAGCACTTTCAGTGGATGGGCCGCAGCATCCTGGAGCGCGGGCTGCTGTGGCACGCGTCGCCGGCACGGCTGCGCCGGCTCATCCGCGTCGAGGGTCGGGTCGACTTTGCCGACACGCACTCTGGTGCGCTGATGTGGCTGGTGCCGCACTTCGTGGGGCTCGATGTGGTGGCCGCGGCCAGCCGGCTGTGGGTGTCGCGGCGCGCTTGCAGCATCTATCAAACGCAAAGCAACGCGGTGTTCGATCGCGCGGTGCGGCGCGGGCGCGAGCGCTTCGGCAACACCCGGCTGTTTTCAAGGCGCGAGACCGCCAAGCCGTTGCTGCGCGCCATCAAAGAGGGAGATGTCTTCTTCAACCTGCCTGACATGGACTTCGGCCTGAAGGATTCGGCCTTCGTGCCCTTTTTCGGCGTGCCGGCGTGCACGCTGCTCACGCCGTCGCGCATGGCGCGGCTGCTGGGCATGACGGTGCAGCCGGTGATCGCCGAGATGCTGCCCGGTGCGCAGGGCTACCGCGTGCGCTTCCTCGAACCCTGGACCGACTTCCCGACCGACGATCCGCTGGCCGACACCGCCGCGCTCAACCGCTGGCTCGAAGCCGAGATCCGCCGCAACCCGGCCCAATACCTTTGGGTGCACCGGCGCTTCAAGACGCGCCCGAGCGGCGAGCCCCGCTTCTATTGACGCTCGGCCGCGTCGGGCGCGGCCCCCCTGACGCCGATAATCGACACCATGAAAATCCGGTTCACCAAGATGCAGGGCGCCGGCAACGACTTCGTCGTGCTCGACACCACGCAAGAGCCGCTCAGCCTGTCGCCTGATCAGATGCGCCGCCTGGCCGATCGCCGCTTCGGCGTGGGTGCCGATCAGATCCTGGTCGTCACGAACCGCCCGTCCACGGACGTCGATTTCGGCTACCGCATCTTCAACAGCAGCGGTGAAGAGGTCGAGCAGTGCGGCAACGGCGCGCGCTGCTTCGTGCGCTACGTGCGCGACAAGGGCCTGTCCGACAAATCGACGCTGCGTGTGCAAACCGTCAACAGCCTGCTCGAGCTGCACCTGCTGGACGACGGCCGCGTGCGCGTCGACATGAACGCGCCGGTGTTCGATCTGCCACGCGTGCCCTTCCATGCCGCGGGCCTGCGACCTCACCGCGTGCCGGTCAAGGGCGACGCCGACGGCAAGTTGTTCGAGATGTGGCCGCTCAACATCAAGGGCCACTCGGTCGAGGTGGCGGTGCTGTCGATGGGCAACCCGCACGCGGTGCAGCTCGTCGACGATGTCGATGCCGCGCCCGTTGAAGCGCTCGGCCCCCTGATCGAGCACCACACCAGCTTTCCTCGGCGCGTCAACGCCGGCTTCATGCAGGTCGTCTCGCGCAGCCACATCCGCTTGCGCGTGTTCGAGCGCGGCGCCGGCGAGACGCTGGCGTGCGGCACGGGCGCTTGCGCCGCGGTGGTGGCCGGCATCCGGCTGGGCCTGCTCGATGCCGTGGTCGATGTCGACACGCGCGGCGGGCGCCTCACCATCGAATGGCAGGGCGACGCATCGGGCTGGGCCAGCCATGTGTTCATGTCCGGTCCGGCCGAAACGGTTTTCGAAGGCGAGATCGACCTGTGAGCTGCGGCTGCGAGCTGACCAGCCCGCACGGCCCGCGCGCGGTGTCGCTGCAGGAGCGGCAGATGGACCTTTTGCGCGAGCGGCTCAAGGGCTTCGAGCACAAGATCATGGAAATGATCCGCCACGGCCAGGAAAACGCCGCCATCGCCGACCGGCTGCACCGCTACACGCGCTCGCTGCTGATCACCACCGACGCGGCCGCGCTGCCCGACGTGCTGGTGCGCGAGCTGATGCATCAGTTCCTGATTCCGCAAGCGGGCATTCGCGTGTGGGGTGCGGCGGCCGAGCACGCCGCGCTGCCGTTTGCGCGCGAGGTCAGCGCCGACGCGCGCAGCTTCGCGTCGAGCCTGTCGCTGCCTTACTGCGGCGCCAACGCCGGCTTCGAGGCGGCGACCTGGCTGGACGATCCCTCGACCATCGCCTCGCTGGCGCTGATCCCGCTGCGCCACGGCAGCAGCACCGACGCCTTCGGCCTGCTGGTGCTGGGCTCGCCCGATCCGACGCGGTTTGCCGCCGACATGGGCACCGAGTTCCTGATGCGCATCGGCGAGATCTCCAGCGCCGGCCTGTCGCGTCTGACCCGAGCGGCTTGATCCCGAGCGGCGAGCGCGCGTGAACGATTCATCCGCTGCCAGCCCCGCCGAGTCCCCCGCGCCGGAGTTGCACGACGACTTCGTGCGTCACCTGCAGCACCTGCGCATCGAGCGGCGGCTGGCCGCGCGCACGCTGACGATGTACACGCAGGCCTTCCACCGGCTGCAGCGCTTTGCCGGCGTGGCCGCCGTGGCGCTGCGCGAGGTGCAGTCGCACCACGTGCGCCGCTGGGCCGGCCAGCTGCACGCGCAGGGGCTGGCGCCGGGCAGCATCGCCATCGAGCTGTCGGCGTGGCGCGGCTATTACCGCTGGCTGGGGCGCGATGGCCTCGTGCTGCAAAACCCGGTGGCCGGCGTGCGCGCGCCCAAGGCGGCCAAGCCGCTGCCCAAGGCGCTGTCGGTCGATCAGGCGGTGGCGCTGGCGGCCTTCGAGGCGCCGCTCCTCGCGCGCCCCCACGACGCGGCCATCGCCGCGCGCGATCAATGCCTCACCGAGCTGCTCTACGGTTGCGGCTTGCGGGTGGCCGAGCTGGTGTCGCTCGATGTGCAGCCCGGCCCCCACGCCGTGGGCTGGATCGACATCGCCGACGCCACCGCGCATGTGCTGGGCAAGGGCCGCAAGCGGCGCAGCGTGCCGGTGGGTGCGGCCGCGCTGCAGGCGCTGCAGGCGTGGCTGGCGCTGCGCGGCCAGGTCGCTGCGGCTGATGAGCGGGCGCTGCTGGTCGGCCAGCGCGGCGCGCGCCTGACCACCAACCAGGCGCGCCTGAGCCTCAAGCAGCGCGCGCAGCAAGCCGGGCTGCCCACGCATGTGCATCCGCACATGCTGCGCCACTCGTTTGCCACCCACGTGCTGCAGTCCAGCGGTGATCTGCGCGCGGTGCAGGAGCTGCTCGGCCACACCAGCATCAGCGCCACACAGGTCTACACCAAGCTCGATTTCGGTCACCTCAGCAAGGTGTACGACGCCGCGCATCCCCGAGCCAAGAAGCAGGGCCCGGCCTAGTCCGGGCGACACCATGAAAACCATACGACTGCGTGACGGCAAGGAACGCTCGCTCATCAAGCGCCACCCGTGGGTGTTCGAGGGCAGCATCGCCAGCGGCCGTGCCGATCCGGGCGAGACGGTGCGGGTCGAATCGGCCGCCGGCGAGTTCCTGGCCTGGGGCGCGTACAGCCCGACGTCGTCGATCCGCGTGCGCGCCTGGAGCTTCGACGCCGCCGAGCGCATCGACGCCGCCTTCTTCGAGCGGCGCATCGCGCGTGCGGTGGCGGTGCGTGCGCGCTTGCCCATCGAGAGCGACGCCATGCGGCTCATCCACGGCGAGGCCGACGGCCTGCCCGGGCTGGTGGTCGACCGCTACGGTGACACCCTCAGCGCGCAGTTCACGGCCACCGGCGTCGAGCGCTGGAAGCCGGTGATCGCCGACGCGCTGCTCAAGGTCACCGGCTTGCAGCGCCTGTACGAGCGCAGCGACGCCAGCGTGCGCGAACTCGAGGGCCTGCCACCGCTCACCGGCTGGCTGCGGCTGCCGCCCGGCGCGCCCGACCACACCGAAGTGATCATCCACGAGCACGGCTGGAAGCTCACGGTGGACGTGGCGCACGGCCACAAGACCGGCTACTACCTCGACCAGCGCGACAGCCGGCGGCTGTTTGCTGACTGCGTGCGGCACTTCGGCGCGCAGCGCGTGCTCAACTGCTACAGCTACACCGGCGGCTTCAGCGTGGCCGCGCTGGCCGCGGGCGCTGCCGAGGTGACCAGCGTGGATTCATCGGGCCCGGCGCTCGAGCGTGCGCTCGCCCACGCGGTGCTCAACGGATTCGATGCGCAGCGCCACAGCGTGATCGATGCCGACGTGAACGCCACGCTGCGCGGCTTTGTCGAGCAGGGCCGGCGCTTCGACGCCATCGTGCTCGACCCGCCCAAGTTCGCCTCCACCGCCGCGCAGGCCGAACGTGCGGCGCGCGCCTACAAGGACATCAACCGGCTCGCCTTCTTGCTGCTCGAGCCGGGCGGCCTGCTGTTCACGTTCTCGTGCTCGGGCGGCGTGAGCGCCGATCTGTTCCACAAGATCGTCGCCGGTGCCGGGCTCGATGCCGGCATCGACGGCCAGATCCATGCGCGCACCGGTGCGGCGCCCGACCACCCGATGACGATCACCTTCCCCGAGGGCGAGTACCTCAAGGGCCTGGTGATCGTGAAGCAGCGCTGATTCGGCGCGCGGCCTTGACGCTCGTCGTCGTGCGCGGCCGGGGGGCCTGCGTAACATCGACTCCAATTGATTTCCTCAGGAGACTGCCATGTGCGGCATCGTCGGCGCGGTCAGCACGCGCAACATCGTCCCGGTGCTGATCGAGGGCTTGAAGCGGCTCGAGTACCGCGGCTATGACTCGTGCGGCGTCGCGGTGCACCAGCACGGCGGCTTGCTGCGTGCGCGCAGCACCGAGCGCGTGGCCGAGCTCGAGCGCAACGTGGCCGCCGACGGCATCGCCAGCGGCACCGGCATCGCCCACACCCGCTGGGCCACGCACGGCGTGCCGGCGGTGCACAACGCGCATCCGCACTTCTCGGGCGACCGCGTGGCGCTGGTGCACAACGGCATCATCGAAAACCACGACGAGCTGCGCGCCGAACTGCAGGCTCAGGGCTATGTGTTCGCCAGCCAGACCGACACCGAGGTCATCGCCCACCTGATCGACCGCCTGTACGACGGCGACCTGCTCGCCGCCGTGCAGCGTGCGCTGCCGCGGTTGCGTGGCGCCTACGCGATCGCGGTGTTCTGCCGCGACGAGCCGCACCGAGTGATCGGTGCGCGCGAGGGCTCGCCACTGATCCTGGGCATCGGCACCGGCGAGCGCGCCGGCGACCACTACCTGGCCAGCGACGCCATGGCGCTGGCCGGCGTGACCGACCAGATCGTCTACCTCGAAGAAGGCGACGTGGTCGATCTGCAGCTCGCGGGCATGCGCATCAGCGCGCGTCGTGGCGAGGGCTTTGAGCCGGTGGCGCGCGAGGTGCGCACCGTGCACGCCCACACCGGCGCGGCCGAGCTCGGGCCGTACCGCCACCACATGCAAAAGGAGATCTTCGAGCAGCCCAAGGCCATTGCCGACACGCTCGATGCGGTCGATGCCATCTCGCCCGCGCTGTTCGGTGAAGCGGCTGCGGAAGTCTTCAAGCAGGTCGACTCGGTGCTGATCCTGGCTTGCGGCACCAGCTACTACGCCGGCTCGGTGGCCAAGTACTGGCTCGAGAGCCTCGCGAAGATACCGACGTCGGTTGAAGTGGCCAGCGAATACCGCTACCGCGACAGCGTGCCCAACGCACGCACGCTGGTCGTCACCATCACGCAAAGCGGGGAAACCGCCGACACGCTGGCCGCGCTCAAGCACGCCCGCGCTTTGGGCATGGCGCACACGCTCACCGTGTGCAACGTGGCCACCAGCGCGATGGTGCGCGAGTGCGCGCTGGCGTTCATCACGCGCGCCGGCGTCGAGATCGGCGTGGCCTCGACCAAGGCCTTCACCACCCAGCTGGTGGGCCTGTTCTTGCTGACGCTGGCGCTGGCCAAATCACGCGGCCAGCTCGGTGCCGACGCCGAGGCTCAGCACCTGCACGCGCTGCGGCATTTGCCGGTGGCAGTGCAAGGCGTGCTGGCGCTCGAGCCGCAGGTCATCGCCTGGGCCGAGGTGTTTGCGCGCAAGGAAAACGCGCTCTTCCTGGGCCGTGGCGCGCACTACCCGATCGCCCTTGAAGGCGCGCTGAAACTCAAGGAAATCAGCTACATCCACGCAGAGGCCTACCCCGCCGGCGAGCTCAAGCACGGCCCGCTGGCGCTGGTCACGGCCGAGATGCCGGTGGTCACCGTGGCACCCAACGACGCGCTGCTCGAAAAGCTCAAGAGCAACCTGCAGGAAGTGCGCGCCCGTGGCGGCGAGCTGTTCGTGTTTGCCGACGCCGACACGCGCATCGAATCGGGTGAGGGCCTGCACGTGATCCGCATGCCCGAAAACTACGGCGCGCTGTCACCCCTCTTGCACGTGGTGCCGCTGCAGCTGCTGGCGTATCACACCGCCTGCGCGCGCGGTACCGATGTCGACAAGCCGCGCAATCTCGCCAAGTCGGTGACGGTGGAGTGAGCGGCCGTGGCTGACCCTTCGGGATCCGAGTCGGAGCTGGGCCGCCCCCTTGGCGGCTGGCGTCTCCGGGTCTACACCGTCATCTTCGAATCCGACACCCGCGCCGGGCGGCTGTTTGATCTGGTGCTGGTGTGGTTGATCCTGACCAGCGTGGCGGTCGTCATGCTGGACAGCTTCGAAGCCCTGCATGCGCGCTGGGGCGGCCCCCTGATGGTGCTCGAATGGGTGTTCACCGTGATCTTTACGGTGGAGTACATCGCTCGCCTGGCGTGTGTCAGGCGGCCTTCGCGCTATGCATCCAGCGCGCTGGGCGTGATCGATCTGGTGGCCGTGCTGCCGACCTGGGCCGCGCTGTTCGTGCCCGGCCTTCACGCCCTCATCGACGTGCGGCTGCTGCGCTTGCTGCGGCTGTTCCGGATCCTCAAGCTGGCCGCGTACGTCGAGGAGTTCGCCGCGCTGGGCGCCGCCCTCATGGCGAGCCGGCGCAAGATCCTGGTGTTTCTCAGCTTCGTGCTGGCCGTGGTCATCGTGATGGGCAGCGTCATGTACGTCGTGGAGGGTCCGGCTAACGGGTTCACCAACATCCCGGTGTCGGTGTACTGGGCGATCTCGACCATGACCACCGTGGGATTTGGCGACATCACGCCCAAGACAGGGCTCGGGCGGTTCATCACCTCGTTCATGATGCTCATCGGCTGGGGCACACTGGCCGTTCCCACGGGTATCGTGAGCGCCGAGTTCACGGCACTGCGCCTCGGCGGGCGGCCTGTTTCGGCCCGGCGAAACTGCCCTGTGTGCCTGAGCGAAGGGCACGAAGCCGTGGCCCGTTTTTGCCGCAACTGCGGTTGCGAGTTACCACCCCAGGCCAGACCCGGCGCCACCAACACCACGCAACCACCATGACCCAAGTCCTCATCCACTTTGAACTTCCTGACTCGCTGACCGACTGGGTGACCGTCGATGACGTCGTGATGGGCGGCGTCTCGAGTAGCCGCGTCAGCCATGACCCCGAGGGGTTTGCCGTCTTCGAGGGCACGCTCTCGCTGGAGAACAACGGCGGGTTCTGCGCCTTGCGCTCGGGCACGCTGACGCAGCGGCCACTGGGCGCTGACAGCTTCTTGCTCGACGTGCGCGGCGACGGCAAGCGCTACAAGCTGAATGTGCGCACCGACGGTGGCGTCGAGGGGCTGACGTACCAGGCGAGCTTCGAGGCGCCGGCCGGCGTGTGGACGCAGGTGCGTCTGCCGGTCTCGGACCTGATGCCCACCTATCGGGGCCGTGAAGTGCGCGGGATGGATCCGCTCGATGCCTTCCGCATCAGCCACATGAGCGTGATCATTGCCGACCGTCAGGAAGGCCCGTTCAGCCTGGCACTGCGCACGCTGGCCTGCCAGGCCTGATCGGCCCTCGGCCAAGCGGCTCAGCGCCTGGCGGTCGGTGCCGGCAGGTCGGTGGGGCACCCCTTTGACTTGATGCGGTGGTAGGTCAGGTTGTCCTCGGCCGAGCGCAGCACCACCTTCTTGCCCTGCATGCTGACGATCGCGTCCTTCAGCCGGTTGCCTTCGGGGTATTCGTTGAACAGCGCACCCTCCCAGACGTACCACTTCGAAACGGTGGAACTCGCCAGCTTGTGGCAGGCCTTGTCTTCGTACTCGTAGTACAGGTAGGTGCCGTCGGCGTTGTAGACCTCCCGGCTGGGCACGCCCTCGTAGTCGGCGCTGTCGGGCGGGTTGATCCAGGTGCCCACCATCTTGGCGGCGAGGAGTTCGTCGGCCGACTTGGGCGGCGGTTTGGCATGGGCGGTGGTGGCGAGTGCGCACGCGACGGCAACGGCCGTCATCCATTTAGCTGACACGGGGGGTCCTCCTGAGGCGGGGCGATGGGTCGGGTGTGCCGATTGCTGCAGCCGCGCTCGTGGGAGGTGGTGGTGCCAGCAAGAGGTTGGGAAATACCTTACCCCGAATGGCCGATTTGGGGCATCCGTCTTTTCCCAATCCGGCCCCACTTGAGGGGTCTTGTCGTCGAAGTGGCACCAGCGCGCGTTACATGGGGGCAGCCAGTGCCGCTCACCCCGTGGTGTGCGGTCTGGCGGTGACCTTTCCCGGGTCCGTGTTCCACCCACAGCGATACCGAAACCGATGCTGCAAACCTTCAAAGATCTGTTCGACACCATGTTCGCCCCGGCCGCCGGCGGCCCCGCTCACTGCGAGGAGCACACGCTGCAGCTGGCCACCGCCGTGCTGCTCGTCGAAGTGATGCGTGCCGATGTCGAGATCGACCCCGCCGAACGCGCCGAGGTGCTGTCGGCATTGCGCGACAAGTTCAAGCTGTCCGATGACGAAGCCGCGCAGCTGGTCGAGCTGGCCCATCAGACGTCCCTGGCGTCGAGCGACTTCTTCCAGTTCACCTCGAAGATCAACGAGGCGTTCGACATGGAAGACAAGATCCGCATGGTCGAGCACCTGTGGCGCGTGGCCTATGCCGACGGCGTGCTCACCGCGCACGAGAACCACCTCATGCGCCGTGTCAGCGACTTGCTCCACGTGCCGCATGGCGCCTACATCAGCGCCAAGATGCGCGCCAAGCAGGCGTTGCGCGCCGAGTGAGTCACGGCGATCCGGGGCGGCCGGGGCGCCGGCGGCCATCGGGTGAACGGCTGTCGCCGCGGGCGCCGGCGGCTTGATCCTCATCAAGCTGCCGGGCCGGGTTTGGCTCTAGGCTGTCCCATTTCGATGGACGCATCCATGATGACGCTTTCCTCACCGGGCATCGGGCTGGCCGCCGCGCCAGCCGCCGCAGCCCCGACGTTTCCCCACCGCAAACTGATCCGCGCCTGGCTGGTGCCCATCGCCACGCGCAACACGGCCTATGCGCTGTGGCTCACGGCGATCGACCTCGCGCTGTACGCGCTGACCATGGGCACCGCGATCTTCGCCAGCAACGCGCTGGTGCAGGTGCTCGCGGCGCTGGCCTGCGGCTTTGTCATCGGGCGGCTGTTCGTGCTGGGCCACGACGCGTGCCACCAGAGCTTCACGCCGCACCGCCGCCTGAACCGCTGGCTGGGCCGGCTGGTGTTCCTGCCGTCGCTCACGCCTTACAGCCTGTGGGAGATCGGCCACAACGTGGTCCACCACGGCTACACCAACCTCAAGGGCTTCGACTTCGTCTGGGAGCCGCTGTCGCTGGAGGAGTACCAGGCGCTTCCGGCCGGGCGCCAGCTGCTCGAGCGCATCTATCGCAGCGGCTGGGCGCCGTGGCTGTACTACCTGGTCGAGGTCTGGTGGACGCGCATGTTCTTCCCGAGCCGGCGCGCCATGCCCACGCGGCGCAACGTGTTCCTGTGGGACTGCGCGCTGGTGAGCGTGGCCGCTGTCGTGTGGATCGGCGCTCTGGTCGCTGCGGCTGCGGCCACCGGCCAATCGGTGTGGTGGCTGCTGACGGTGGGCTTCGTGGTGCCGTTCGTGTTCTGGAACGGCATGATCGGCTTCGTGGTCTATGCGCACCACACGCACACCGACATCGCCTGGTACGACGAAAAATCCGCCTGGTCGGCCGCGCACCCGTTCGTGTCGACCACGGTGCACCTGACCTTCCGCTCGTTCATGGGCGCGGCCTTGCACCACATCATGGTTCACACCGCCCACCACGTGGACATGAGCGTGCCGCTGTACCGACTGAAGGCCGCGCAGGCGCTGCTCGAAGAACGCCTGCCCGGCTGCATCGTCGTGCAGCCGTTTTCCTGGGCCTGGTACGCCGACACCGCCCGGCGCTGCAAGCTCTACGACTTCAAGCTGCGTCGCTGGACCGACTTCGCCGGACGCCCGACCAGCGAGCCGCGCACGGTCTGAGCGCGCCCACCACCGGGCGCGCGACGCACCCCGCGGATTCGCCCCGCGTGGCGCGCGGACGCGCGGTTAGAGTCGGTTTCCCTTTGCCGACCCGCCTCGATGCCTTCATCCTCTGATCTGCCCGTGGCGACCCCGTTGCCCGCCACGCCCGCCGCCGCGGCCCCGCAACGCATCAACCTGCCCAATCCCCGCCATGCGCAGCGGCTGCCGTCGCACATCGGCAAGGCCCAGTTCGAGCGCGTGCGTCAGGCGGCCTACCGGCTGCCGCAGGTGGTCAAGCCGGGCGACTTCATCGCCGAGCGCAGCACCGGGTTCGAGGAACACCTCGACCGCCTGGGCTACGTGCTGCTGCAAAAGGCGGTGTCGGGCGCGCGGCCGAGCCGCTGGATCGCACCCGATCTGTTCGACGTGGCGCTCGCGCACATCGACGTGGTCGGTGACGGCCCCGCGGTGCGCCCGCTCATGCTCGAGCGAACCGCCACGCTCGAAGCGCACGGCGTGTCGCGCCATGCCGGCGTGTGGACGCGCCTCATCAGCCACGGGCTGACGCTGTCCGAGCCGGGCTGGCGCGTGCCGGTGCTGTTCCATGTGCCAGTCAATCCGCAGCCGGTGTGGGACTTCTATCGCACCGGTGACGTCGCCGCGCTGGGCGCCGCGCTGGGCTCGCCGCTGCCGTATCCGCAGGCCGCCGAGCTGGTGGCGCATCTCGAGTTGATGCTCGAGCGCAGCCGCGCGCACAACCCGCGCCACCTCGAGTCGCTGCTGCCGCGCTTGCAGTCCGAATGCGCCACGCCGCAGGCGCTGCCTGAGCTGAAGGCCTCGCTCACCCGCGCGCAAGAGCGCTGGGAGCACCGCGTCACCGAACTCGACACCATCGAGGGCCTCAACACC
>NCFZ01000242.1 GCA_002281415.1 Burkholderiales bacterium 28-67-8 | reverse complement strand
GATCTTGTGCTCGAAGCCCTTGAGCCGCTCGCGCAAAAGGTCCATCTGCCGCTCCTGCAGCGACACCGCGCGCGGGCCGTGCGGGCTGGTCAGCTGGATGGAGCTGAGCAGCTCGGCGTGACGCTCGAAAAAACCGGGCGTGTTCGCCAGGTAATTGGCGATGTCGGTTTCGGTGATGCCCTGGACTCCGGTGGCGTTGCTCACGGTGTGGTGCTCATGGTTTGTTGATGAAGATGTGCAGCGGCGGTGCCGCAGCTCACAGGTCGATTTCGCCTTCGAAAACCGTTTCGGCAGGTCCGGACATGAACACGTGGCTGGACCAGCCCGATGCGTTGCCCTGCCATTCGATGGTCAGGCGTCCGCCACGCGTGTCGACATCGACCACGGCATCGAGCAGCCCGAGCCGGATGCCGGCCACCACCGCGGCGCAAGCGCCCGTGCCGCACGCCAGCGTCTCGCCCGCGCCGCGCTCGAACACCCGCAAACGGATGTGGCTGCGCGAGACGACCTGCATGAAGCCGGCGTTGACGCGCCGCGGAAAGCTGGTGTGGTGCTCGATGAGCGGGCCGAGCGATTCGACCGGCGCCGTGTCGACATCGTCGACGAGCTGCACCGCGTGCGGGTTGCCCATCGACAGCACCGCCACCTCGACCGAATGGCCCTTGATGTTGAGCGGCCACATTTCGAACAGCTTGCCGTCGGCATCGCCCTTGACCGGCACACGGTGCGGCCGCAAGCCTGCGGCATGAAACGGCACGCGCGGCAGGTCGAACACCGGCGCGTTCATGTCGACGCGCACGCGGCCGTCGGGGAGCAGGTGCAGCTCGAGCAGGCTGTTGACGGTTTGCACGCGCAGCGTCGACTTCTCGGACAGACCCTTGTCGCGCACGTAGCGCACGAAGCACCGGGCGCCGTTGCCGCACTGCTCGACCTCTTCACCGCTGTGGTTGAAGATGCGGTAGCCGAAATCGACGTCCGTGGAGGGGCGGTTCGTGACGACCAGGATCTGATCGGCGCCTACCCCGAAGCGGCGGTCGGCCAGGCGGCGCAGCTGATCGGGCGACAGGCTGAGCGGCTCTTGCGTGGCGTCAAGCACAACGAAGTCGTTGCCGGCGCCCTGCATCTTGGTGAACCGGATTTTCATGGGGTCGATTATCGACGGCAGGGGCGCCCCCACCGGAGTCGGACGAAGGTCAATAAAAGCGCGCC
>NCFZ01000088.1 GCA_002281415.1 Burkholderiales bacterium 28-67-8 | reverse complement strand
GTCGAGCAGGGCGTGCATGACTTCGGCGTCCTTGGCCTTGACGTTGATGCCGCCCACCAGGTCGGCGGCGTTTTCGCGGTTGGCCATCCAGCGCGCGGTGGCGCTGCTGGCGGCGCCCGAGCTGAGCGCGAAGACCGACGCGCCGCGCGCCTCGGGCGTGAAGAAGGCATCGGCGTGGATCGACACGAACAGGTCGGCCTGCACCCGGCGCGCCTTGCGCACGCGGTCTTGCAGCGGCACGAAGAAGTCAGCGTCGCGCGTGAGCATGGCGCGCATGCCGGGTACATCGTTGAGGCGGTCGCGCAGCTGCAGCGCCACGGCGAGCACGACGTCTTTTTCGCGCAGGCCGCTCGGGCCCACGGCGCCGGGGTCCTCGCCGCCGTGACCGGGGTCAAGCGCCACGATCACCAGCCGGTTGACGCGCCCGGCAGCTGACGCGCGCGCCTCGGGCGGTGCGGCGGCGCTGGCCGAGGCGGCAGCACCGCCGGCCCTGACGGTCGCGCTGCCGCTGGCGGGCTTGTCGGGTGCTGCCGCGCCGGGGCGATCGACCTGGTCGATGAATTCGCCCAGCGCATCGCGCACCGCCTGCGCGGCTTGCTGGCTGGACTGGTCGCGGCCCTGGATGAGCGCGAGCAGCGGGTCGCGCTCTTCGGTGGGGTACAGGTCGAACACCATGCGGTGGCGGTAGGCCGCCACCGGCAGCAGCGAAAACAGCTGCGGCTTGGTCGATTGCTTGAGGTCGATGACCATGCGCACCACGCGCGGCTGGTACTGGCCGATGCGCATGCCGGCGATGAACGGGTCGTCGGCGCGCACCTTGCCGACGAGTTCGCGCAGCTCGGTGCTCAGGTCGAGCCCGTCGACATCAATGACCAGCCGCGCCGGGTTCTCGGCGATGAAGTGCCGCGCCGACAGCGCGCTGTCGGACTCGATCGTCACGCGCGTGTAGTCGGCGGCCGGCCACACGCGCACCGCAACGATCGCGGCACCGCGCGCCAGCTCGGTGGCGCCCAGCGACAGCACCAGCACGCCCATGCGGCCCAGCGCGCGGCGCCGCTCGGTCAGGGGCGAGGGGATCGGCGGCACCATCGTCATGGCAACAGCGCCACGCCGAGCGGCGTGCAAGCCTGCAGGCGCACTTCGCGGCACGGATCGCGGTCGTCGTCGGTCGGGTCAGCGTCAAGCAATGTGATGTCGATGCGCAGGTCGCACGGCGGCAGCAGCCCGGCGGCGCGTTCGGGCCACTCGGCGAGCTTCAGTCCGGGGCTGGCGAAGATGTCGCGAAAGCCCGCGTCCTCGAATTCCTGCGGGTCTTCGAAGCGATAGAAATCGAAGTGCCAGACCTCGAAGGCTGCCGTCGAGTAGGGCTCGACCACCGCGTAGGTGGGGCTCTTGACGTGACCGGTGACGCCCAGCGCGCGCAGCAGGTGCCGCACGAAGGTGGTCTTGCCCGCGCCCAGCGTGCCGTGCAGTTCGATGAAGGCGCGAGCGATGCCCGGCCGCGCGGCCAGCGCCTGCGCCGTGCTGGCGCAAGAGGCCTCGTCGGGCCAGCGCACGGTGCGGGCTTCTAAGATCGGCATGCCGGTCGTTCGGGTCGGGTGGAAGGTTGCATGGTCGCTGCGAATGAGGGGCAAACGGGGCTGGAGGCGTCGGCGTTGTGGCCTCGGGTGCAGCAGTGGGCCACTGAACTCGGATTTTCCCAGATCGGGGTGGCCGACATCGACCTCGGCAGCGCCGAGACCGGCTTGCAGGATTGGTTGGCCGCCGGCTTCAATGGTTCCATGCATTACATGTCGCGCCACGGCATGACGCGTGCGCGGCCGGCCGAGCTGGTGAATGGCACGCTGCGCGTGCTGACTGCGCGCATGGATTACCTGCCGAGAACCGAGCCCTCGGACGGGCCACAACCCGGGGCCGCCGATGGCGACTGGCAGGCCATCGAATGGCAACGGCTGCGCTCGCCCGAGCAGGCCACGGTGTCAATCTACGCACGGGGCCGCGACTATCACAAGGTGCTGCGCCAGCGGCTGCAGACGCTGGCCGATCGCATCGCGCAGGCGGTGGGGCCGTTCGGGCACCGCGTGTTCACCGACTCGGCACCGGTGCTCGAGGTGGAGCTGGCCACGCACAGCGGTCTGGGCTGGCGCGGCAAGCACACGCTCACGCTGCACCGCGAGGCAGGTTCGATGTTCTTTCTGGGCGAGATCTACCTCGACTTGCCGCTGCCGCTCACCGAGGGGCTCGACGCGCATTGCGGCAGCTGCACCGCATGCATCGATGTGTGCCCCACGCAGGCGATCGTGGCGCCGTATCGGCTCGACGCGCGGCGCTGCATCAGCTATCTGACGATCGAGCACGACGGGGCGATTCCCGAGGAGTTCCGCGCAGCGATGGGCAACCGCATCTACGGCTGCGACGACTGCCAGCTGGCGTGCCCGTGGAACAAGTACGCGCAGCGCAGCACCTTGCCCGACTTCGATGTGCGCGCCCCGCTGGGCGATGCCACGCTGCTCGAGCTGTGGCGCTGGAGCGAGGCCGATTTCTTGCGCCACACCGAAGGCAGCGCCATCCGTCGCATCGGCCACGCCCGCTGGCAGCGCAACCTGGCGGTGGCTATGGGCAACGCGCTGCGCTCGGATGCTGCGGTGGACATCCACGCCGCGCTGCGAGGCGCACTGGCCGAGGCAAGAGACGGCGCCAGCGAACTGCTGCGCGAGCACATCGACTGGGCGCTGGCCCAGCAGCTCGAAGCCGTCAGCGCAGCCCACCCAGCGCCAGCCACGCCGGCACGCTGATCATCCCGAGCAGCGTCGACACGGTCACCAGCCCGGCGACGAACGGGCCATTGCCACCCATGCGCACGGCCAGCACGTAGGCGCTCGAGGCGGTGGGCAGCGCGGCAAAGCCGACCACCACTGCGCGCTGTGCCGATGGCAGCCCCAGCAGGCCCGACAGGCCGAGCGCGACGAGCGGCAGCGCCACGTGGCGGATGCCCAGCAGCGCTGCGGCGAGCGTCGGTGATTCGCGCAGGCCGCCGAGCTTGAGGCCCGCGCCCACGGCCATCAGGCCCAGCGGCAAGGCGGCCAGGCCCACACGGTGCAAGCTGGTGCCCACCGCCTCGGGCAACTGCAGCCCGCCCAGATTCGCCAGCAAGCCCGCCAGCGTGCCCAGGATGAGCGGGTTGCGCGACAGCTCACGCAGGTAAGACTGGCCGCCGTGACGCGCCAGCGGCCACACCGCGGCCACGTTGCACAGCGGCACGCACAGCGCGATGAGCAGCGCCATCGAGGTCACCGAGCCGGCGCCGCCGAGACGCTCGGCCAGCGCCAGCGCGATGAACGAGTTGAAGCGAAACGCAGTTTGAGCGCCCGAGGCGTGCAGCCGCCGGTCCAGCCTCGGCCAGTGCCCGATGGCGTACGACAGCGCAATGCCGCACGCCACGGTGCCCACACCGGTGAGCGCCAGGCCGGCGGTTTGCGCGGGCTGCAGCGGGCTCTTCATGATCGAGCTGAACAGCAGCACCGGAAACAGCAGGTGGTAGGTGAGCCGCTCGACCGCGTCCCACACCGTGCGGTTGAGCTGCGTGTGACGGCACAGCACGTAGCCCGTGATGATCAGCAGCAAGTCGGGCAGCAGCACGAGGGCGTTGGACATAAGCGCCGAGTTTGCCAGCCGCGAGAATGAGGATCCGCCCGGGCCTGAGCGCCGGGGCGTTCCTGCGAGGCCCATGAACCCCATCCAGATCAGCGGCGCGGCGATCGATCGCTTCATCGATGCGATGTGGATCGAAGACGGGCTGGCCGCCAACACGCTGGCCGCCTACCGGCGCGACCTCACGCTCTTTGCGCAGTGGCTGGCCGATCACGCCGGCGCCGCGCTGCACGCCAGCACCGAGACCCACCTGCGCGAATACGCGCTGGCACGCCACGCCGGCAGCCAGGCCAGCAGCAGCAACCGCCGGCTCACGGTGTTCAAGCGCTACTTCCGCTGGGCGCTGCGCGAACGGCTGATCGACGCTGATCCCACGCTCAAGTTGCTGGCCGCGCGCCAGGCGCTGCGCGTGCCCAAGACGCTGAGCGAAGCGCAGGTCGAAGCGCTGCTGGTTGCGCCCGACGTGGCCACACCGCTCGGTCTGCGCGATCGCACCATGCTCGAGTTGATGTACGCCAGCGGCCTGCGGGTGAGCGAGCTGGTGACGCTCAAGACGGTGCACCTGGGGCTGGTCGAAGGCGCCTTGCGCATCACCGGCAAGGGCGCCAAGGAGCGGCTGGTGCCGTTTGGCGAGGAGGCCAGAAGCTGGCTGGTGCGCTATGCAGCTGACGCCCGCTCGTTGATCCTCAAGGGTCAGGTCAGCGATGCGCTGTTCGTCACGGCGCGCGGCGCGCCGATGACGAGGCAGATGTTCTGGAAGCTGATCAAGCAGCACGCGTTGCGCGGCGGCGTGGCCGTGCCGCTGTCACCGCACACCTTGCGACACGCCTTCGCCACCCATTTGCTCAACCACGGTGCCGACCTGCGCGCGGTGCAGTTGCTGTTGGGGCACGCCGATATCTCGACCACCACGATCTACACCCATGTGGCGCGCGAGCGGTTGAAGGCGCTGCACGCGGCGCATCACCCGCGCGGGTGATGCGGTCAGCGACGCAGGCGCTCGACGCCCAGGCCTTCGATGTCGATGCCCGGCGTGCGCTGCGTGATGGCATCGGCCAGCACGCGCGCCGAGCCGCAGGCCATCGCCCAGCCGGTGTCGCCGTGACCCAGGTTGAGCCACACGCCGGGAATGCCGCTGGCGCCAATGAGCGGCAAGCCGTCGGGCAGGGCGGGGCAGCTGCCAGCCCAGTGCTGCGACTGGCTGGCGCGCGCGCAGCCCGGGAACCAATGGTCGAGCGCACGGTAGAGCGGCTGCACCGCGGCGCGGTCGTCGGTGTTGGCCTGACGCCCGAGGCGCGACACGGCGGCCGCGCGCACCCGCGATCCCGAGCGCGTGATCGAGATCCGTGCGCCGGCGTCGATCACGGCCGAACGCGGCCCGATCGACTGCGCGGTGATGTCGTCCAGACGCAGCGGCAGAGTCACCGAATGGCCCTGCACGCCGACCATCGGCAGCTTCAGGCCGCCGGCGGCCAGCAGCGGGAGCGAGCCGAGCCCGCTGCACACGGCGATGGCGTCGAACGCGGGGCGCTCGTCAGCGGCCGCTGGCTCATGCACTGAGCCAGCCCTGGTCGCCTGGGGCGCAGTCGAGCGCAGGGTCAGCACCGGCTTCTCGCCGGCCGAAATGGCGGTGACCTGCGTGTGGAACCCGAAGCGCACACCGAGTCGTTCGGCGTGCTGGCGCATCAGGTGGGTGAACTCGCGGCAGTTGGCGGTGCCTTCTTGCGGCAGATGAACGGCCGCGTCGGGCAGGGCTTGCGGGTTGAGTCCGGGCTCGGCGCCCAGGCACTCATCGCCCGCCAGCCGCCGGTGCGCCACGCCGAGTTGTTCGAGCGCCGCGATAGCGCCGTCCATGCGTTTGGTGTCGGTCGCGCTGCGGCTGAGCACCAGCACGCCAGAGGAGTTCTCGAACTCGAGGTTGAGCGACCGCGTCAGTTCCTGCGTGCGCTCGAGGCTGTAGGCCGCGAGGCGCTGCACGCGCTGCTGCAGCAGCGGCAGCGCCGATCGGCGATGGGCGTGAAGCCACTTTGCGGCCCAGATCCAGTGCGGCGGATTGGCGCCGAGACCGAAGCCCGGCCAGCGGGCGCCACGAGCCGCCAGCGCGGACCAGCCCAGCGCCCAGCCCGGGCCGTCCAGGCCGGCCGGCGCGAAGCTGGCTTCTCCAGCGATCGTGCCGCCGTGGTCGAAAACGGTCACGGCGTGCCCGGCCGCGGCAAGTTCGTAGGCTGAGGTGACGCCGACCACGCCGGCGCCGATCACGGCGATGTGCGCGGTCATGTCAACGAGGCGGCGCGGGTCGGGCGCGCCGTGAGCGGCTCGCCGCATCTCGGGGCGGGCCAAAAGCGAGTCGGGGCTGCTATCATCGACGGGTTTTTCCGGGGCAAGGCAGTCGACCCAACCGCGAACAAACACATCCGCAAATCCGGCTATCGAAAGGTGTTGCATGTGCGTTGGCCCAGTGCCAAGTGACATGTCAATTTCAGCCGGATTTTAGAACCAACCTTTGGAGATATCCATGTCAGTAAGCATGCGCGAAATGCTGGAAGCCGGCGTCCACTTCGGACACCAGACCCGCTTCTGGAACCCCAAGATGGCCCCGTACATCTACGGCCACCGCAACAAGATTCACATCATCAACCTTGAAAAGACGCAGCCTCTTTTCAACGATGCGCTGAAGTTCATTCGCCAGCTGTCCGCCAAGCGCGGCTCCATCCTGATGGTGGGCACCAAGCGCCAGGCTCGCGAAGTGGTGGCGCTCGAGGCTTCCCGTGCCGGCATGCCTTACGTCGACCAGCGCTGGCTCGGCGGCATGCTGACCAACTTCAAGACCGTCAAGGGCTCATTGAAGCGTCTGAAGGACATGCAGGCCCAGATCGAAGCCGGCACCGAAATCCGCATCAAGAAAGAAGCGCTGATGTTCCAGCGCGAGCTGATCAAGCTTGAAAAAGACATCGGCGGCATCCAGAACATGAGCGCGTTGCCTGACGCCTTGTTCGTGATCGACGTGGGCTATCACAAGATCGCCATTGCCGAAGCCAACAAGCTCGGCATCCCCGTGGTCGGCGTGGTGGACTCCAACCACTCTCCGTTGGGCATCGATTACGTCATTCCAGGCAACGATGACTCCGCCAAGGCCGTGGCCTTGTACGCGAAGGCAGTTGCCGATGCCGTGATCGAAGGCAAGGCCAATGCCGGTAACGAGGTGGCGCAAGCCGCCGCTGGCAGCGACGAGTTCGTGGAAGTCGTCGAGGCCCGCTGATCCAGGAGACCTCTCACTGCGGTGGGATCCAAAGGGGCTGTTTCAGCCCCTTTTTTCAATGTGTACCGATCGGCCACCCTGCGTCGCGCAGTTGATGGCCAAGAACTGAGGAGAACAGCAAATGTCCGCAATCACAGCAAGCATGGTGGCAGAGCTGCGCGCCAAGACTGACGCGCCGATGATGGAGTGCAAGAAGGCGCTGACCGAGGCCGCCGGCGACATGGAGCGCGCCGAAGAACTGCTGCGCGTCAAGCTCGGCAGCAAGGCCGGCAAGGCCGCCTCGCGCATCACCGCCGAAGGCGTGGTCTCGGCCTACGTGGATGGCCGTTTGGGCGCCATGGTCGAAGTCAACTGCGAGACCGACTTCGTGTCGAAGAACGACTCGTTCCTGGCGTTTTCCAAGGCCTGCGCTGAATTGGTCGCCAAGCACAACCCGGCAGATGTGGCTGCGCTGTCGGCGCTGCCCTATGAGCAAGACAGCTTCGGCCCGACGCTCGAGGACGTGCGCAAGGGCCTGATCGGCAAGATCGGCGAGAACGTGGCGATCCGCCGCTTCAAGCGCTACGCTGATGGCGGCAAGCTGGCGAACTACCTGCACGGCACGCGCATCGGTGTGATGGTCGAGTTCGAGGGCGACGAGACGGCCGCCAAGGACGTTGCCATGCACGTTGCTGCGATGAAGCCGGTGTCGTTGGCCTCCTCCGACGTGCCCACCGCGCTGATCGACAAGGAGCGCTCGATCGCGTCGCAAAAGGCCGAGGAAGACGCCGAAAAGGCCCGAGCCGAAGGCAAGGCACCGCAGTCGGCCGAAATCGTCGCCAAGCGCGTCGAGGGCTCGGTGCAAAAGTACCTTAAGGAAGTCAGCCTGTTCAACCAGGCTTTCGTCAAGAACGACAAGCAGACGGTGGAAGCCATGCTCAAGGCCGTGAACACGCAGGTCACGGGTTTCGTGCTGTACGTCGTGGGCGAGGGCATCGAGAAGAAGGTCGACGACTTCGCTGCCGAAGTGGCCGCGCAAGTGGCCGCCGCCAAGGGGGCCTGATCCCCTTTGGGGTCTCCTCGCGGCACGGGCTGCGGGGAGGCTCCGTTTAGACTCTCTCGATCGTCACGAACAGGAAAGGACTTCATGCCAGCCTACAAGCGCATCCTGCTCAAACTGTCCGGTGAAGCCCTGATGGGCGATGACTCCTACGGCATCAATCGCGCCACCATCGTGCGCATGGTGCGTGAGGTCCAGGAGGTGACGCTGCTGGGCTGCGAGGTGGCCGTCGTGATCGGCGGCGGCAACATCTTTCGCGGCGTGGCTGGCGGCTCGGTCGGCATGGACCGGGCGACCGCTGATTACATGGGCATGCTGGCCACCGTGATGAACGCGCTGGCGCTGGCCGACACGATGCGGCAGGAGGGCATGACCGCACGCGTCATGTCGGCCATCGCGATCGAGCAGGTGGTCGAGCCTTATGTGCGTCCGAAGGCCCTGCAGTACCTCGAAGAGGGCAAGGTGGTCATCTTCGCGGCGGGCACTGGCAACCCGTTCTTCACCACCGACACGGCAGCCGCGTTGCGTGGTGCCGAGATCGGTGCCCAAATCGTCTTGAAGGCGACCAAGGTCGACGGCGTGTACAGCGCCGACCCCAAGAAAGACCCAAACGCCACCCGCTATTCACACATCAGCTTCGACGAAGCGATCAATCGCAATTTGCAGGTGCTTGACGCCACTGCCTTTGCCCTGTGTCGCGATCAGAAGCTGCCCATCAAGGTGTTCAGCATCTTCAAGCCGGGAGCGCTCAAGCGCGTGGTCCTGGGCGAGGACGAGGGCACCCTCGTCCATGTGTAAAACCGTTGTGAGCAGGAACAGGCGATGAGCATTGCCGACATCAAGAAAAACGCAGAGCAGAAGATGGCTCGCTCGGTGGAATCGTTCAAGAACGAGATCCACAAGATCCGCACCGGGCGCGCCCATCCGGGCATCCTAGATCAGGTGCAGGTCGACTATTACGGGTCCGATGTGCCCATCACCCAAGTGGCCAACGTGACCTTGCTCGATGCCCGCACGATCAGCGTGCAGCCCTGGGAAAAGGGCATGGGCGCCAAGATCGAAAAGGCCATCCGCGAGAGTGATCTGGGTCTCAACCCGTCGACCCAGGGTGACCTGATCCGCGTGCCGATGCCCGCGCTCACCGAAGAGCGTCGCAAGGATCTGACCAAGGTCGTGCGCAACGCCGGGGAAGACGCCCGCATCGCCGTGCGCAACCTGCGCCGTGATGCCAATGAGCACGCCAAGCGCCTGCTCAAGGACAAGGAAATCTCCGAGGACGATGAGCGCCGCTCGTTGGACGAGGTTCAAAAGCTCACCGACCGCACCATTGCCGAGATCGACCGGTTGGTCACGGCCAAAGAAGCCGAAGTGATGGCCGTATGACCCGAGCCGGCGCTGTGTTCGTTGCTGAACTGTCGAGACCGGCGATCCAGTGAGCGCATTGCCCGCTGTGTCGAAGGTCCCGCGTCACATCGCCATCGTGATGGACGGGAATGGTCGCTGGGCCAAGAAACACTTCAAGCCGCGATTTCTCGGCCACAAGCAAGGCGTCGACACGCTGGTCAAGACGGTGCTCGCTTGCGCAGACCGTGGCGTCGAGTTTCTGACCGTTTTCGCTTTCTCCTCCGAAAACTGGAAACGTCCGAACGAAGAGGTCACGGGGCTGATGTCGCTGGTGCTGCTGGCGGTGTCGAAGTACCTCGGGGTGATGTCTCGAC
>NCFZ01000241.1 GCA_002281415.1 Burkholderiales bacterium 28-67-8 | reverse complement strand
GGTGCTCTGGTACTTCAAGCGATCGCTCCTGGGATGTGTGCGCGGCTCAACTGAGTTCTTCCTTGCGGATGCGCACGATCGGCGCGAGCACCGTGGGCAGCGCTTGCATCTGCGCGATGGCGCGATTCATCTCGGACTCGACGGTGTCGTGCGTGAGGATGATCACGTCGGTGTGCGCCGTGCCGGTGCCGCTCTGGCCGTCATTCGGGCGCTGCAGCAACGCGTCGATCGAAATGGCGTGCTCGGCCAGGATGCCGGCGATGCGCGCCATGACGCCCGCCTGGTCGGTGACTTGCAGCCGCAGGTAGAACGACGTGATGGTCTGCTCCATCGGCAGCACCGGCGTGGCAGCCAGCGCGTCGTGCTGGAACGCCAGATGCGGCACGCGGTGGTGCGGATCAGCGGTGTGCAGCCGGGTGATGTCGACCAGATCGGCGATCACCGCCGAGGCGGTGGGCTCGGACCCGGCACCCTTGCCGTAGTACAGCGTGCTGCCCACGGCATCGGCTTGCACCATCACCGCGTTCATGGCGCCTTCGACGTTGGCGATCAGCCGCTTGGTGGGCACCAAGGTCGGGTGCACGCGCAACTCGATGCCGCCGGCGTCGTCGCGCCGCTTGGTGATGCCCAGCAGCTTGATGCGGTAGCCCAGGTGCTCGGCGTAGCCGATGTCAGCCGCTTGCAACGCGGTGATGCCTTCGATGTGCGCTCGGTCAAACTGCACCGGCACCCCGAACGCGATGGCGCTCATCAGCGTGAGCTTGTGCGCCGCATCGATGCCTTCGATGTCGAACGTGGGGTCGGCCTCGGCATAACCAAGCGCCTGCGCTTCCTTGAGCACGACGCCAAAGTCGAGCCCCTTCGAGCGCATCTCCGACAGGATGAAGTTGGTGGTGCCGTTGATGATCCCGGCGATCCACTGGATGCGGTTGGCCGTGAGGCCTTCGCGCAGGGCCTTGATGATCGGAATGCCACCGGCCACCGCGGCTTCGAAGGCCACGACCACGCCCTTTTCGCGCGCGGCGGCAAAGATCTCGGTGCCGTGCACGGCGAGCAGCGCCTTGTTGGCGGTGACCACATGCTTGCCCGCCGCGATGGCTTCAAGCACCAGCGCGCGCGCCACGCCGTAGCCGCCGATCAACTCGACAACGATGTCGATGTCGGGGTGACTGACGACCTCGCGGGCATCTGCGACCACGAGCACGCCGTC
>NCFZ01000087.1 GCA_002281415.1 Burkholderiales bacterium 28-67-8 | reverse complement strand
GCTCGAGCTTGTCGAACCACCGCATCATCAACTGGCTGCGAATGGCGCGGAGTTGGTCCACGCAAGGACTGAAAGGCTGATACGCAGTAACCAGTTCAGTGCTGACAGGCTTTTTTTGGTCGACTGCTCGCAGATACGGGTAAGAGAACTGCCTCGAAAGAGCAAACTGGATGTCCGCTTCTGTAAGGATGCCCAAGGCGATGGCGGCATCCCCGAAACGAAGGTTCTTCTCTTTCTGCAAAAGAAGGATCCTCTCGGCATCCTCGGGAGACAGAAGTCCAGCGTCCATCAGGATCGCGCCGATCGATCGGTTGGCGCGCGAAACCGCGGGGAGATTGCTGAAATTGACCTTCATGGACGTGCCCCTGACAGCAACGGAGTCACATTGGGTGGGGCGTTCGCGCTAGCCATCCTGCGAAAAATGCGACGCTTTGAGTTGGCTGGGCGAAGCACGCCGATAACGGGCACCCCATGAAGAATGGCAAGATCCTCAGGGCTCCTCACACGGCGATTCAAGAACTCCAGCAGCATGGCGACCGCGATACCCAGTACAAGGCCGCCGACCACCGACATCACGATTCCCTTTGCCACCGCTTTGAAGGACGGCTCAAAAGGCTCTACTGCCACGCTCAAAACCCGTAGCGGCGATTTGTTGTTTTGAGATTCCAGATTGATCTGAGTTGAGCGTTGGCTCAGCGCCTCATAGGCGCGGTTGGCTGATTCGACATCGCGCACAAGGATGGCTATCTGGTCCTTGTCAGACCGTAAAGAGAGTACTCGCTGCTTTTGCTCTTCCACCAGCGACTGCAACTCGTAAACCATCTTAGAACTCGCGCGGCTTGTTACTGCTGCGCCGCCTGATACGCGACGCACCTCTTCGGCG
This sequence comes from Burkholderiales bacterium 28-67-8, assembly GCA_002281415.1. Lineage (GTDB taxonomy): Bacteria > Pseudomonadota > Gammaproteobacteria > Burkholderiales > Burkholderiaceae_C > PBB1. Next base: position 8,859 of record NCFZ01000087.1, on the reverse strand, counting down.
ATCTGTCGTCTCACGTCAGCAATTTGATGCTGGATCTGCTGTCGCTGGGGGTGGTTGTCCCCCATGACATCGCTAATTTCGGCCAGATTGAGTTCGAGTCTGGAGAGCTGACTCCTGAGCGACTGGACTGAACCACTCTGCTGAACGTCGGGTGACACATCAGTCCCGCTGTCGCGTTGCCGTCCGGAAGTTTCGACCCTCTGGACCTGCGCGGCGGCCAGTTGGCTCGATAGGGCGTTCAGTTTTGCATTCTCGTCATCCAGCCTTTCGTCAGAGACGACGATTCCCTTGGTGCGCTGGAACTGCGAGAGCTTTGCCTGCGCCTCCTCCAGCGTCTTGCGAGCCGCCTGGACCTGAGCTTCAACGAACGGAGTTGACTGCCTCGCTGGGTCAATCTGGAGTTCGATTGATACCTGAATCGCCGCCTGCACGAACGCGTTGACCGCTGCGGCCGCAAAGGCGGGATCCTGAGCGCTGAAGGTCAGGTTGATGACGTTGCTGCCATTACCTGCCTCGATAACGAGCCCCCGATCGAGAAGGTCTGCGAAATATCGGTCCAAAGGAATCTTGGCTTTGGTCGCCTCACGCCACTGCTGCACCGCCTCCGGCGAGCGCTCGACCCCAAGAATCTTCACGACGCGAGTCGCCACCTTGTCGCTCTTGACGATCTCCACCTGGGTGGCCATGTTGGCAGGCACCGCCAGTGCCCCAAGCAGGGGATCTGGTCGTGCATCAACCACCAAAGATGCATTGGCGACGTAGACCTTCGGGCGAGTGAGCGTGAAGGCGCCACCCGCGACGGCGACGACCACAAACAGCGCGAGGAAGAGCCACTTTCGCGCCCAGAGAATTCGGAAAACTTGGCCAGCTGTCATTCCAACGCGCCTTAAAAAACCGATTCGCGAACGTAGATCACGTCGCCTGGTTCAACAATGTCAGCCATCTTCAGGTCGAGGATCTGAACAACCCCCTTGCTGTCACGGCGATGCACGCGCATGCCTCGTTCAGTACCCCTCGGCGTGACCCCCCCCGAGTGCGCGAGCGCCTGAAGCACACTCATACCTCGCTCGATCGGAAAGACACCGGGGCGCTGAACCTCTCCGTAGATGTAGGCGGTGGGCGCTACGGCCACGTAGATGATGTCGCCGTTGGTGACATTCACGTCGAGTTCGTTTTTCCCTGCCTGAAGGATGGCTGGCACGTCAATCTCGAGCCGCACCGGCTTCTCATTTCGGGTGCCGACCAACGTGACGACATCTGAGCCGCCGGGCAATATCCCACCGGCCGCAGCAATGATTTCGGACACCTTCGTGTTGACCGTCTCGATCGGGTAGCGACCCGGCTTGCCGACCTGACCCAGGATCGACACCAGATTGCTCTTGACCTGCAGGATCGATACGATCACCTGCGGCTTCAACACGAAGCCCCCATCCCTGAGGGCCTTGGCGATCTTTTCCTGGACTCCCGTTGGAGTGCTGCCGCCCACTATCACGCTACCCAACAGAGGGAAGGTGATCTGGCCGAGCTCAGAAATACGAGCTTCCACGCTCAAATCGGGCACCTGATAGACGGTGACCTTGATCACGTCGCCCGTACCGAGGATGTACTCAGAGGTGTCGGGGGTTTGAGCGCATGCACCACCGAGGCAGAACAGCGCGGCAATAAAAGCAGAAAAAATTCGCCTAGCAATCATGTCTGAGCCTTCCTTGATATTTCCGGGTTTGGCAATCTGCAACTCACATGTCACTTGAAGCCCTTGAGGCCCTGCTGCAACGCCTTCCCGCTTGGGCTGGATGCGGTGAATGGCTCCGCAGGGGCCGTGTCAACCGGGGCTGACGCCAGAGGTGCTGGCGCAGGAGGAACATACTCGGTTGCCGAAGCCGAGGCGTCCACCAAGGGCGATCGTGTAGGCGAAACGTTCAGCTTCTCCTCCAGCGATTTAGGTGCCCCGTTGGCATAGTCCCCGACATATTCAATCTTCGCTGCCTTGCGAAGCGCCTTCGAGTCATCCTCAACCAGTTTTCGCTTGCGCTCATTCAGCAGGAATTGCTCGATGGCCGGTTGAGCACGGACCTCATCCACGGGCTGACCCCGGGAGCCGGCGAGCACGGTGACCTGCACCCCCTTGGGAGTCACGCTGAACAAGGCCTGCCCATTTTTCATCTTGGCAATCTCGTCCAAGCTTGATAGCGGCAACTGCTCAGCCGCTCGACTGGCTTGATTTCCGCCAAACTTGTAATTTTTGACCTTCAGATACTCCACAAAGGCATTGATATCCGTGGCTGCGGCCAATGCTTCGCGCAAGGATGTGATCTGATCGGTATCCGCCTCGATCATCAATTCCTGAAATGAATAGATCTTGCGCTCACTGAACAGCGCTGGCTTGCTGTCGTAGTACGCCTTGATTTCGGCTGGCGTGGGCTTCGGAGCCCCCGACCCGACTTTCTCAATATAGGCACGGGAAATTATTTCGCGCCGCGCAGACTCAATCTGTTGGACCACCCTCGGATCGCGATCAATCTTTTGTTCCTGCGCCTTTTGAATGGCCAGTTCCTGATCAATCAACCGCTCAAGAACCTGAACGCTGGCGGATGCCGCCATTTCAGGTTTCAGCCCTCTTTGCTGCTGCAAGACGTTGTTGATCTGGTGGACAGTGATTTCTTCCTTGTTCACCTTGGCTGCGGTCTGCGATGCCGCCTTATCCTTTTTGTCATCACCTCCACAGCCAGTTAGCAGGCCCACGACAATGGCGACACTCACCATGGGCATGGAAACTCGGGCAACAAAACTGCGGGTTTCAATCATCAAGCTCGTTCCTGGATTCATTCGAAAAACTCCGCAATTGCCTTGAGACGGACACGTAAATCACCGTTGGCAGACAACCAACCTGACAAGATATTTTCGGTGCGCCTTGGTGGCCAAAGGGGTATCGGCACAAAGCTTGGAAGAGTGTAGTCGCCGGTGGTCAAGTCGCGACCGACCGATCCTGTCGGCATGGAGCGAGCCGGCAGGTGGGCACGTGACGGAGTCGGTGGCTACAAAGCATGCCGGATCAACACTTGGTGCCGACATGTAGCGCGACGATCCCGGCGCTCAGGTTGTGCACGTCGACATGACCGAAACCCGACGTCTTGAGCATCGCCTTGAGCTCTGCCTGCCCGGGATGCATGCGAATCGACTCGGCCAGGTATTGGTAGCTCTCAGCATCACCCGCCACCCACTGGCCCACCTGCGGCAACACCTTGAACGAATACCAGTCGTAGAGCTTTTCCATGGGCTTCGCCACCTTGGAGAACTCCAGCACCAACAAGCGACCGCCGGGGCGCAAGACCCGGTTCATCTCCGACAGGGCCTGATCCTTGTGAGTCATGTTGCGCAGACCGAAAGCCACGCACACGAGGTCGAAGGTCGCCTCGGGAAAGGGCAGGCTCTCCGCGTCACAGATCGACGTCGGCAAAAGTACCCCTGAATCGGTGAGGCGGTCTCGGCCTTGTCGAAGCATTGCTTCGTTGATGTCGGTGTGCACCACCAGGCCCGACGGGCCGACCTTCTTGTCAAAGGCCCGCGCCAAATCTCCCGTGCCGCCGGCAATATCGAGGACACGATCGCCCGGCCGGGCATTCGCCACGGCCACGGTGTAGGCCTTCCAGGCGCGATGCAAACCCATCGACATCAGGTCGTTCATGACGTCGTACTTGGACGCCACGGAGTCGAAGACGCCACGAACACGGCCGGCCTTTTGGGCTTCGTCGACCGTTTTGAATCCGAAGTGGGTGTTGCTCAAATGGGGCTCACGAGGTGGTAGTGGTCAGTGCCTGCTGCAAGACGAGCCTGCCGCCAGCACCATCGGGGCGTCGCGCTCCACCGCGGCACTGGCCAGGCGGTCTTCGTACTGCTGCCACAACTGCGTTTGCTGAGACCCGAGAAAGTAGAGGTAGTCCCAAGTGAAGATGCCGGTGCTGTGGCCATCTGAAAAAACCGGTTGAACCGCGTAGTTGCCCACGGGCTCGAGCGAGACGACATCCACCTCGCGCTTACCCGTTTGCAGCACCTCTTGCCCCGGACCGTGTCCCTTCACCTCGGCCGACGGCGAGTACACGCGCATCAGCTCGAAAGGAATCCGGAACGCGCAGCCATCGGAAAAGCCGATTTCGAGCACTCTCGATTGCCGGTGCACGGTCAGGACCGTGGGGTGAGGAGAGTCAGCGCTCAGGCCGGCCATGGCAGAAATCGGGTGCGTATTCGATTCGGACGAGTGTATCGAAGTGGTTGAACCATCTCGTCAATCCTCGCGGCTCAACTCACCAACTGCCAGAGCGACTTCGCGGTCCAGGTCGGGCAGCGTGACCCCCAGCAGCGCAGCCGCCGAATCAACGTGGCGCTGAGCCTCACCCCAGATCGGCTGCGGAAAGTGGCTGTCCCAGTCGAAGCGAGCGATCACGTGCCAATGCAGGTGGGGGACGACGTTGCCCAGCGCGGCCAGGTTGACCTTGGTGGGACGCAACACCCTGAGCAGCACCTGCTCGACGGCGCACACCACGCTCATGCATTCGGCCCGTGCCGAAACCGGCAGCGAGCTGAACTCGGCCACATGTTCGGCCCACACCACCCGGTAGAACGCGGGAAAGGCGGGGTCTTCGGCGCGGATCACCCGCCAGCGCCGACCCGTCGCGACCAGCACGCCGCCAGTCGAATGGCACAGCGCACACCCGCCATGAGCATCGCTCACACCAGCACCCGCTCGATGCCTCCCTGGTTGGCAAGCTCCACGTACTCGGGCATCCAGTCCGCCCCGAGCAACTGGTTTGCCATCTCGACCACGATGTAGTCGGCCTCGAGCAGTCCGTTTTGCAGGTCACCGCCGTAGCGGCTTAGGCCTTGCAAACAGCTGGGGCAAGACGTCAGGATCTTGACGTTGCTTTTCTCGGTGGGAATCGCAGCAAACGCGTCGGCATCACGATCGACCGCCAGGCCGGACGTGATCCGCCGCAGGGCCTGCTCGTCTTTCCTCAGCTCTTCTTCCTTGCGGAAACGAATTTGCGTCGAGATGTCCGGCCGGGTCACGCCCAGCGTGCCGCTCTCGCCGCAGCAGCGTTTGCTCTCGAGAACCGCCTCGGGGTGACTGCCACCCACCAGCGCCTTGACCGTCTTCATCGGCTCTTGAAGCTTCATCGGACTGTGGCAGGGGTCGTGGTACAGGTAGCCGCCCCGCCCTTGCAAGGTGATGTTCTTTTCGAGCAGGTACTCATGGATGTCGATGATTCGGCAGCCAGGGAAGATCTTGTCGAACTGGTAGCCCTGCAACTGGTCATAGCAGGTGCCGCAACTCACGACCACCGTCTTGATGTCCAGGTAGTTCAGCGTGTTGGCCACGCGGTGGAACAAGACCCGGTTGTCGGTGATGATCTTGTCGGCCTTGTCGAACTGCCCGCTGCCGCGCTGTGGATAGCCGCAGCACAAGTAGCCTGGCGGCAGCACCGTTTGCACGCCGGCGTGCCACAGCATGGCCTGCGTGGCCAAGCCCACTTGCGAGAAAAGTCGCTCCGAACCGCAGCCCGGGAAATAGAACACCGCCTCGGTGTCGGCCGTGGTGGTGGCCGGGTTGCGAATGATGGGGACGTAATCCTTGTCCTCGATGTCCAGCAAGGCCCGTGCAGTCTTTTTCGGCAACCCACCCGGCAACTTCTTGTTGATGAAGTGGATCACCTGTTCCTTGATGGGCGCGGTGCCCACCGTGGCCCGAGGCGCGGCGGTCTGCTTTCGCGCCAACCGGCTCAGCAGGTCATGGGCCAGACGCTGCGCCTTGAAGCCCACGCCGACCATGGCGCTGCGCATCAGGTTGATCTTGTCGGGGCTGGTGGCGTTGAGGAATGCCATCGACAGGGCGTTGCCCGGCCGGAAGCTCTTCTGACCCATCTTGCGCAGCAGGTTGCGCATGTTCATCGACACGTCACCGAAATCGATCTTGACCGGACACGGACTCGCGCACTTGTGGCACACGGTGCAGTGGTCGGCGACGTCTTCGAACTCCTCCCAGTGCTTCAGGCTCACGCCGCGGCGCGTCTGTTCCTCGTAAAGGAATGCCTCCACTAGCAGCGACGTCGCAAGAATCTTGTTGCGCGGGCTGTACAGCAGATTCGCGCGCGGCACGTGGGTGGCACACACGGGCTTGCACTTGCCGCAGCGCATGCAGTCCTTGATGCTGTCGGCGATCGCGCCGATGTCGCTTTGCTGCATGATGAGCGATTCGTGACCCATCAGCCCGAAGCTCGGCGTGTAGGCCTGACTCAGATCAGACGCACGCAACTCGGTTGACGACCCTTCGCCTCCGGGATGGCCTGCTCCAGCACCGCCGCGCAGCAGTTTGCCCTTGTTGAAGCGCCCCTCGGGATCGATGCGCTGCTTGTACGCCGCAAAGTCGGCCAGCTCATCGTCGGTGACGAACTCGAGCTTGGTGATGCCGATGCCATGTTCGCCGGAAATCACGCCATCGAGCCGGCGTGCCAGACCCATGATGCGCGCCACGGCCTCATGCGCGGTTTGCAGCATGTCGTAGTCATCGCTGTTGACCGGGATGTTGGTGTGCACGTTGCCATCACCCGCGTGCATGTGCAGCGCAATCCAGACCCGCCCATGCAAGACCTCCGCATGGATCTTCTGGCAAGCCTCGAGGATCGGCGACAGGGACGCGCCCGAGAAGATCGACTGCAACGGCGCGCGCACCTGCAACTTCCACGACGCGCGCAAGGTGCGATCCTGCAACTGTGCGAAATAGGTTCGGTCGTCCTCGGGACCGGCTGTCGGGGTGCCCTGGTCAGGCACGGGCCGCTGCCCTGATGGCGTGTCCAAGTGCGACAGCCAACGCTGCCACAGCGCGCGCACCTGGCCGATCAGCGCCAAGGCTTGCGCGACGCTGTCTTCCAGCAACTCGGCCGACGCGATTTCCACCGCATCGTCGGACTTGCCCAGCGGAAGCGATCCCTTCAAGAAGAAGGTTTCCAGTGCATCGAGCAGCGCCAGCTTGTTGCGCAGGCTCAGCTCGATGTTGATGCGCTCGATGCCCTCGGTGTACTCGCCCATGCGCGGCAGCGGAATCACCACGTCTTCGTTCACCTTGAACGCGTTGGTGTGCTTGCTGATGGCTGCGGTGCGCTTGCGATCGAGCCAGAATTTCTTGCGCGCCTCGGGGCTCACCGCCACGAAGCCCTCGCCGGCGCGGCTGTTGGCGATGCGGATCACCTCGCTGGTGGCGCGCGCCACCACATCGGCATCGTCACCGGCGATGTCACCGAACAGCACCATCTTCGGCAGGCCTGAGGCGTTGCCTGCGGCATGCGCGCGCTTGCTCTTGGTGGCATACCCCACGGCCTTCAGGTAGCGGTCGTCGAGGTGTTCCAGGCCCGCCAGCACCGCACCGCCAGCCTTGGCCTGAGCGAACATGTAGTCCTTGATCTCGACGATGCTGGGCACCGCATCCTTGGCGTTGCCGAAGAACTCGAGGCACACCGTGCGCACGTGCGCCGGCATCTTGTGCACGATCCAGCGTGCGCTGGTGATCAGGCCGTCGCAGCCCTCCTTCTGGATGCCCGGCAACCCGGCCAGAAACTTGTCGGTCACGTCCTTGCCAAGGCCTTCCTTGCGGAAGGTGCTGCCCGGAATGTCGAGCCGCTCGGTGCGCTCGAGGGTCTTGCCGCTGGCATCGAAGTACTTCAGCTCGAAGCTGGCCACGGCCACGTCGTGGATCTTGCCGAGGTTGTGGTTCAACCGCGTGACCTCAAGCCACTTGGCCTCGGGCGTGACCATGCGCCATGAGGCCAGGTTGTCGAGCGCCGTACCCCACAGCACGGCCTTCTTGCCCCCGGCGTTCATCGCGATGTTGCCGCCAATGCAGCAGGCCTCGGCCGACGTCGGGTCGACGGCAAAGACAAATCCCCCGCGTTCGGCGGCATCAGCCACGCGCTGGGTGACGACGCCGGCTTCGGTCCACACCGTGGCCACTTCGCGGTCCAGCCCCGGCAGGAGGCGCATCTCGACCTCGGTCATCGCCTCGAGCTTTTCGGTGTTGATGACCGCGCTGTTCCAGATCAGGGGAATCGCGCCGCCCGTGTAGCCGGTGCCGCCGCCGCGCGGGATGATCGTCAGCCCCAGTTCAACACAGCCCTTCACCAGGGCGGCCATCTCGCTTTCGGTGTCTGGCGTGAGCACCACGAACGGGTACTCAACCCGCCAGTCGGTGGCGTCGGTCACATGCGACACGCGCGACAGCGCATCGAACTTGACGTTGTCCGACGCGGTGCAGCGATTCAGCAGCTTGCTGGCGCTTCGACGCAGGCGGGCCACCTCGTCAAACTGTTCGGCAAAACGATGAACCGCCTGGCTGGCGCTTTTCAGCAACTCATTGACAGCGCCGTGGTGATCACCCTGGGACGTCGTCACCCGGCGTTCGACCTCGCCCAGCCGGTGGTGCAAGGCATCGATCAGCTGCTTGCGGCGGCGCGGGTTGTCGAGCAGATCGTCCTGCAGGTAGGGGTTGCGCTGCACCACCCAGATGTCGCCCAGCACCTCGTAGAGCATCCGTGCCGAGCGGCCGGTTTGACGTTCGCCACGCAAACGACCCAGCAACTCCCACGCACGCGAACCCAGCAGCCGCTGCACGATCTCGCGATCGGAAAACGACGTGTAGTTGTAGGGAATCTCGCGCAACCGCGCGGACCCGTGCTCAGGAAGGGTGGCGGCTGCCAGTTCGGTAAGGAGCGTGGGTGCATTCATGGGTGGGATCGGTGGCCACCGGCCTGACGGCGAGCGGCGTAATCAGAGAAGCAACCGCATGCAAACGATGCGGGGTTGGCGTTATTGCAG
>NCFZ01000086.1 GCA_002281415.1 Burkholderiales bacterium 28-67-8 | reverse complement strand
CCCTGAGCCCGAGACCTACGCCCTGATGCTCGCCGGCTTGGGTGTTGTGGGCTTCGTGGCACGTCGGCGCAAGACGGCCTGATCCGCTGCCGCCACACCTCGAAAAACCCCGCCTCGGCGGGGTTTTTCGTTTACCGCGGCAGACTCAAACGCCGGCCTCGACCACTGCAGGCGAGTCATTCGTGAGGAATGTCCCGCTTTAGACCCCACGCACCCCGAGTCGGGGGGTTCCTCGCGCTCGGCTCACCGGACACACTTGCTCATCGATCTGTCGTGATCAATTGCTTGCTTCGAGGCCCCCATGAAATCAACTGAAATCCGCGTCATCGTCGTCGCCATCGCAGCATGCTTCGCACTGCTGGGCTCAGGCGTCGCGCATGCCAAGGCCTCGAAAGAAGAGCCTACGGAGCAAAATTCGACCGATTCAAAGTCTGGTGACCAAAACGACAAGAAGGACAACGAGACCTTCGAGCAAAAGTCGACCCCCGCACCCGACGGCAGCCAAAAGGAAGGGAAGAAGGAAGACTCGCCAAAGAGCGAATCACCGAGCCAGAAGTCCGAAGAGCCAAAATCTGACGCGAGCGAGCAAGACGAAGGCAAGACTTTCGAGGAAGTCTGTAACGACAACAAAGGCCCAGTCGAGCACCCTTTTGACCCGAAGGACGAGCACGAGCATGCCGATTACGGCGACCAGTGCTCGCCCGTCCCCGAACCCAAAACCTACGCGCTGATGCTCGCCGGCCTGGGTGCTGTGGGCTTCGTGGCACGTCGACGCAAGGCGAACTGATTCGCTGCGGTAACACCTCAAAAAACCCCGCTGCAGCGGGGTTTTTTGTTTCTCAGAGGCCGCGCACGACGTCGATGGCCTGTTCGATGCGTTCGACCGCGTGGATCGTCAGGCCCTCGATCGGCTTCTTGGGCGCGTTGGCCTTGGGCACGACGGCGATGCTGAATCCGAGCTTGGCGGCTTCTTTCAGACGCTCCTGGCCGCGCGGCGCGGGGCGCACCTCACCGGCCAGACCCACCTCGCCAAAAGCGATGAAGCCGCGCGGCAGCGGCTTGCCGCGCAGGCTGCTCTGGATCGCCAGCATCACCGCCAGGTCAGCGGCTGGTTCGGCGATGCGCACGCCGCCCACCGCGTTGACGAACACATCCTGATCCGAGCACGCAATGCCGGCGTGGCGGTGCAGCACCGCCAGCATCATGGCCAGACGGTCACGGTCGAGCCCCACGCTCAGGCGCCGCGGACTGGGCCCGCCGCTGTCGACCAGGGCCTGGATTTCGACCAACAGCGGCCGCGTGCCTTCCAGCGTGACCAACACGCATGAGCCCGCGACCGGATCGCCGTGCGTCGACAGGAAAATCGCGCTCGGGTTGGCCACGCCCTTGAGGCCGCGCTCGGTCATGGCGAACACGCCGATCTCGTTGACGGCGCCAAAGCGGTTCTTGATGGCGCGCACGAGCCGGAAGCTGCTGTGCGTGTCGCCCTCAAAGTACAGCACCGTGTCGACGATGTGCTCGAGCACGCGCGGCCCGGCCAGCGCCCCTTCCTTGGTCACGTGGCCGACCAGCACGATGGTGGTGCCGCTCGATTTGGCGATGCGGGTGAGTTGCGCCGCGCATTCGCGCACCTGCGCCACCGAGCCCGGCGCCGAAGTGAGCGCGTCGCTGTAGACGGTCTGGATCGAATCGATCACGCACACCGCGGGCTGCTCGGCCGCGATGGTGGCGGCGATCTTCTCGAGCTGGATCTCGGCGATCACGCGCACCTGCGAGCCGCCGGTCGCCTCACCGAGCCCGAGCCGGCGCGAGCGCAGCGCGACTTGCGCGCCCGACTCCTCGCCGCTCACGTACAGCGTGCGCACGTTGCGCGACAGCGCGTCGAGCGCCTGCAGCAGCAGCGTCGACTTGCCGATGCCCGGATCGCCGCCGATCAGCACCACGCCGCCGGCGACGATGCCGCCGCCCAGCACGCGGTCAAGCTCGTCGATGCCGGTGGGTTGGCGATCGACGTCCGACGCCTCGATGTCGGCCAGCGTGGCCACCGGCAGCGCGCCGGCCAGCGCCTGGTAACGGTGCTTGGGGCCGGCGGCTTCGGCGACCGACTCGACCAGCGTGTTCCAGGCCTCGCACGACGGGCATTTGCCCAGCCACTTGGGGCTGGTGCCGCCGCAATCAGAGCAGGTGTAGATCGATTTGACTTTGCTCATTCGTTGACCTTGCCGCGTGCGGCCTTGACCTGCGAGCGCTGGCTCTTGCCCTCGAGCCGGCGCTGTTTGGACCCGAAGGTGGGTTTGGTGGCACGGCGCACGCGCGGCGCGGTGGCGACGCTGTCGACGAGTTCTTGCAGTCGCGCCAGCGCATCGGCACGGTTGGCCTCCTGGCTGCGCGACGTCTGCGCCTTGATCACGACCACGCCCTCGTCGGTGATGCGCTGATCGCTCAAGGCGAGCAACCGCTGCTTCACATCGTCGGGCAGCGAGGATGCGGGCACATCAAAGCGCAGGTGCACCGCGCTCGACACCTTGTTGACGTTTTGTCCGCCGGCGCCCTGCGCGCGGATGGCGGTGAACTCGACCTCGCTCTCTAGCACCGTGTGCCGCGGGGTGCTCATCGCCACGGCCCGTTCAGCCGATCGACACGGTGGGCACACGCGCCGACAGCGCGCACATCAGCTCGTAGCCCACGGTGCCGGCGGACTGTGCCACCTCATCGATCGGTAGCACGGCGCGGCGCGACGAGCGGCCCCACAGGGTGACCTCGCTGCCGATGCGCGCATCGGGCACCGGCGTGAGGTCAACCGCCAGCGTGTCCATGGACACCCGCCCGACCAGGCCGCAGCGCACGCCATCTATGAGCACCGGCGTGCCGTTGGGCGCTGATCGCGGATAGCCGTCGGCGTAGCCGCACGCCACCACGCCGATGCGCATCGGCCGCTCGGCCACGAAGCGGCTGCCGTAGCCCACGGTGTCGCCGGGCAGCAGATCCTGCATGGCGATCAACTTGCTGCGCAGCGACATGGCCGGCTGCAAGTCCCAGTCGGCAATGCCGCGGGTGGGAAAGTCGGGCGACGAGCCATACAGCGCCACGCCGGGGCGTATCCAGTCGGCGCGTGCGGCGCTGTCGTGCGGCGCGTAACGCAAGGATGCGGCGCTGTTGGACACCGAACGCTCGCCCGACAAGCCCTCGGTGGCGGCGTCGAACACCGCCATCTGACGATCGATGCCGCGCGGCGCGCCTGGCACGCCGGCGTCGGCGCGCAGATCGGCATCGGCAAAGTGCGTCATCAGCGTGATGCTCTCGACCTGCGTCAGGCCGCTCAGGCGCAGCCAGGCCGAGCGATACGCCGCCGGCGTGAAGCCCAGTCGGTTCATGCCGCTGTTGAGCTTGAGGAACACCTGGTGCGGCTGCTGTGTCTTGTGTGCGGCCAGCCAGTCGATCTGTGACTCGCGGTGCACCGTGTGCCACAGGTGCAGCCGCGAACACAGCTCAAGGTCGCGCGGCTCGAAGCAGCCTTCGAGCAGCAGGATCGGGCCGCGCCAGCCGAGTTCGCGCACCCGCTGCGCCTCGTCAAGGTCAAGCAGCGCGAAGCCATCGGCGCCTTGCAGCCCGGGGTAGGCACGCTCGATGCCGTGGCCGTAGGCGTTGGCCTTGACCACCGCCCACAACTTCGCATCGGGCGCGTGCGCCCGCGCTCGACGCAGGTTGTGAGCCAGTGCGTCGGTGTGGATCAGGGCTTCGATGGGGCGCGGCATGGGTGGGGGTTCGCTGACAGGCAGGCGGCCCGGGCGAGCCGATGGCCGAAGCACAAAAAATCATTTTGCCGCAGGCCGTCGGCAGGACGCGCCAAAAGCACCGGCGAGAGGGCGGCTGGCGTGCCCTGCCCCCGATACCCGCGTGCTATAACCCGCGCCGCAGGGAGACCCGTTGGCTCCATGGCTGGGTCACGTCGACCCCGACAGCCGTGCCCCACGCGCGAATGAAAAAAGGTTTCTACACCATCATGGCCGCGCAGTTTTTCAGCTCGCTGGCTGACAACGCGTTGTTCGTGGCGGCCGTCGAGCTGCTCAAGACGTCTGGGCAGCCCGAGTGGCAACGCGCCGCGCTGGTGCCGATGTTCGCGCTGTTCTACGTGGTCCTCGCGCCCTTCGTCGGCGCCATTGCGGATGCACGGCCCAAGGGCCAGGTGATGTTCTTCTCGAACCTCATCAAGGTGGCGGGTTGCCTGATGCTGTTGTTTGGCAGCCACCCGCTGATGTCCTACGCGATCGTCGGTCTGGGTGCGGCCGCCTACTCGCCGGCCAAGTACGGCATCCTGACCGAGCTGCTGCCCAACTCGCAGCTGGTGCAAGCCAACGGTTGGATCGAGGGCCTGACCATCCTGTCGATCATTCTAGGTGTGCTGCTCGGCGGGCAACTGGTGGGGCCGGTGGTGTCGTCTCACCTGCTGGCGCTGGATTTGCCCGTGCTCAACCTCGGCATTGACACACCGGCCGAAGCAGCCATCGCCTCGATGGTGCTGCTGTACGCGCTGGCCGCCGCGTTCAACCTGCGCATCCCGCGCACCGAGGCACCGCTGCAGCCCATCGCGCACAGCATGCTCGGGCTGGTGGCCGACTTTCATCGGTGTAACCGGCGTCTGTGGTCCGACAAGCTGGGCCAGATCTCGCTGGCGACCACCACGCTGTTCTGGGGCGTGTCGGGCAACCTGCGCTACATCGTGCTGGCCTGGGCCGCCGTGGCGCTGAGCTACGACACGACACGGGCCTCGGCGCTGGTGGGCGTGGTGGCGATCGGCACGGCCGCGGGTGCCGTGGCGGCCTCGATGCGCATGCGGCTCGATCAAGCGCCAAAAGTGATTCCGCTGGGCATTGCCATGGGTCTGCTCGTGATCGGCGTGACCGTCACCACCCACGTGTGGGTGTCGGCGCCGCTGCTGATCCTGCTGGGCGGGCTGGGCGGCTTCATGGTCGTGCCGATGAACGCCCTGCTGCAGCATCGCGGCCACAACCTGATGGGCTCGGGCCGCTCGATCGCGGTGCAGAACTTCAATGAGCAGGCAGCCATCCTCGGGCTCGGCGGGCTCTACGCCGGCATGACGAAGCTGGGTTTGTCGGCCTTTGCGGCGATGGCCATCTTCGGCGCACTGGTGGCCGGCATGATGTGGCTGATCCGCCGCTGGCACCAGACCAACTGCGTGCAGCACCGGGTCGAGGTCGATCACCTGCTGGCGCTGGCGCGCAGCGACCCGCACTGAGCCCCTTGTCACCCATCGCCCCGGGCTGGGCCGCGCTGGCGCTGGTGTTCAACGGCCTGGTGTGGGGGCTGTCGTGGTGGCCGTTCCGGCAGCTTCAATCGCATGGTCTGCATCCGCTTTGGGCCACGGTGCTGATTTACGTGCCTGCGGTGGCGGTGATCGTCGCTTTTCGCCCTCACTCTCTGCGCCAGTTGATGGGTCACCGGGCGCTGTGGGTGCTGGCACTGGCCGCGGGCGTCACCAACGCCGCCTTCAACTGGGCCTGCGTGATAGGCGACGTGGTGCGGGTGGTGCTGCTGTTCTATCTGATGCCGCTGTGGTCGGCGCTGCTGGCGCGCTGGCTGCTGAAAGAGCCCATGAGCCGTGCCGCGGTGGCCCGCGTGGCACTGGCTCTGGCCGGTGCAGCCATCGTGCTGCAACCCGAGGGCGATGTCGGCTGGAGCGTGCTGCCGCTGCCACGTTCGCTCGCCGAATGGCTGGGCGTGCTGGGCGGCATCGGGCTGGCGCTCAACAACGTGCTGCTCAAGCATCAGGCGCGACAGTCGCAGGAAAGCCGCGTGCTGGCGATGTTTGTCGGCGGTGCGGTCGTGTCTGCGCTGGTCGGTGCGCTGCTGAGTGCGCAAGGCCAGTTGCCGTGGCCGATGGCGGGCGGCGTGGGCGTGGTGCCCGGGTGGGTGTGGGCGCTGGTGCTCGTGATGATGGTGTTTTTCCTGGGCACCAACGTCGCGTTGCAGATCGGCGCCACCCACCTGCCGGCCCAGGTGACCTCGGTGCTGATGCTCAGCGAGGTGCTGTTTGCCGCGATCTCGTCGACCTGGCTGGGCGCGGGTCGAATCACCGCACCCTTGCTGATCGGCGGCGGGCTGATCGTACTGACGGCGGTGTGGGCGGCACGCGAACGGCCACTCTGAATACCCCGCCGCGCGACGCGACTTCAGTGCGCGGCGGGCGGTAGCCTGAGCCCCCGGGGATACGATCGACGTGCGCTTCACGTCCATCCGTGCCGCCGTTTCGCACCGCCCCAAGGAGCTCACCATGAACACCACCGCCACCAGCGCCTACGACTTCGAGGCCACCGCGATCGACGGCTCTGCCTTTCCTCTGCTGGCGCAGCGTGGTTGCGTGCTGCTGATCGTCAACACCGCCAGCGCATGCGGCTTCACGCCGCAGTTCGCCGGACTCGAGGAACTGTGGCGAACCTACGGCGAACGCGGCCTGACGGTGATCGGTTTTCCGTGCAACCAGTTCGGCTCGCAAGATCCCGGCAGCGACATCGAGATCGGCACCTTTTGCCGCAGCAAGTACCACGTGAGCTTTCCGATGATGAGCAAGGTCGAGGTCAACGGCGCCGGCGCCCACCCGCTATGGAAGTGGCTCAAGGCCAGTGCGCCCGGCATTCTGGGCACCGAGGGCATCAAGTGGAATTTCACCAAGTTTCTGGTCGGCCGCAACGGGCAGACCCTCAAGCGCTACGCACCCAACGACACCCCGGCCTCGCTGAAGGCCGACATCGAAGCGGCCCTGTCCGCCTGACCCATGTTTGAACACATCGATGCCTACGCCGGCGACCCCATCCTGACGCTCAACGAGGCCTTCGGCCGCGATGCGCGCACCCACAAGATCAATCTGTCGATCGGCATCTACTTTGACGACGCCGGCCGGCTGCCGGTGATGGGCGCAGTGCGCGAGGCCGAGACCGCCATGCTGCAAGCCATCGGCGCGCATCCCTACCAGCCGATGGAAGGCGCGGCCAACTACCGGTTGGCGGTGCAGCACCTGCTGTTCGGGCCCACACATGAGGCCGTGACCAGCGCTCGCATTGCCACCGTGCAGACGATCGGCGGGTCGGGCGGGCTGAAGGTGGGCGGCGACTTTCTCAAGCGCTACTTCCCGCAGTCGCAGGTGTGGGTCAGCGACCCGACCTGGGACAACCACCGCGCCATGTTCGAAGGCGCTGGTTTTCAGGTCAACACGTACCCGTATTACGACAACGCCACCGGCGGGCTGAAGTTCGCCGAGATGCTCGCCGCCTTCAAGACGCTGCCCTCACAGAGCATCGTGCTGCTGCACGCGTGCTGCCACAACCCGACCGGCGTCGACCTGAGCGCAGCGCAATGGGCCGAGCTGATCCCGGTGATCCGCGAGCGCCAGCTGCTGCCCTACGTCGACATCGCCTACCAGGGCTTTGGCGACGGCATCGAGGAAGACGCCCACGCCATCCGCGCGCTGGCCGATGCCGGTATCACGTTCTTTTGTGCGAGCTCGTTCTCCAAGAGCTTCTCGCTGTACGGCGAGCGCTGCGGCGCACTGAGCGTGGTGTGCCCCGACGCCGCTCAGGCCGAGGTGGTGCTCGGCCAGCTGCGCGCCACGGTGCGCAAGAACTACAGCAGCCCGCCCACCCACGGCGGCCAGATCGTCGCGCGCGTGCTGCAAACACCCGCCCTGCGCGCGCAGTGGGCCGCCGAGCTCGACACCATGCGCGAGCGCATCCTGGCCATGCGCCAGCGCCTGCACGCGGTGCTCAGCGCCAAGCTGCCCGCTCGCGACTTCGACTGCCTTATCACCCAGCGCGGCATGTTCAGCTACACCGGCCTGACCGCCGAGCAGGTCGACCGCCTGCGCGAAGAGCACGCGGTGTACCTCGTGCGCTCGGGCCGCATGTGCGTGGCCGGGCTGAACTCATCGAACGTCGAGGCCACGGCGGTGGCGATGGCGGCCGTGCTGGGGTCATGACCCAAAAGCTCGAGCCAACCGTCAGCGCCCTCGTGCCCGACTGGTCGCGTGAAAGCAAGCGCTACTTCGAATGGCAGCCCTCGCGCTCGCTGCTGGCCAGCATTCGCTCGTACCAGCGGCACCGGGCAAGTGGTTACCCGCACTCGGGGTTGCTTCGAGGCCTGGCCGTTTTGCGACACCGGTTCTGGAGTGCGGTGACCGGCGCCGACATCCCGATCAACTGTCACATCGGAGGCGGGTTGCTGCTACCGCACCCCAACGGGGTCGTCATTCACCCCGATACCGTCATCGGCCCCAACTGCCTGCTGTTTCAGCAGAGCACGCTGGGTGGTGGTCCTGGCGGGGCGCCTACGCTGTGCGGCCATGTCGATGTGGGTGCTGGCGCCAAGGTCCTGGGCGCGGTTCGCCAGGGAGCGCATTCCAAGGTGGGCGCCAATGCGGTGGTACTGCACGATGTGCCCGAAGGGGCCACCTGCATCGGCATTCCCGGCAGGATCGTCGGGTAGCCAAACGCACTGCGTTGGAAGTGCCAGCGAGCTGAGCGAGCGTTCGGCGTTACTTCCCCCAGCGGGGCGCCATCAAGCCTTGCCTGCCACCGCCGATTGCGCCGCCCGCTCGGCAGCGGCGGCCCGCAACGCCTTGAGCTTTTCCATCGGGTCCACCTTGGCATGCACCTCATGCAGCTTCATCTCCTTGATGAAGCGGCTGGGCACGCCCTGGATGGTGTCGCGGCCCTTCTTGCGGCGGCGCAGGGTGCTGACCAGCAAGGTGGTGCGTGCGCGGGTGATGCCCACGTACATGAGACGGCGTTCTTCTTCGAGGCGCTCGGGCGTCATGTCCTCGTCGTCCGAGCGAAACGGCAGGAGGCCTTCGTTGACGCCGGCCAGCGTGACGTTGGGCCACTCCAGCCCCTTGGCAGCGTGCAGCGTACTCAGCGTGATCACGTTCTGATCGTCGCCACGCTCGGCCAGGCTGATGATCACCGAAATGGTCTGCGCCACGTCGAGCACGCTTTTCTTCTCGGTCTCGACCGTCAGGCCGCCGTCGTTTTCGATCTCGCCGCCGCAGCGCTTGGCGATCCAGTCGACGAAATCGAGCACGTTGCTCCAGCGCGCGGCAGCGAGCTTTTCGCTGTCTTCGCCGTCGTGCAGGTGCTGCTCGTAGCCGATGTCCTTGAGCCAGCCCGTCAGCAGCGCCTTGGCGTCCTCGGACCCGGTGGTGTGGCGCGCGCGGTGTTCGAGGTCGTTCACATAGCGGCCGAACTCATGCAGCGATCCGATGGCGCGCGTCGGCACCGCGGTGCCCAGCGATTCGGCAAACAGCGCCTCGTAGAGGCTGGTCTTCCAGCGGCCGGCAAATTCGCCCAGGCTGGACAGCGTTTGCGTGCCAATGCCGCGCTTGGGCGTGCTCACCGCGCGCAGGAACGCCGGGTCGTCGTCATTGTTGACGAGCAAGCGCAGCCAGGCGCACAGGTCGCGGATTTCGGCGCGATCGAAAAAGCTCTGGCCGCCTGAGACCTTGTAGGGCAGGTTGGCGCGGCGCAGCGCCTTTTCGAACACGCGGGCCTGGTGGTTGGCGCGGTAGAGGATGGCGAAATCCTTGAACTCGACACCGCCGCCACCGGCCACGCTGCCGCCCGCACCGCGCAAGGCCTGGATGCTGGCCACGGCGCGTTCGGCTTCGTGTTCTTCGCCGTCGCACTCGACCACGCGCACCGGCTCGCCGTCGCCCAGATCGCTCCACAGCTTTTTCTCGAACAGCTTGGGGTTGTGGGCGATCACGCCATTGGC
>NCFZ01000085.1 GCA_002281415.1 Burkholderiales bacterium 28-67-8 | reverse complement strand
ATGCCGAGCAGGAAGAGGCCAAGGAAGAGCTCGAGATCGACTACGCCGGCGACAGCATCGACATCGGTTTCAACGTCACCTACCTGATGGATGCGCTGTCGAACATCAGCGCCGAGATGATCAAGCTCGAGCTGCAAGACACCAACTCCAGCGTGCTGATCACCGTGCCCGAGCAGCCCGGCTTCAAGTACGTCGTGATGCCCATGCGGATATGAGCTGCTGAGCAGCTCGTATCCGCATTGCGGTCACTGAGCTCCCCCCTGCCCCCCGACATGCGGGGGGTTCTGTATCGAAGAACACCCGGGCCCTGAAGGCCCTCAGAAAAACTTATGAGTGAATCGATCCCTTCGGACGACGACGCAAAAAAGACTGCCAAGGCCGCTGACGATGCCGCCCAGAGCGCCGCCTACGGCGAGGGCAGCATCCAGATCCTCGAGGGCCTCGAGGCCGTGCGCAAGCGACCCGGCATGTACATCGGCGACACGTCCGACGGCACCGGCTTGCACCACCTGGTGTTCGAGGTGGTCGACAACTCGATCGACGAGTCGCTGGCCGGCCACTGTGATGACATCGTGGTCACGATTCACTCCGACAACTCGATTTCCGTCACCGACAACGGACGGGGTATTCCGACCGGCGTCAAGATGGATGACAAGCACGAGCCCAAGCGCAGTGCGTCCGAGATCGCGCTGACCGAGCTGCACGCGGGTGGCAAGTTCAACCAGAACAGCTACAAGGTCTCGGGTGGCCTGCACGGCGTGGGCGTGAGCTGCGTCAACGGCCTGAGCAAGTGGTTGCGCCTGACGGTGCGCCGCGATGGCAAGACCCATTTCATGGAGTTCAAGCAGGGCATTCCGCAAGACCGCTTGGTCGAAATGCGCGATGGCTTCGAGATCTCGCCGATGCGCATCACCGGCGACACCGAAAAGCGCGGCACCGAGGTGCACTTTTTGCCCGATCTGGAAATCTTCTCGAACATCGATTTCCACTACGACATCATCGCCAAGAAGCTGCGCGAACTGAGCTTCCTGAACAACGGCGTGAAGATCCGCCTGGTCGACGAGCGCAACAACAAGGAAGACATCTTCGCCTACGCCGGCGGCGTGAAGGGTTTCGTCCAGTTCATCAACACCGGCAAGAAGGTGCTGCACCCGACCATCTTCGGCGCCGTGGGAGAAAAGCTCAGCGACCAGGGCACCACCATCACCACCGATGTGGCGATGCAGTGGAACGACGGCTACAGCGAGAACGTGCTGTGCTTCACCAACAACATCCCCCAGCGTGACGGTGGCACCCACCTGACCGGGTTGCGTGCGGCCATGACGCGGGTGATCAACAAGTACATCGACGACAGCGAAGTGGCCAAGAAGGCCAAGGTCGAAGTCACTGGTGACGACATGCGCGAAGGCCTGTGTTGCGTGCTGTCGGTCAAGGTGCCCGAGCCCAAGTTCAGCAGCCAGACCAAGGACAAGCTGGTGTCGAGCGAAGTGCGCGGTCCGGTCGAAGACGTGGTGAGCCGCGCGCTGACCGACTACCTGCTTGAGAACCCCACCGACGCCAAGATCATCGTCGGCAAGATCGTCGACGCCGCCCGGGCCCGCGAAGCGGCCCGCAAGGCGCGCGAGATGACGCGCCGCAAGGGCGTGCTCGACGGCATGGGCCTGCCCGGAAAGCTTGCCGATTGCCAGGAAAAAGACCCCGCCTTGTGCGAGATCTACATCGTGGAGGGCGACTCCGCCGGCGGCTCGGCCAAGCAAGGCCGTGATCGCAAGTTCCAGGCGATCCTGCCCCTGCGCGGCAAGATCCTGAATGTCGAGAAGGCCCGCTACGAAAAGCTGCTGACCAGCAATGAAATCCTCACGCTGATCACCGCCTTGGGCACCGGCATCGGCAAGGGCATGGGGGGCGATGACTTCAACCCCGACAAGCTGCGCTACCACCGCATCATCATCATGACCGACGCCGACGTGGACGGTGCGCACATTCGCACCCTGCTGCTCACGTTCCTGTTCCGCCAGATGCCCGAACTGGTCGAGCGCGGCCACATCTACATCGCGCAGCCGCCGCTCTACAAGGTCAAGCTCGGCAAGGAAGAGCAGTACCTGAAAGACGGTCACGAGCTCGACGGCTACTTGCTGCGCGTGGCGCTGAAAGACGCGCGGCTTGAAACCGGCATCGAAGGCGCACCCGTGCTTCAAGGCGAAACCCTCGAAGCGCTGGCGCAGCAGTACGTGCTGGCCAACAACGTGGTCGATCGCCTGAGCGCCTGGATGGACATCGACGCCCTGCGCGCCATGGCCAACGGGCTGCCATTGAACCTCGACACGCTCGAAGCCGCCGAGCAATCGGCCACCGAACTCAAGGCCGCGCTCAACGATGCCGAAGTCAGCGCCGAATTCGACGCCCGTCTCGACAAGCACATCCTGCGCATCAGCCGCATGCACCACGGCAACGTCAAGAGCAGCGTGATCACCGCCGACTTCGTGCACGGCGCCGATTACGACGCGCTCAGCACCGCAGGTCGCACCTTCAAAGGATTGGTCAGCACCGACGCGGTGGTCAAGCGCGGCGAAGGCGAGCGCCAGAAGCAAGCCGCCGTGGGTGACTTCCGCCAAGCCATGGCCTGGCTGATCCAGCAAGCCGAAGGCGCCGTGGGCCGCCAGCGCTACAAGGGCCTGGGCGAAATGAACCCCAGCCAGCTCTGGGAAACCACCATGGACCCGACCGTGCGCCGCTTGCTGCGGGTGCAGATCGACGACGCCATCGAAGCCGACCGCGTGTTCACCATGCTGATGGGCGACGAGGTCGAACCACGGCGCAACTTCATCGAGACGAATGCGTTGCGGGTGGCGAATATCGACGTGTGAAGGTGGCACAGCCATGCCGCGCACGCTTGCAGATCTGACCGACCCAGCCGCGGTTCAGGCGGCGCTCGATGACTACCTGCGGCTTGGTCAAACCGCGTTCCTCGAGCTCCACGGCTTTCGTCAGGCCAGTGGCTACGTGGTTCGTGATCCTCGCAGTGGACAGTGGGCCGATTCCAAGGCAATCGCTGGCGCCGCGGTCGGAAAGCAGTTTTCGACAGAGGGAGCACTGAGGGCCGCGCAGCAATTTCCAGCGCTCCACGCTGGTCGATGTGGTCCAGTCTCAGGTCTTGCAGCGGCGAGAGCTCGACGATGTGACCCAGTCAGCCGTCGAGCGGCCAGCTGCACCGGTGGATCACGTCGACTTCGCGCGCGTTGTGAGCAAGGCACCCCAAAGAGAAATCGTCGCTCGTGAAGCCAGCCCTGCGTATCTGCGTGCTCCGGTGAAGCGGGACTACTTTGCGCGCGAAGCGCAGAACCGCTCGCTTGGCCAGGCGGGAGAGGCATTTGCGCTCGCCTTCGAACGATGGCGGCTCGCGCAATTGGGTGCTGGTCAACTGGCTGAGAAGGTCAAACATGCCGCAGCGGACGAAGGCGATGGTCTGGGCTACGACATTCGATCTTTCGAATCTGATGGTCGAGAGCGATTCATCGAAGTCAAGACCACGGCGTTCGGTGAGATGACCCCGTTTTTTGTGTCGGCCAATGAGGCGCGATTTGCTCGTGACCACGCGGAACGCTTCCACCTTTATCGTTTGTTTGAGTTCCGTGCGACGCCACGCATGTTCGAACTCGCAGGCGCGATCGATCAGCACTGCATGCTGGATCCCGTCAGCTTTCGCGCCAGCTTCGGCTGAGCGACCGCCAACGGCACGACGGGCGCACTCGGCGCTCTTGTTGTAGCAGCCATATCGTTCTCATATTTGCTCCACTTGTAGCAAAATCGGCTACGTGATGTCCATCGCCAACCACCTCCTCGGGCAAACGCGTTCGGCCGTGCTGGGCACGCTGCTGCTGCACCCCGAGGACTCGCTGCACGTGCATGAACTGGCGCGGCGCACTGGCGCGTCTGCCGGCTCGCTGCACCGCGAGTTGCGAGCCCTCGCTGAGCTGGGCGTGCTGCTGCGGCACGAGGTAGGGCGCCAGGTTCACTACCGTGCCAATCCGGCCTGCCCGGTGTTTGTTGAGCTGGCCGGGCTGCTGCGCAAGACGGCTGGCTTGGCCGACGTGCTGCGCGACGCGCTGTTGCCGCTAGGCAAGAAGGTCGCGCTGGCCTTTATCTTCGGCAGCGTGGCCGCAGGCAGCGAGCGCCCGGGCAGCGATGTCGACCTGATGGTGCTTGGCTCGGCGGGTTTTGCCGACCTCGCGCGTGCGTTGGCGTCGGCGCAAAAAGCGGTGGGCCGCGAGGTCAACCCGACGGTGATGGCGCCGCAAGACTTTGCGAGCAAACTGGCCGCAGGCGATGGCTTTGCGATCAGCGTGGCCCAGGGGCCGCGCATCTGGCTGACGGGAGGCGAAGATGACTTTGCAGAACTTGCAGCGCATCGGAAAGATTAAGGACCACGCGCCCACGGCGGCCGAGGTGCAGCGGCTGCTCGCCGCCATCGACCGCAACCTGGCCGATGCCGGCGTGGACTCGATCAGTGACGAGACCCGTTTCGACGCCGCCTACAAGGCGGTGATGCAGTGCGCGCTGGTGGCGATGCTCGCTGCGGGCTACCGGCCCGCGACGACCGAACCGGGCCACCACCAGACGATGATCCAGTCACTTCCGTTGACGCTCGGCGTGGCCAACGACGCCTGGGTGGTTCTCGACGCGCTGCGCCGGCAGCGCAACGCCAACGACTACACCGGTGCGCCGATGACGCCTGAAGTGGTCGCCGAATGCCTCAGCCAGGCCAAGGCGTTGCGCACGCTGTTGCGCGCCCACCTTGAAAGCAAGCACCCCGAACTCTCGAAGGGTCTAGCGTGAATAGCTCGACACCGCTGGGAGTGAACGCGCGAACGGCGATGGCGCCCCTCCACTCCCCCGCCGCCGACCGCAACAAGGCGCCGATCCTCGAGCAGTTGGAGCGGCTGTTGCCCGCCTCGGGCCTGGCGCTCGAAGTCGCCAGTGGCAGCGGGCAGCATGTGGCGCATTTCGCGGCGGCGTTGCCGGGGTGGCGTTGGCAGCCGACCGATGGCGATGCGCGCTCCCCAGCGTCGATCGAGGCATGGTGCGACGGGTTGCCGAACGTGCGCCCGGCGCTGCGGCTTGATGTGCTCGATGAGACGAGCGTGGAGGCACTGGCGGCCACGTTGAGCGAACCGGTCGATGCGCTCTACTGCGCCAACATGCTGCACATCTCGCCGTGGGCCACGTGCGCCGCGCTGATGCGGCTGGCGGCACAACACCTGGCGCCGCAGGGCCGGCTGGTGCTGTACGGGCCGTACCTCGAAGCGGATGTGCCCACGTCACCCGGCAATCTGGCCTTCGATGCCGATCTGCGTGCGCGAGACCCCGCCTGGGGCATTCGCCAACTGGACGAGGTGCTGGCGCAGGCGGCCCAAGTCGGCTTGCACTTGCGCGAGCGCGTGGCGATGCCGGCCAACAACTTGCTGCTGGTGCTCGCACGTGATGCCAGCACCTTGGCCGGCCAGTCGCTCGCCCGATGAGCGCCATGAAGTACCTCGCGGGCTACGCGCCGCCGGTGCTGGCGCGGGTGAGCGAGCTGATCGCACAAGGCCGGCTGGGCGAGTCGGTGCGCCAGCGCTATCCCGACGCCAATGAGGTGCGCAGCGACCCGGCGCTCTACGACTACGTGATGGCGCTCAAGACGCGTTTCATGCGCAGCGCCCCGCCGATTTCCAAGGTGGCCTACGACAACCGGTTGCAGGTGTTGCACAACGCGCTGGGCACGCACGCCACGGTGTCGCGCGTGCAGGGCACACGGCTCAAGTCCAAGCGCGAGATCCGCGTGGCCAGCCTGTTCAAGGAGGCGCCCGGGGCATTCTTGAAGATGATCGTGGTGCACGAACTCGCGCACCTCAAGGAGCGCGAGCACGACAAGCCGTTCTATGCGCTGTGCTGCCACATGGAGTCCGACTACCACCAGCTCGAATTCGACCTGCGGCTGTGGCTCACCGCGCACGAGCTCGAAGGCCCGGCCTCGGCGGGAGCCAGCTACATTGCGCCGGTCGCTCAAGACCGCTCTGTCAACAAGGACTCTGCTTGAAACCTCGCTGCCTGCCGTTTGTGGCCGCCATGGCGCTGCTCCAGCGGCGTCAACGATTCGGCCGCGCGTTGTGGAGCGATCAGCGACGAGGCCGAGCGGGCCGCCTGCCGCGAGCGGCTGACGCACTGATGCCCGTCGCGCCGGACATCGGCGGTGTTCGAGTTGATCTGCGTCAAATGAGAGGGGCACGCGGCTGGAGACACTCGCCTTGAGCGGTGCTCGTGGCCGCAACCCGAGCCAATGAGCACAGTTTCCGAACGTTCCGCCGCCCCGTCCGACGCCGCCTTGCTGGACGACCCCGAGCAGACGGCCCGTTTCACGAGTTGGTCGGTCGATGAGGCCGGCCGGCGCATCGGCGTGTCCGCGCTGCGCCTGTCGGGCATCACCTGCGCGGCCTGTGCCTTGCCGATCGAGAGGGCGCTGCGCTCGGTCGACGGCGTGATCGATGCCTCGGTGAGCGCGGCCGCACAACGTGCGGCGGTGCGCTGGGATGCCTCCCGCACGAGCCCTTCGGCGCTGATCGACGCGGTGCGCCGCGCCGGCTATGGCGCCGACCCCGACACCGCAGCCAGCGCCCGCGTGCAGCGGCTGCGCGATTCGCGGCGGGCGTTGTGGCGGCTCTTCGTGGCCGCCTTTTGCGCCATGCAGGTGATGATGCTGGCCACGCCGGCGTACGTCAGCGGGCCTGCAGGCATCGAGCCCGACTTGCAGCAACTGCTCAACTGGGGCAGCTGGGTGATGAGCCTGCCGGTGCTGCTGTTTTCAGCCGCGCCGTTCTTCCAGGGCGCCTGGCGCTCGGTGCGCCTGCGCCACATCGGCATGGACGTGCCGGTGGCCATCGGCATCGCTGTCAGTTTCATTGCCAGCAGCGGCGCGGCGTTCGATCCGCACGGTGCGTTTGGCAGCGCGGTCTATTTCGATTCGCTGTCGATGTTCGTGGCGCTGCTGCTCGGCGGGCGCTTCCTCGAACTGCGCGCTCGCCACCGTGCGGCCGAGGGGCTGGAAAACGCGCTGGGCACACTGCCTGAAGCGGCCACCCGGCTGCTCGCCGACGGCTCCACCGAGCGCGTGAGCCTCGCGCGGCTGGTGGCCGGCGATCGCGTGCGGGTGGCGGTCGGCGAGGCCTTCCCGGCCGACGGCCGCTTGCTTGAAGGCGCCACCGCCGTGAACGAGGCGCTGCTTACTGGCGAGTCGCGGCCGCAGCGCAAGGACAGCGGTGCCGACGTGGTGGCTGGCAGCGTGAACCTCGAGGCGCCTGTCGTGATGCAGGTGCTGCGCGTGGGCGCCGACACCCGTCACGACGCCATCGTGGCGCTGATGCGCGAGGCGCAGTCGCAGCGCCCGGCCAGCGCACGCTGGGCCGACCGCTGGGCGGCGCCCTTCCTGTGGACGGTCTTGCTGCTGGCCGCCGGCGCGGCTGCGGTGTGGAGCGTGATCGACCCGGGCCGCGCGGTGTGGGTGGCGGTCTCGGTGCTGATCGTCACCTGCCCTTGTGCGCTGTCGCTGGCCACGCCGTCGGCGCTGCTGGCCGCCGCCGGCTCGCTGGCGCGACGCGGGGTGCTGCTGCGCCGGCTCGATGCGCTGGAAACCATGGCGGGCTGCACCCGTTTGTTCATCGACAAGACCGGCACCCTCACCGAAGACCGCCCTCGCTACAGCGGTTTTGAGCGTTTGTCCGTGGCCGCCGCGAAGAGCGACGCCGGGTTGCTGGCCGCCGCTGTCTCGCTGGCGGCGTGGTCGCGCCACCCGCTGGCGCAGGCCCTGTGCGAGTCGCAGCC
The DNA here is from genome assembly GCA_002281415.1 of Burkholderiales bacterium 28-67-8. GTDB lineage: Bacteria > Pseudomonadota > Gammaproteobacteria > Burkholderiales > Burkholderiaceae_C > PBB1. Next base: position 1,954 of record NCFZ01000085.1, on the reverse strand, counting down.
CCAGGCGTCACCGGCCACCGCCGCCTGGCAATCGGTTCGTGAGGAGCCGGGTGCCGGCATCGAGGCGCAGGACGCCCAGGGCCGCTGCTGGCGGCTGGGCAGCGCGGCCTGGGTGGGTGCGACCGACGCCGCTGAACGGGTCGACCATAACGAAGAGGCCGCCGGCCCGGCCAGCTGGTTCGGCCCGGTGGGCGAGCCGCTGCTGCGCCTGAACTTCGACGAGGCGCTGCGCCCCGATGTGCCGCAGGCGCTGGCGGCGCTGCAGGCCGAGGGCTTGCGCGTGACCTTGCTGTCGGGCGACGCGCCGGCGCGCGTGGAACGCATGGCGAACCGGTTGGGTCTGACCGGTGCCATCGGCGGCGCCAGCCCCGAAGCGAAGCTGGCCGCCGTGCGCGCCGCTCAGGCCGCGGGCGAGACGGTCGCGATGCTGGGTGACGGCATCAACGACGCGCCCGTGCTGGCACAGGCCGACCTGTCGCTGGCGATGGGCTCGGGCGCGCTGCTTGCGCGCAGCCACGCCGATGCGGTGCTGCTGGCCGACCGGCTGGGTGACGTGGTCGAGCTGCGCCGGTTGTCACGCCGCTGCGTGCGGGTGATCCGCCAGAACATCGCTTGGGCGGCCGGCTACAACGCGATCTGCGTGCCGCTGGCGCTGGCCGGCTTGCTGCCGCCATGGATCGCCGGCCTGGGCATGGCGCTCAGTTCGCTGTTCGTGGTGTGCAATGCGCTGCGGCTGCGCCGCTGAAAGGGCCATCGATGGACATCCTTTACCTGCTGGTCCCGCTGTCGGTATTTGCCATGCTTGGCATCCTGGGCGTGTTCGCCTGGGCGCTGCAAGGCGGACAGTTCGATGATCTGGAGGACGTCGCAGCCGAGATACTCGAGGCCGGCGACCGGCCCTTGATGTGTATCAAGGCGCAACGGCCGCCCCCCCAGAAGAATCCCACCCATCTGACATCAACAAGAACAGGAGTGCCCCATGAGTGTTGGCCAATCGCCGGCCGTGCCGGTCTATGACGATGACCCGGTGCGAGGCTTTGCACTGGCAGCGGTTTTGTGGGGCGTGGTGGGCATGCTGGTCGGGGTGATCATCGCCGCGCAGCTGGCCTGGCCGGAGCTGAACTTCGGCATTCCGTGGATCAGTTTCGGGCGCCTGCGCCCCCTGCACACCAACGCGGTCATCTTCGCGTTTGGCGGCTGCGCACTGATGGCCACCTCGTTCCACGTGGTGCAGCGCACCTGCCAGACGACGCTGTTCGCGCCGCTGCTGGCGCGCTTCGTGTTCTGGGGCTGGCAGGCGGTGATCGTTGCCGCGGCGATCTCGCTGCCACTGGGCTACACGCAGGGCAAGGAATACGCCGAGCTCGAGTGGCCGATCGACATCCTGATCACGCTGGTGTGGGTGTCCTACGCGATCGTGTTCTTCGGCACGGTGGGTCGGCGCAAGGTGCGCCACATCTACGTGGCGAACTGGTTCTTCGGCGCGTTCATCCTGGCGGTGGCGTTGCTGCACGTGGTCAACAGCGCAGCGATCCCGGCCGGCTTCATGAAGAGCTACTCGGTGTACGCCGGTGTGCAAGACGCGATGGTTCAGTGGTGGTACGGCCACAACGCGGTGGGTTTCTTCCTGACCGCGGGCTTCCTTGGGATGATGTACTACTACATCCCCAAGCAGGCCGAGCGTCCGGTCTACAGCTACCGCTTGTCGATCGTGCACTTCTGGGCGCTGATCTTCACCTACATGTGGGCGGGTCCGCACCACCTGCACTACACCGCGCTGCCCGACTGGGCGCAGTCGATCGGCATGCTGTTCTCGCTGATCCTGCTCGCGCCAAGCTGGGGCGGCATGATCAATGGCGTCATGACGCTCAGCGGTGCCTGGCACAAGCTGCGTGATGACCCGATCCTGAAGTTCCTGATCGTGGCGCTGTCGTTCTACGGCATGAGCACCTTC
>NCFZ01000240.1 GCA_002281415.1 Burkholderiales bacterium 28-67-8 | reverse complement strand
CGACGCCAGAACCGTCGAGATCCTTTCCGGCATCACCACCGCCACCCTGACGACGCTGCTGCTGAAGAAAGGGCTGCGCAACGTCTGGCTGCGCGGCACGCGGCCATTGCGGCCGGGCCAACCCCGGCTGGTGGGACGCGTCTTCACCCTGCGGTTCGTGCCCGCCCGCGAAGACCTGGCCACACCGGAATCGTGGTCATCACCGATCTCCACCCGCGCCGCCATCGAGGACATGCCGGCAGGCTGCATAGCCGTCGTGGACGCCATGGGCGTGACCGATGCCGGCATTTTTGGCGACATCCTGTGCGCACGCATGGCCAAACGCGACGTGGCCGCACTGGTCACCGACGGCGTGGTACGGGACGTTGCAGGCGTGTTGGGCACCGGACTGCCGGTGTGGTGCAGCGGCGCGGCGGCCCCGCCTTCAGTCGCCGGCCTGACGTTTGTCGCCTGGCAGCAACCCATCGGCTGCGGCGGCGTGGCGGTTTTCCCCGGTGACGTCGTGGTGGTTGACGACGACGGCGCGGTCTTGATCCCTGCCGCCCTGCTTGAGGAAATCCTGGCGCTCGCGCCGGAACAGGAGCGGCTGGAAGCCTGGATCATGGGCGAGGTTGAAAAGGGTGCCTCGCTGCCGGGCCTGTACCCGCCGAATGCTGAAAACAAGGCGCGCTATCTGGCCGAGACGGCGAAAGACAGGGCTGATCACAACTGATCCGTCGTGTCGTGTTGCACGCCACCCCCCTCACCCCCACAAACCTCGCGGAAGCAGCCCAGCCATGCCTACCAGCCCTTCTTCCCTCAACAACCTGCACGCCTGGCAAGCCGCCGCGCTGCTGGCACGCCGGGAATTGACCGCCGTCGATCTGGCGCGGGCCTGCCTGGACCGGATCGCCGAACGCGAACCACACGTGCAGGCGTTCGTACACCGCGATGCCGATGCCGCGATGGCCCGGGCGCGCGCGCTCGATGCCGGTCCCCTGCGCGGACTGCTGCACGGGCTGCCTTTCGGGGTAAAGGACCTGTTTGACACCTTCGATGCGCCCACCGGCTACGGCTCACCGATTTATGCGGCGCAGCAGCCGCTGGCCGACGCCGCCGCCGTGGCGCTGTGCCGCGAAGCTGGCGCAGTGCTGTTGGGCAAGACCGTGACAACCGAGCTGGCCAACATGCATCCCGGCGTCACCCGCAACCCGCACAACCTGAGCCACACACCCGGCGGTTCGTCGAGTGGCTCTGCGGCTGCGGTGGCCGACGGCATGCTGCCGCTGGCGCTCGGCAC
>NCFZ01000084.1 GCA_002281415.1 Burkholderiales bacterium 28-67-8 | reverse complement strand
CGGTACCAGCGGGATCGGTCGCGGAGAGCGCATCTTGCGCGTTTGAACCCGCACCCCACCAAAAATTACTGAACCCAAGGAGAACACCATGAACGTTTACTACGACAAAGACGCTGACCTGAGCCTCGTCAAGGGCAAGACCGTCACGATCCTCGGCTACGGCTCGCAAGGCCATGCCCATGCGCAAAACCTGAACGACAGCGGCGTCAACGTGACCGTCGGCCTGCGCAAGGGTGGCCCTTCGTGGAGCAAGGCCGAGAAGGCCGGCCTCAAGGTGCTCGAAGTCATCGAGGCCGTCAAAGCCGCCGACATCGTCATGATCTTGTTGCCTGATGAGCAGATCGCTGCTGTCTACAACGACATCGCCGCTCACATGAAGCAAGGCGCGTCGCTCGCCTTCGCTCACGGCTTCAACGTTCATTACGGCCAAGTTGTTCCGCGCGCCGACCTCGATGTGTGGATGGTGGCGCCGAAGGCTCCGGGCCACACCGTGCGTTCGACCTACACCCAAGGTGGTGGCGTTCCGCACCTGATCGCCGTGCACGCCGACCGCTCGGGCAAGGCGCGTGATCTGGCGCTGAGTTATGCCTCGGCCAACGGCGGCGGCAAGGCCGGCGTGATCGAAACCAGCTTCCGTGAAGAAACCGAGACCGACCTGTTCGGCGAACAAGCCGTGCTGTGCGGTGGCGCTGTCGAACTGATCAAGGCCGGCTTCGAGACGCTGACTGAAGCCGGTTACGCGCCGGAGATGGCTTACTTCGAGTGCCTGCACGAGCTCAAGCTGATCGTCGACTTGATCTATGAGGGCGGCATCGCCAACATGAACTACTCGATCTCGAACAATGCCGAGTACGGCGAGTACGTGACCGGCCCGAAGATCGTGACCGAGGACACCAAGAACGCCATGCGCAAGGCACTCAAGGACATCCAGACCGGTGAGTACGCCAAGAGCTTCATCCTCGAAAACCGTGCCGGTGCTCCAACGCTGCTGTCGCGCCGCCGCCTGACGGCCGAGCATCCGATTGAGGTCGTGGGCGAGAACCTGCGCGCCATGATGCCTTGGATCAAGAAGAACCGTCTGGTCGACCAATCGAAGAACTGATCGACGACGTTTGGGCCTGTGCGGCCCGAGTTGTCAGCAAGCCGCGAGCCCAGCTCGCGGCTTTTTCATTAACACCACAGGTAGACTGCCCCGCATGAATTACCCCCACCCGATCCTCGCCAAAGAAGGCTGGCCCTTCATTGCCATCGCGTTGTGCCTGGCCATCGCCACCAGCTGGCTGGGCCTGGGCTGGTTGTCGCTGCTGTGCTGGGTGGCGCTCGTGTTCGTGGTGCAGTTCTTCAGGGATCCTCCTCGCGCCATTCCTCAAGACGCGGATGCGGTGCTCTCACCAGCCGACGGCCGCATCGTCAAGGTCGAGAAGGTTCGTGACCCGTACGCCGATCGTGATGCGCTGCTGATCAGCGTGTTCATGAATGTGTTCAACGTGCACAGCAACCGTGCCAGCGTCGATGGTCAAGTTACTCAGGTCACGTACTTCCCGGGTCGCTTCGTCAATGCCGACCTCGACAAGGCCTCGACCGAAAACGAGCGCAACGCGGTGGTGATTGCCTCGGGTCGCCACACGGTCACGCTGGTGCAGGTGGCCGGGCTGATTGCCCGTCGCATCCTTTGCTACACCAAGGTCGGCGACGTCCTGACGCGTGGGCAGCGCTACGGCTTCATCCGTTTTGGTTCCCGCGTTGACGTGTACCTGCCGCTCACGGCGACGGTGAAAGTCGCCCCCGGCGACAAGGTCAGCGCCACATCCACCGTGATCGCCACGCTCGCCCCATGAGCGACCTGCAAGACATCCCCGAGCACGACGCGGACGAGGAGTTGCCGCGTCGACGTCGCAAGGGTGTGTATGTGCTGCCCAACCTGTTCACTCTCGCTGCCTTGTTCGGGGGCTTTTACGCCATCGTGATGGCCATGAACGGGCGTTTCGAGCAGGCCTCGATCGGTGTGTTCTGTGCCATGGTGCTCGACAGCCTCGATGGCCGGGTGGCGCGCATGACCAACACCCAAAGCGCCTTCGGCGAACAGATGGACAGCCTGTCGGACATGGTGTCTTTCGGTGCTGCTCCCGCACTGATCGTCTACGAGTGGGCGTTGACGGGCATGGGCAAATTGGGATGGCTGGCTGCCTTCATCTACTGCGCCTGTGCGGCGCTGCGTCTGGCTCGTTTCAATACCAACCTGAGTGTGGTCGACAAGCGGTTCTTTCAAGGCCTTCCCAGCCCCGCTGCGGCCGCGCTGGTCATGGGATTCATCTGGGTGATGGACGACGCGGGCTACAAGGATATTGGTGAGCAGCAGTCGTGGCTGATCTGGTCGGCATTCACGCTGACGCTGCTGGCGGGCCTGACGATGGTGACCAATCTGCCTTTCTACAGCTTCAAGGAGTTCAGCCTCAAGCGCACGGTCCCGTTTGTCGTGACGGTCGCGATCGCCCTGACCATCGCGCTCGTCATGGTGCACCCGCCCATCGTGCTGTTTGGCATCTTCTGCCTCTACGCCGGGTCTGGCTACGGCGTGTATGCCTGGAAGAAGATGAAGGGCCGGCGTGCCAGCCTGATCGCCATCTCGACTGACGCTCCCGAGGAGGAGGGTCTGCACCGATGAACATCGCGTGCTAGATTCGGGACATGTTTTCGATTGCTCGCCTTCTGCTGAACCTACCCGCAAGGACTTCCCGGGCCCGCTGATCCTTCTCGTTTCATTCATTCAGTGCCGGCCCGCTTGCTAACGCAACGGGCCGTTTTCATTGTTCAACCGCAGAGTCAACACCATGGCTGACAAGCTCATCATCTTTGACACCACCTTGCGCGATGGCGAGCAATCGCCCGGCGCCTCGATGACCCGCGATGAGAAGCTTCGCATCGCACGGCAGCTCGAGCGCTTGAGGGTCGATGTCATCGAGGCCGGATTTGCCGCGTCGTCGAACGGTGACTTCGAGTCCGTCAAGGCCATCGCCCAGGCCATCAAGGACAGCACCGTGTGCTCCTTGGCGCGCGCCAACGATCGCGACATCTCGCGTGCGGCCGAGGCCTTGCAAGGCGGCGCCTCGACACGCATTCACGTCTTTCTGGCCACCAGCGCGCTGCACATGGAAAAAAAGCTGCGCATGACGCCAGATCAGGTGTTCGAGCAGGCCAAACAGTCGATCCGGTTTGCACGCAATCTGTCGGGGGATGTCGAGTTCTCGCCCGAGGACGGATACCGCTCGGATCCTGACTTTTTGTGCCGTGTGCTCGAGGCGGTCATCGCCGAGGGTGCGACCACGATCAACATTCCGGACACGGTGGGCTACGCGATCCCCGAGCTGTATGGCAACTTCATCCTCGACTTGAGGCAACGCATTCCGAACTCGGACAAGGCCATCTGGTCAGTGCATTGCCACAACGACCTCGGCATGGCCGTGGCCAACTCGCTGGCGGGCGTCAAGATCGGTGGCGCGCGTCAGGTGGAGTGCACCATCAACGGTCTGGGCGAGCGTGCGGGCAACTGTGCCCTCGAGGAGGTCGTGATGGCGGTGCGGACCCGACGTGACTACTTCGGGCTTGAACTCGGCATCGACACCTCGCAAATCGTGCCGGCTTCGCGACTGGTGTCGCAGACCACCGGCTTTGTCGTGCAGCCGAACAAGGCGGTCGTCGGTGCCAACGCCTTCGCCCACGCTTCGGGGATCCACCAGGACGGCGTGCTGAAAGCGCGCGACACCTATGAAATCATGCGCGCCGAGGACGTGGGCTGGGCCACCAACAAGATCGTGCTGGGCAAGTTGTCGGGGCGCAATGCGTTCAAGCAGCGCCTGAGTGATCTGGGCATCGAGCTGGCGTCCGAGTCGGAAGTCAATGCTGCCTTTGCCAAGTTCAAGGAACTCGCCGATCGCAAGAGCGAGATCTTCGATGAGGACATCACCGCCTTGGTGATGGACGAATCCGTGACTGCCGAGCAGGAACACTACCGGTTGTTGGCGCTGTCCCAGCACTCGGAGATGGGTGAGCGGCCGCACGCCACGGTGGCCTTTGCAGCGGGCGCGGACGAGTTCCATGCTGACAGCGACGGCAACGGGCCGGTCGATGCCAGCCTGAAGGCGATCGAGTCCAAAGTTCAGTCAGGTGCGGAACTGGTGCTTTATTCGGTCAACGCCATCACCTCGGGAAGCACAGAATCCCAAGGTGAAGTCACGGTTCGGTTGCAACTTGGAGGCCGCGTGGTCAACGGCGTGGGGGCCGATCCAGACATCGTGGTGGCCTCTGCCAAGGCGTACTTGGCTGCGCTCAATAAGCTGCACAGCAAGAACGAGCGGGTGGCGGCGCAGGGCTGATGCGACGAGCCTCCCGTTTCATGCGATATAGAACTTGAGGAAGCCCTCGTAAGTTTTTGATATTGCAGGTTTTTTCCTGGTGCCATACACTCGGACCACAGTCGAAATCGAGGCGCTTTGTGACGACATTTCTCAGACATTTCTGCTCTGGTCTCATCGCGGCTTCGGTTTCGTTGCTGGGGGCTTCCGCCTACTGCGCTGAATCCGCATCCACTGGAACTTATTCGGCCGTCAAGCCCAAGGCTGCTGCTGTCCCCAAGAGGTCCAGCGCCAGAAAACCAGCGTCGCCCCCCAGGGTGTCGGCCAAGCTCGGTTCGCAAGCCGCGCATGCGGCGCCGCAGCGAGCAGCGCCGAAGACTGTCGTCGCCGCGAAGCCATCCATGGGCGAAATGGAGGGGTTGCGGGCAACACCGGACAAGCTTGCGCTCAAGTCAAGCGTTGCACTGGTGATGGACCAAGACACCGACGAGGTTCTTTTCAGCAAGAACTCTCAGGCCGTGCTGCCCATTGCGTCCATCACCAAGCTGATGACTGCCGTGGTGGTGACTGACGCTGGCCTGCCCCTGGATGAGGTGCTCACCGTCACACAGGACGATGTGGATACCGAGAAGGGAAGTCGCTCGCGCTTGAGTGTGGGAACCCAATTGACGCGCGAGGAAATGCTTCATCTGGCGCTGATGTCGTCCGAGAACCGTGCAGCGCACGCGCTGGGCCGCAACTACCCGGGCGGCCTCGCTGTTTTCGTCAATGCCATGAACGCCAAGGCGCGATCGCTGGGCATGACCGACACGCACTATGTGGAGCCCACCGGTCTGTCCAGCCTCAACCAGTCCAGCGCACACGATCTGGCCACGCTGGTCAAACTCGCGCACACCCATCCGCTGATTCGGGAGTTGTCGACATCGCCGCAATTTCTGGTGGATGTCGGCAGCCGCAAGCTTCAGTTCCGCAACACCAATCGTCTGGTGAGCAACCCGACCTGGGACATCGGCCTGCAGAAAACAGGCTACATCACCGAGGCAGGTCGTTGCCTCGTCATGCAGGCCAGTCTGGCCGGGCGAAAGTTGATCATGGTGTTTCTTGACTCAAGCGGCCTCAACACCCGCCTGGCCGATGCCGAGCGTGTGAGACGTTGGGTCACGCAGATGACACCCAAGCCGGTGTCGTGATCCGGCCTTCTGGCCAGGCATCTGTGGCCGGCGATCCCGGCTCGGTGGCTACCGGTCCAAGTGGCGGCGAAGCGAGTCACCCTTGGCGCCAGGCAACGCGGCCACTTCATTCCGGTATCCCAGCGAGGCGGAAATTTCTTCGGCGGTGGCGCGCAGGTGCTTGAGCCAGCCCTCTTCGAGCCGGTCGGCAGGCGCAGAAATCGAAAGCCCCGCCACCAGCACGCCTTGATCGTCGAAGATGCCGGCGGCCATGCACTTCACCCCGACTTCGAGCTCTTCGTTGTCGCGCGCAGTACCCAGCGCCAGTACCGTCGACAGCTCCCGTTCCAGTGTGGACACCTCGGTGATGCTGTTGCGGGTGTTGCCGATCAGGCCGCTGCGAGTGGCGTAGGCGCGAACACGCTGCCCTTCGTCGTGCGCGAGAAACAGCTTGCCGACCGACGTCAGGTGCAGCGGTGCTCGCCCACCGATGGCGCGCACCACCTGCATTCCGGAGCGTTCGCTGTAGGCGCGGTCGATGTAGACGATTTCGTCGCCTTGCCGCATCGAAAGATTGACGGGCTGCTGCGTGGCCTTGTGCAGCGCGCGCATGGGCTCTACGGCAGCGTCTCGCACATCGAGCCTTGCCTTCACCAGGTTGCCCAGTTCGAGCAGCCGCATGCCGAGCCGGTAGGTTCCGGCTTCGGGACGGTCCACCAGGCGGCCACAGGCCAGGTCGTTGAGGATGCGGTGAGCGGTGGACGGGTGCAGTCCGGTTTGTTCGCTGATCGTCTTCAACGAGACCGGCCCCGGATGCTGGGCGAGCACGTCCAGCACCGCAAAGGTACGCGCCAGCACTTGAACTGCTGGGGTCTGTTCGGCGCTACTCATGGTTGATATTTTCTCTCAGTGGATGACCTTTTTGTATGGCGAAATGCTTTTTAGGTTCCACGCTCTGCGATTTCTGATGAGCCGCGCGCTGTGCGCGTCCTTGTGCGCTCTCGTTTTTGGTGTTTGCGCTCGGGCTGCGGAACCCACAGACCCCCCAGTTCCAAGAACTGAGCCGCTCGCGCTCGTCGCATCATCAGCTTCTGCCACAACGGCCTCGTCGGCTCCGCCCGCCGCGGCCGCATTGCCGGTGCCACGTCCCCCAGCCTTGAGCTTCGTCGGAGTGCCTCGAATCACGAGCCGCCTGACGGCCCGTGACCTCGGTCTGGTGATCAACGTGAACGATCCCTACTCGATCAAGGTAGGGCAGTTCTACATCGATGCGAGGCAGTTGACCGAGTCGCAGGTGCTGCGTGTCGAGTTGCCGGTACGCGCTGAACTCACGCCGGATGAATTCCGGGTGTTGGATGAACGCATCCGGCAGTTCTTCGGCACTGACATCCAGGCCCTGGCGCTGGCGTGGAGCCAGCCTTTTGCCGTGGACTGCAACTCCATCACCGGAGCGCTCGCGCTGGGGTTTGACTCAGCCCTTTGCAGCAAGACGTGTGCGCCGTCACGCAAGTCGAGCTATCTCAACGCCTACACCTCGCGGCCGTTCACCGACCTGCAGATGCGGCCCTCGATGCTGCTCGCGGCCAAGAGCGTTGCGATGGCTGAGGACATGATTCGCCGCGGCGTGGCTTCTGACCACACTCTGGGACTGCGCGGATCGCCACCGGTGAATGCGCACTTTCTCATCACCTCGGACAACGTCCGCAGCAGTCGTGCGCACCTGTTCCCGCCGCCGGGTCTGTTGCGCGGCGTCGGGGTTGACGTGCATGTCGAGAAGTCCAACGTGCTGCAAGGGGCCGATCGGTTGCTGCTGTACGAAACGGGCCTGTCTCAGGTCGACAAACTGGACACGTTGAAGTGGGTGCCGGGAGGCCTCGGGGATCACCTCACGTCCTACGGCGGGAGGATCGACGCGAAGAGCGGGCAGATGAGCGCGCTGGAGTGGATTGCTTCGGGTGCCACGGGGTCCTACGGAACCGTCTCTGAACCGTGCTCTCATCCGCAGAAGTTTCCGCACCCGCAGATCGTGCTGCTGCATTACGCACAGGGGTCCAGCCTGATCGAGGCCTACTGGAAGAGCGTGGCGTGGCCCCAGCAGGGCCTGTTCATCGGCGAGCCTCTGGCCGCGCCGTTCGCCCGCCGCTGATCGCGCCGTTGCTTCAGTGGCAGTGAGGCATGGTCTCAGGCCCGCCAGTTGCGTGCGGCGTTGACGCCTGACTGAATCGCGCCTTCCAGCGTCGCGGGGTAGGGGCCGTCGACGTAGTCGCCTGCGGCCATCAGGCTGCCCACGATGCGGGTTGCGGGACGTGGCAGGCTCGGGGTGCAGCGAAACGTGGCACGCTTTTCGGTCAGCACCTGCACCGTGAGGAGCGGTGCCTGGAGGTGAGCGCTCAACTGCACCCGGGCCTGCGTGAAGGTGGCTTCAGCGGTGGCTGAGAGTCCGGCCTCGACCCAGGGCTGCGCCGCACTGATGACAAAACTCAGCAGGCCTGGCCGGCCGCTGAGCCAGCCGTGATCGAACACGAACTGCGCCGGCCCGTCGCCCTGACCCGAGCGCAACAGCGTCATCGCCTGCGGCAGCCGGGTGCCAGCCGACATGGCATAAACCGTGACGATCGGTTCGTAGCGCAGCCCCGCCGCGCACTCGGCCCATGGCGCCGCATGGCCCCTCGCAAGGCGAGCTGCTTCTGCGGCCGTGCAGCACAACACCACTGCGTCGAACCGCTCACCGTCGACGAGCCAGCCTGCGCCGTCGGCTTCGATGTGCATCACGCGTGTCGACGTCAGAACCTGCGCGCCGTGCTGGATCAGCCAGCGGGCGGCCGGCTCGGGCAGCAACTCGCCCAGCGGGCGGCGCGGCAGGAGCAGATCGGCCGATCCGCTGCCAGAGAACAAGGCGTCGCGCAGCACCCTCAGGAACACGCTGGCGCTGGCCTCACCGGCCGGCGTGTTGAGCGCTGCGACGCACAGGGGCTCGATCAGGTCGCGTTGCACCGCTGCGGGAAGACCTGCACACAAATCACCCACCGGGAGCGTGGGGGCACACCGAAAGCCTGCGACAGCCCAGCGCGATGCAGTCCACAGCAGCGAAACGCGCTCAGCCAGCGTCCAATTGCCGTGCGACAGCACACCGCGCGCGAAAGCCAGCACCGCTGGTCCGCCCGGCAGGCGAAGCCCGCAACCGCGGCCATCCACCAAGGCGAGCGGCGAGCGCAGCAGTTCGGCATCGGGGTCGGCGCCCACCTCTCGCATCAGGCGCAAGGTCTCGCGGTAGGCGCCGATCAGGATGTGCTGCCCGTTGTCGAGCGCCATGCGTTCGGGATCAGTGCCCATCGACACGCTGCGTGCGCGCCCGCCCAACGTGGGCGCCATCTCGAAGAGCGTGACCCGGTCGCCACCCCGGGTGGCCTGGATGGCCGCTGCCAGCCCGGCCCAACCGCCACCGACCACGGCCAGTCGGGCGCTGGCGGCGTGGCCCAATCAGCGCCCCTGCCAGTGGGTGCGCACGGCGATCCAAAGCTTGCGCAGCGGCGTCAGTGAGGTGCGCTGGTGCAGCACCTGGAAACCGTCGGCTTCGATCTCGCGCAGCAAAGTGCGGTAAATGTTCGCCATCATCAAGCCGGGCTTTTGCGCAGCCCGATCCACCGCGGGCAGCAGCGCGAAAGCCTCGTCGTAGGCCCGGTGCGCGCGGTCGGCCTGAAATTGCATCAGGGCCGTGAAGCGCTCGCTGTAGCCGTGCGGCGCCGTGCGTAGCAGCAACTCGCTGGCCTTCACGTCGAAGCGCTGCAACTCGGACACCGGCAGGTAGATGCGCCCACGCCTGGCGTCATCGCCCACGTCTCGGATGATGTTCGTCAGTTGCATGGCCAGGCCCAGTTTGTGGGCGTACTGGACCGTCGCAGCGTCGCTGCGTCCGAAGATATTGGCCGCCACCTCGCCGACCACGCCGGCCACCAGATGGCAGTAGCGAGCCAGCCCGGGGAAATCAAGAAACCGCGTTTGCTCCAGGTCGGTCTGGCAGCCCTCGATCACGGCCAACAGGTGGGCCGCTTCGATGGCGTAGGCCTGGGTGTGCGGCATGAGCGCTCGCATCACCGGATGGTTGGGCTGGCCGCTGTAGGCGTTGGCTACCTCTTGTCTCCACCAGGCGAGCTTGGCTGCAGCCACGCCGGCGTCGGTGGCCTCGTCGACCACGTCGTCCACCTCGCGGCAAAACGCATAGAACGCTGTGATGGCCGCACGCCGCGGCGGTGGCAAAAACAAGAATGCGTAATAAAAGCTCGACCCGCTCTTGGCGGTCTTGTCCTGCACATACGCTTCAGGAGTCATGCCATCTTGCCTGTCAGTGTTGATTTGGATCGCCGCATGCCGGCGGCACGCCACAGCAGCCACGGCGCGTCCAGTTTCCCGATGCGTGGCCGGGCGTTCAGTGTGGCGTGGTTCATGCGCTCGATTTTGTCGACGATTCGCAGCCCGCCTTGCACCACGAACCGAAGCTCCCAGCCGGCT
>NCFZ01000083.1 GCA_002281415.1 Burkholderiales bacterium 28-67-8 | reverse complement strand
AGTAATTTTTGGTGGGGTGCGGGTTCAAACGCGCAAGATGCGCTCTCCGCGACCGATCCCGCTGGTACCGGTGCGCACAGTTTCAAGAATGGCGGCCCGGTCGATGGCCTCGATGAAGGCATCGAGTTTCGACGAGTCTCCGGTCAGTTCGATCGTGTAGCTTTTCTCGGTCACGTCGATGATGCGGCCGCGGAAGATGTCAGCCATGCGGGTCATCTCTTCGCGCTCCTTGCCCACCGCGCGCACCTTGATCAGCATCAGTTCGCGGCCCGTATAGGCGCCCTCGGTGAGATCGACCACCTTGACGACCTCGATCAGGCGGTTCAGGTGCTTGGTGATCTGCTCGATGACATCGTCAGATCCGGTGGTGACGATGGTCATGCGCGACAGCGACGGGTCTTCAGTCGTCGCCACGGTCAGGCTCTCGATGTTGTAGCCACGGGCCGAGAAAAGTCCCACCACGCGCGACAACGCGCCGGGTTCGTTTTCAAGCAGCAGCGCAATGATGTGTTTCATGTGTCTTGTCGGGTCGCTCTGAAAACTCGGCAGGGGTGTATGCCGGCATCAGGCGACGCCTGAGTTAGGTTGTGGTCAGTTCCAATGGCAAGCGGTGTTCGTCGGAGGTTTGGCAGGCGCGGTAACGCCTGCGCCGCTCCGGCGTTCAACGCATCACAGGTCTTCGGAACCCAACAGCATTTCGCTGATGCCCTTGCCCGCCTTGACCATCGGCCAGACGTTTTCTTCCTGGTCGGTGCGGATGTCGAGGAACACGGTGCGGTCCTTCAGGCGGATCGCCTCGCGCAGCGCGCCTTCCACATCAGCCGGCCGCTCGATCTTGAAACCCACATGCCCGTAGGCCTCGGCGAGTTTCACGAAATCGGGCAACGCATCCATGTAGCTGTGCGAGTAGCGGCCGCCGTAATCAAGCTGCTGCCACTGCCGGACCATGCCGAGATAGCGGTTGTTGAGCGATATCACCTTGACCGCGGTGCTGTACTGGAAGCAGGTCGACAGCTCCTGGATGCACATCTGGATGGAGCCCTCACCGGTCACGCAGAACACGTCCGACTCGGGTTTGGCCAGCTTGATGCCCATCGCGTAAGGCAGACCCACGCCCATGGTTCCCAGGCCGCCTGAATTGATCCAGCGGCGTGGCTGGTCGAAGCGGTAGTACTGGGCGGCCCACATCTGGTGCTGACCGACATCCGACGTGATGTAGGCGTCGCTGTCCTTGGTCAGCTCCCAGAGCTTTTCAATCACGAACTGGGGCTTGATGACCTCATCGCTGTGGGTGTACTTCAGGCACTCGCGGCCGCGCCAGGCGTTGATCTGCGACCACCACGCCGACAACGCATTGCCGTCGGTCTTGAGCTGCGATTCCTTGATCTGGGCGATCAGTTCCTGCAGTACGTCCTTCACGTCACCCACGATCGGAATGTCGACCTTGACGCGCTTGGAAATGGACGACGGATCAATGTCGATGTGAACGATCTTGCGCTCGACCGACGCAAAGTGCGCCGGATTGCCGATCACGCGGTCGTCGAAACGCGCGCCCACCGCCAGCAGGACGTCGCAGTTCTGCATCGTCATGTTGGCTTCATAGGTGCCGTGCATCCCCAGCATTCCAAGGAACTTGGGGTCACTCGCCGGATAGGCGCCCAGGCCCATCAGCGTGTTCGTGCAGGGGTAGCCCAGCAGGTTCACGAGTTCGCGCAGTTCAGCCGACGCTTCGCCAAGGATCACGCCGCCACCGCTGTAGATGTAAGGCCGCTTGGCCGCCATCAGCAGCTGAACAGCCTTTCGGATCTGGCCGCCATGGCCCTTGCGAACCGGACTGTAGGAGCGCATCTCGAGCGTGGCCGGATAGGCGAACGCCGTGGTCTTGAGCGACACGTCCTTGGGGATGTCGACCACTACGGGGCCGGGCCGACCGGTGCGGGCGATGTGAAAGGCTTTCTTGAGGGTGAGCGCCAGGTCGCGCACATCCTTGACAAGGAAGTTGTGCTTGACGATCGGGCGGGTGATGCCCACCGTGTCGCACTCCTGGAATGCGTCCAGACCGATTGCCGGCGTGGGCACCTGACCGGTGATGATCACCATCGGGATGCTGTCCATGTAGGCCGTGGCGATCCCAGTGATCGCATTCGTGACACCGGGGCCGGATGTGACCAGAGCCACGCCCACCTCGCCCGTGGCACGGGCGTAGCCATCGGCGGCGTGGACGGCCGCCTGTTCGTGGCGCACCAGAACATGCTCGATCGTGTTTTGCTTGTACAGCGCGTCGTAGATGTACAGCACCGCACCGCCAGGGTAGCCCCAGAGGTACTTGACGTTTTCGAGCTGGAGGCAGCGAACGAGGATTTCAGACCCGTTCGGTTCGGCGGCAGCGCCGGTGGAAAGCTGAGACGACGCCACTTGGGCGCCCTTGGTCTCGGCGTCAGACATGTCCATGTGGAACCTTTGCGAATTTCTCTAACGAAAAACCATCGGTGGCCCTCTCCGCGCTCTCGTGGAGCGGGTGTGGCGCCTGCTGGATCATCTGGAGGCGCCTCAGGTCAAGGTCACCGAGCATGATCAAACTGTTGTGCAACTCGCGATTATGGCATCCCTGCCCGGAACGGGGTAGATCGTCCGCCCTTGCCAGCATGGCGCGGTGAGATACTCCGCAACCGTCGTTCCCGCCCCGCTTTGAGGCATCCCCTCCTTGGCCTCCGAAAAAGAACTCTCCGACTTCCTGAAAAGCGTCGAGAAACGTGCGTTCAAGCGAGCGGTCTACGCCGTTCGCGATGAAGACGCCGCGCTGGACATCGTCCAGGACGCCATGATCAAGCTGTCAGAGAACTATGCCGACCGGCCAAGCGCCGAATGGCCGCCGCTGTTCCAGCGCATCCTGGGTAACGCCACGATGGACTGGTTTCGTCGTCAGAAGGTGCGCGGCGCGTTGTTCCGCAATTTCTCTGACTTCGAGCCGGCCGGCGAAGACGGCGACTTCGACATTCTCGAAACCCTGGAAGCCATGGAAGGCACCGTCGGCGCAGAAAGTGCTGCCGACGCGTTGTCTCGTGACCAGGCCCTCGGTCTGATCGAGGCCGAAATCGGTGAATTGCCGGCCCGTCAACGAGAAGCGTTCCTGCTGCGTTACTGGGAGGAACTTGATGTGGCCGAGACGGCCTCAGCCATGGGTTGCTCCGAGGGCAGCGTGAAGACGCACTGCTCTCGCGCGGTGCATGCGCTTGCCAAGGCATTGAAGGCGAAAGGAATAGTCCCATGACGAACAGCCCCACCCGAAACCCGGCCCAGATCGCCGCCGTCGAGTCGCGCCTGGGTCTCAGACTGGCCGCACGCTTATCGGAAGGCACCGAGAGGCTTCCGCACGATGTCACTGAGCGCCTCCGGTTCGCCCGTGGGGTGGCTTTGTCGCGCATGCCGAAAGCAGCGCAATCACCGGGCTATGTGTACGGATCAAGCGCCGGTGGAGCTACCAGCATCATGCTCGGCTCGCGTGGCGCAGGCGGCCCAGGCTGGTGGCGGCCTGCGGCTTCGTTGCTGCAGGTTCTTGCCTTGGCGGGCGGACTTTTCCTGATCGGTCACCTCCATGCGCAGGCCCAGATTTCGGCAGCGGCCGAAATTGATACGGCGTTGCTTTCCGACGACCTCCCTCCCGAGGCCTACAACGACCCGGGTTTCGTCGAATTCCTCAAGACATCGTCCGACTGAACCCCTCGCGCATGCCCTTCAGCAACGCCTTCCTGTCATTGCCTTCCAGTGCGCTCGCACGTCGCTGGCTCGCGTTCGCAGGTTTGATCATTGCGTCGGTTCTGGCCCTGTCCGCGCACGCCATTCCTATGGCGGGCCAGGAGTCGGCTTCGGCGAGTCAAATCCGTGCTGCCGAGCAGGGTCCCCGATGGGCGACGCTGCTGCCGGCGCACCGCGTGGCGCTCAAGCCCCTTGAGCACGACTGGAGCACCTTTGGCGCGGACCAGAAGCAAAAGTGGATCGAGCTCGCAGCCCAGTTTCCCTCTCTGTCGGCCGATGAGCGCCAGCGCGTCCAGACCCGCATGACCGAGTGGGCCAAGCTGACGCCGGATCAACGAGGGGCAGCCCGGTTCCAGTTCAAGCAGGCCAAGGAGTTGGCCCCCACCAACCGCCAGGCCCGTTGGGACGCCTACCAGGCGCTGCCCGACGACCAGAAAAAGGAACTCGCCTCGCGCGCAGCGCCGCCTCAGGCGCAGACCGAGTCCGCCCGCCGCACGAGGGCGTTGCGAGCTGAAAGCGCCAGCCAGCCTGGCGCACAGTCCAAATCGAATGTGGTGTCCACCGAGTCCGGCCGCCAGCCACGATCGGTGGCTCCTGCGGTCGTCCAGGCTCCCGCCGGTGCGACGACCAACCTGATCTCGAAGCGGGCAGCGCCGCCAGCCCATCAGCAAGCAGGTCTGCCCAAGATCACGGCGTCACCGAATTTCGTGAACCCGGCGACCCTGCTGCCAAAAAGCGGGCCGCAGGGCGCGGCGGTGGTGACCCCCGGTGCTTCGGCTCCGGCAACCCGACCATGAGCGTCGGTGCCACCATGGGAGCGGCCGTCGCCAGCGCCGTGCCAAGTCTCAAGCGACGCATGGCCTGCTTCGTCTACGAGGGCATGATGCTTTTCGGCATCGGCCTCATCCCCGGAGCGATCGGCGCGCTGTTCACCGCCTTGACGGGGAACACACACCCGCTGCAAAGCGATGCAGCGCTGAGGGTGATCGCCTTCGTGATCTACGGCGTGTACTTCACGTGGTTCTGGTCCCGGCGCGGTCAGACGCTGCCCATGCAAACCTGGCACATCCGGCTGGTGACCCTGTCTGGCCAGCCGCTGACGCAGCAACGTGCGCTGATGCGCTATGTGGCCAGTTGCGCCTGGTTTGCGCCAGCCACCGCGCTGGCTGCCCTCAACCACTGGACGCGCTGGGACGCACTGGCTGCCGTCGGGGTCGGCGTAGTCGCCTACGCATTGCTGGCCTTGCTTCACCCGCAGCGTCAGTTCTGGCATGACGCGCTGTGCGGCACACAGCTGATCGACGCGCCGCCCGAGAAGAAGCGCCGCTGAGACCCCCACGGCGCCGCTGAAGGCCCCGCGCGAGGAGCACAGACAACAAAAAGCCCGCTCGCAGCGGGCTTTTTTCCGGTCGGAACAGATCAGACCGCCTCTTCGTCCGTCTCTCCGGTGCGGATGCGAACCACGCGCTCGACGTTGGTGACGAAGATCTTGCCGTCGCCGATCTTGCCGGTCTTGGCGGCCTTGACGATCGCCTCGATGCACCGCTCGACATCGGAGTCCTTGACCACCACCTCGACCTTGACCTTGGGCAGGAAGTCGACCACGTACTCCGCGCCGCGGTACAACTCGGTGTGGCCCTTTTGACGACCGAAGCCCTTGACTTCGGTCACGGTGAGGCCAGCCACGCCCACTTCAGCGAGCGCCTCGCGCACTTCTTCGAGCTTGAACGGTTTGACGACGGCGGTGATCTGCTTCATGCGGGACTCCTGATGACGGGTGCGTGAAAAGAGTTTAAGCGCGGAACTTCGAGGTGATCGGGTAGCGCCAGTCGCGCCCGAAGGCGCGGTGCGTGATGCGGATGCCCACGGGCGCCTGACGCCGCTTGTATTCGTTGATCTTGATGAGCCGGGTGACGCGCTCGACATCGGCACACTCGAACCCGGCCGCCGTGATGTCATCGATGCTCTGGTCGTTTTCCATGTAGCGCTCCACCACCTCGTCGAGCACCGCGTACTCGGGCAGGCTGTCCTGGTCCTTCTGATCGGGCCGCAATTCGGCCGACGGGGCGCGCGTCAGGATGCGCAACGGGATGACCTCACCGAGGCCGCCGTTGGGTTGCGCGTTCTTCCAGTGACACAGCCGGTACACCAGCGTCTTGGTCACGTCCTTGATGACCGCAAAGCCGCCGGCCATGTCGCCATACAGCGTGCAGTAGCCGGTGGCCATCTCGCTCTTGTTGCCGGTGGTCAGCACGATCGAGCCGAACTTGTTCGACAGCGCCATCAGCAAGGTGCCGCGGATGCGCGCCTGGATGTTTTCCTCGGTGGTGTCTTCGGGCAGCCCGGCAAACTCGGCCGCGAGACCTTGCTCGAACGCATCGAACATCGGGGCAATCGAGATCTCGTCGTAGCGCACGCCCAGGCGCTCGGCCATGTCGCGCGCGTCGATCCAGGAGATGTCGGCGGTGTAAGGCGACGGCATCATCACCGTGCGCACCTTGTCGGCCCCCAATGCATCCACCGCCACAGCCAGCACCAGCGCGGAGTCGACCCCACCGCTCAGCCCGATCAGCACCCCGGGAAAGCCGTTCTTGCCGATGTAGTCGCGCACGCCGGCCACCAGCGCTCCCCAGGCCTGCGCCTCGAGACACGGCACGGCGGTGATCTCACCGGCCACCGCGCCACCCGACACCTCGAGCATCAGCAGCGCTTCTTCGAACATCGCTGCACGCGCGGCGACGCGGCCGGTGGCATCGACCGCGAACGAGGCGCCGTCGAACACCACCTCGTCCTGTCCGCCGCACAGGTGCGCATACAGCAGCGGCATGCCCACGTCGCGGGCACGTTCGCCCATGCGGGCCTCGCGCTCGTCGACCTTGCCCAGGTGATACGGCGAGGCGTTCAGCACGCACAGCACCTGCGCACCCGCAGCCTGCGCCGCGCGGGCCGGCTCGTCGAACCACGCGTCCTCGCAGATCGCCAGCCCGAAGCGCACGCCGCCCACGCTGAACACCACCGCGCCCAGTCCAGCGTCACGCCCCGAGGCGAAATAGCGCCGCTCGTCGAACACCTGGTAGTTGGGCAGCTCGCGCTTGCAGTAGGTCGCGATCACGCGCCCCTCGCTGAGCACCGACGCCGCGTTGTGACGCACCGGCACCGCGTGCGACTTGGTCCTAACATCGCCTCGATCACGCCATTGATGCGGATGCCCCACCACCACATGCAAACCAGGCAAATCCGCCAGCGCCTTGGCGCAGTCAGCCAGCGCATCCTGACAAGCCTGCATGAACGCCGGTCTGAGCAGCAGGTCTTCGGGGGGGTAGCCGCACAGGCTCAGCTCGGGCGTGATCACCAGTCGGGCGCCCTGCGCATGGGCGCGGCGGGCGAACTCGACGATCTTCGCAGCGTTGCCGGCGAGGTCGCCCACGGTCGGATTGATCTGCGCCAGAGCGACTTTGACCGTGGGTTGGGAAGGCATTTTCTGGGGGCTTACGCCGGGTGAAACAGCGTTGAAGAATTATGTCATCCGGGTTCACGACCACCCCGCCGGCATTGAGGCCGCGCAGTGGAACGCGCTGCTCGCCGAGCAGGCTGGCGGCACGCCGTTCATGCGCCACGAATACCTGTCGGCGCTGCACGATTCGGGTAGCGCCTGTGCCGACACCGGCTGGCGCGCGCAGTTCCTGTCGCTGCACGAGGGCGACGCGCTGGTGGCAGCCTGCCCGCTGTACGTCAAGGACCACTCCTACGGCGAATACGTGTTCGACTGGGCCTGGGCCGACGCCTACCAGCGCCACGGCCTTCACTACTACCCCAAGCTGCTGAGCGCGGTGCCGTTCACGCCGGTGCCCGGGCCGCGGCTGCTCGCGCGCGACGCAGAGTCACGCGTGGCGCTGCTGCGCGCCATGGAGCAGTACGCGACCCAGGGCGGGTTGTCGTCGGCGCACCTGTTGTTCATGGACGAGGCCGATGCCGACGCCGCCCGCGCTGCTGGCTGGATGATGCGCAGCACGGTGCAGTTCCACTGGACCCAGCGCGAGGCCGCGCCCTGGGCCGACTTCGCTGATTTCCTCGCCAGCTTGCAGCGTGAAAAACGCAAGAAGATCCAGCAGGAGCGCCGCCGCGTGGTCGATGCCGGCGTGCAGTTCGAGACACTGCGCGGAGGCGAGATCGGTGAGGCCGACTGGGATTTCTTCTACCGCTGCTACACGCTGACGTACCAGGCGCACCGCTCCACGCCTTACCTCACGCGCGAGTTCTTCAAGCGCATGGCGAGCACGATGCCCGAGCACTGGTTGCTGTTCATCGCCAGCCGCGAGGGCGAGCGCATTGCCGCGTCATTGATCGGCATCGACGACGAACGCGGCACGGCGTTCGGCCGCTACTGGGGCGCCACCGATCAGGTGAGCTGCCTGCACTTTGAGGCCTGCTACTACCAGCCGCTGGCCTGGTGCATGGCGAACGGCTACCGGCGCTTCGAAGGCGGCGCGCAGGGCGAGCACAAGATGGCTCGCGGGCTGCTGCCGGTGCAAACCCACTCGGCGCACTGGCTGGCACACCCGCAGTTCGCGCAGGCGGTGGCCGATTTCCTGCAGCGCGAAGGCGCAGGCATCGACCACTACATGGACGAGCTCAACGAGCGCGTGCCTTTCAAGGCTTCTTGAAGTCGCCCGCGAAGCCGAACACGAAGCCCTCGGGCTTGAGGTGCCGGCGCAAGGCCGCGTTGACCTGACCCAGCGTCAGCGCCTGCAATTGCCCATCGACCTCGGCAGCGCGCGCAAAGGTGCGTCCGATGTGCAAGTTGTTGGCCAGCGCGCCGGCCACCGTGGCGTCTTGCGCACGCGACAGCCGCCGGTAGCTCAGCAAGCCGCGCTGCCCTTCGGCAAGTTCCTGCGCGGTGAAGCCGTCTTCGAGCGCGCGCGCCAGTTCTTCACGGAACGCCGCTTCCACCTTGGGCTGGTTTTGCGGCGCGAAGATCGCGCTGGCTTTCCATTCGGAGTTCGGCTCGAAGCTGTTCCAGCCGATCGAGCTGCGCACGTCGTACGACAGGCCCTCGACTTCACGGATGCGCTTCCACAGCCGAGAGTTGCCGCCCGATCCCAGCAGGTAGTTGGCCATCGTGAGCGCGGCGTAGTCGGCATGGGTGTCCGTCAGCGGCAGCGGGTACTCCACGAGCATGGTCGCGTTTTGCTTGTCGGGCGTGGCCAGCATCAGCCGCTCGGGCGGCACGCTCACCAGCGGGTCGGGCACGCGGGTGTAGGCCTCGCCGCTCGGCCAGTCGCCCAACGCCGCCTGCAACGCCTTGCGCACCGCGGCCACGTCCAGGTCGCCCACCGCCGAAAACTCGCCGGACGAAGCCCCGTAGAAGCGCCGGTGGTGCTCGCGCACCTGCTCTAGCGTGACGCTGCCCACGTCCTGCACGATCTCGTCGAAGGTGCGGGCGTAGCGCAGGTCGCCCCTCGGATACGGGTTGCCCAGTCGCGCCAGGGCGTTGGCCACCACCGCCTGCGGCTCCTTGCGCTGCTGCTCGATCGCAGACAGCGACTGGCGACGCACCTCGTCGAGGGCATCGGCCGGCAGGCTCGGGTGGCGCAGCAGATCGCCCACCAGCGCGATCGCCTCGGCCAGCTGACCGCGACGCGAACTCAGGCTCACGCTCACGTAGCCGGCACCGCCGCCGATGCTCATCTCGGTGTGGAGCGCGTCGAGCCGGTCCTGGACCTGCTGGCGCGTCATCGTCTGGCTGCCCTTGTCGAGCAGTTCGGCCACGGTCTCGGCCACTTCAGTCTGGCCGAAGAGCGTCTTCTCGTTGCCAAAACGCAAGGTCAGCGTCGCGTGCACTGCCGCGCCGCGGGTGCCCTTGGGCAGCAGCGCCGCCTTCACACCGCCCACATTGAAGCGCTGCGTGCGCTGCTCGATGTTGGCCGGCGTGGCCTCGAACGCCTCGACCGCGGCGGCGGCAAGTTGCGGCTTGAAGCCCTTCAACTCGGCAGCCACATCGACCCGCGCCGGCACCGGCGCGCGCTGCGGCTTGTCCGAGGGCAGGTACACGCCCAGCGTGCGGTTGGAGGTCAGCAGGCTTTGCTCGGCCACGCGCTGCACGTCAACCAGCGTGGCGTCGCGAACGCGGTCACGCGTCAGAAAGAACAGCCGCCAGTCGCCCTGGGCCACGCTTTCGCTGAGCGAGATGCCCACCGTCTCGGGGTTGGTGAAGGCCAGGTCCCAGCCCTTGAGCCACTTGGTCTTGGCGCGCTCGAGTTCCTCGGCGGTGATCGGCTCGCGCGCCACCGATTCCAGCGTGGCCAGCAGTTCGCTGCGC
>NCFZ01000082.1 GCA_002281415.1 Burkholderiales bacterium 28-67-8 | reverse complement strand
TCCGGACGCATTGCCAAAGCCTGTTTTTCGGGCCCGCAGCCTGACCGGCCCGAGGGTCTGGCGCCGCCCCTGTCTCAGCCACCCGGTTCATCGGGCCATGACCTCCGCGGCACCCAACTTGCCCCATTTTCGTTCCCCCTCATTCCATGGAACCGTCGGGTTCAAGCGTGGAGCGCCGTTGTAGAGCGCACCGCTTCGAACACCGCAAGCACATCATGTTCGAATCCTTTCGTCGCTACTTCTCGACGGACCTTGCCATCGACCTGGGTACCGCCAACACGTTGATCTACGTGCGTGGCAAGGGCATCGTGCTCGATGAGCCTTCGGTAGTCGCCATCCGTCACGAAGGCGGGCCCAACGGCAAGAAAACCATCCAGGCCGTGGGCGCCGAAGCCAAGGCGATGCTCGGCAAGGTGCCGGGCAACATCGAAGCCATCCGCCCCATGAAAGACGGCGTGATCGCCGACTTCACCGTCACCGAGCAGATGCTCAAGCAGTTCATCCGCATGGTGCATCCGCGCTCGGTGCTGCGTCCGAGCCCACGCATCATCATCTGCGTGCCGTGCGGCTCGACGCAGGTCGAGCGCCGCGCGATCCGCGAGTCGGCGCTCGGCGCCGGTGCCAGCGAGGTCTACCTGATCGAAGAACCGATGGCCGCGGCCATCGGTGCCGGATTGCCGGTGTCCGAAGCGTCGGGCTCGATGGTGGTCGACATCGGCGGCGGCACCACCGAGGTCGGCGTGATCTCGCTCGGCGGCATGGTCTACAAGGGCAGCATCCGCGTGGGTGGCGACAAGTTCGATGAATCCATCATCAACTACATCCGCCGCAACTACGGCATGCTGATTGGCGAGCCCACCGCCGAGATGATCAAGAAGAGCATTGGCAGCGCATTCCCTGGCTCCGAGGTCAAGGAGATCGAGGTCAAGGGTCGCAACCTCAGCGAGGGCGTGCCGCGCAGCTTCACCATCAGCAGCAACGAGATCCTCGAAGCACTCACCGACCCGCTCAACCAGATGGTGTCGGCCGTCAAGAACGCGCTTGAACAGACACCGCCCGAGCTCGGTGCCGACATCGCCGAGCGCGGCATGATGCTGACCGGCGGCGGCGCGCTGTTGCGCGACCTCGACCGTTTGCTCGCCGAAGAAACCGGCCTGCCGGTGCTGGTGGCCGAAGACCCGCTGACCTGCGTCGTGCGTGGTTGCGGCATGGCGCTCGAGCGCATGGAGCGTCTCGGCTCGATCTTCACCTCCGAGTGATGACCCGGCGGGCGGCCTGGCCTGGCGTGACGGCCGGCGCGCCCGCGGTGCAGCCTGACTTGCGTAACCACCCATGGCCTTAGGCACCATCGATCGGACGCCTCCGCCGTTTTTCCGCCAGGGCCTGTCGGCGCTGACCAAGCTGATGCTGTTTTCGGCACTGGCGGTGTTCCTGATGGTCGCGGATTCGCGCTTCGCCCTGACCCGGCCGCTGCGCGCGGTGCTGGCCACCGCCTTGCACCCGGTGCAGCGCGGCTTGCTGGCCACGGTGAACCTGTGGGAGCGCACCGACGACTACGCCGGCGGGCTGCAAGCTGCGCTGGCTGCCGAGGCAAAGGCGCGTCAGGCCTTGACGTTGCAATCCGAGCGAGCTTCCCGCGTCGAACAACTGTTGAGCGAAAACCAGCGCCTGCGCGCGCTGCTTGATCTACGCGCCTCGCTGTCGGTCAAGTCGCACGCCGCCGAGGTGCTGTACGAGTCAACCGACCCGTATTCGCGCAAGGTCGTGATCGACCGCGGTCAGGCGCAAGGGCTGGTGGCCGGCTCGCCGGTCATCACCGAGGCCGGCGTGATCGGGCAGCTGACCCGCGTCTATCCGTTGTCGTCAGAGGTCACCTTGCTCACCGACCGCGATGCCGCCGTGCCGGTGCTCAACGCGCGTTCGGGCTCGCGCAGCGTGGCCTTCGGGACGGCTTCGGGAGAGTCGCTTGAGCTGCGCTTCATGGCGGGCAATGCCGACGTGCTGGTGGGTGATGTGCTGCAGACCTCGGGCCTCGATGGCGTATACCCGCCGGGCCTGCCGGTGGCACGCGTGGTGGCGATCGACCGAAAGGTCGATGCCGGTTTCGCCAAGATTCGCCTGCAGCCGGTGGCGTCGCCGGATGCGGTGCGCCACGTGCTGGTGCTCGAGCCGATCGGGCTGCAGCAGCCGCCGCGCCCCGACGTTCCCGCCGAGGCCGGCCGCAGCGAGCCGCCACGCAAGGGGCCGCGACCATGATGAAGCGCCCCGCGTCCGACCAGCTGCTGCTGCCGGTCAACCCGCTGTTCCTGTGGTTCACGCTGCTGGCGGCGTTTGCGGTGAACCTGTTGCCCGTCGGGCGCCACCCCGCCGCGCCCGATGCACTCGCGCTGGTGCTGGTGTTCTGGAACGTGCACCAGGCCCGTCGGGTGGGTGTGGGCGTGGCGTTCGTGTGCGGGCTGCTGATGGACGTGCACGACGGCGCGATCCTCGGCCAGCACGCGCTGGCGTACTCGCTGCTGGCCTATTTCGCGACCGCCATCCACCGACGGCTGTTGTGGTTCGGCCTGCCCTTGCAGGCGTTGCAGATCCTGCCGTTGTTCATCGCGGCGCACTTCGTGTCGTTCGCCGTGCGCATGATCGTCGGCGGCATGCTGCCGGGCTGGCCCGCGCTGCTCGCGCCGGTCTTCGAGGCGCTGCTGTGGCCACTGGCCGCCTGGCTGCTGCTCGCGCCTCAGCGACGGGCTCCGGACCGTGACCAGAACCGGCCGCTGTGACGGCGTGCTCGAGCGGCCGTGAACACTGAGATCCGGAACGTCGAGCAGGAGCTGGGGCGCTTTCGCGTGCGCTTGCTGGCGGCCGGCCTCTTTGTGCTGCTGTGTTTCGGGCTTCTGGCCTCGCGGCTGGTGCACCTGCAGATCTACAAGCATGACGAGCTCAGCGTGCAGGCCGAGAACAACCGCATCTCGGTGGTGCCGATCACGCCCAACCGCGGGCTCATCGTCGACCGCAACGGCGTCGTGCTGGCCGACAACTACTCGGCTTACACGCTGGAGATCATGCCGGCGCGCACCGCCAACATCGACGCCACGATCGATGCGCTGTCCGACGTGATCGACATCCAGCCGCGCGACCGCAAGCGCTTTCGGCGGCTGCTCGACGAGAGCCGCAACCTCGAATCGCTGCCGATCCGCACCAAGCTCACCGACGAGGAGGTGGCGCGTTTCATCGTGCAGCGTTACCGGTTTCCCGGCGTCGAGGTGAAGGCGCGGCTGTTTCGAAACTACCCGCTCGGCGAGGTCGGCAGCCACCTGATCGGCTACATCGGGCGCATCAACCGGGCCGAAAAAGACGTCATCGACGACTCCGACGACGCGGCCAACTACCGCGGGACCGAGTACATCGGCAAGCTCGGTGTCGAGCAGAGCTACGAGGCCGACCTGCACGGCACCACCGGCTTCGAAGAGGTCGAGATCAGCGCCAGCGGCCGTGCCGTGCGCCGCCTCGACAGCAACGGTGCCACGCCGGGCAACAAGCTGGTGATGAGCATCGACATCGGCCTGCAGGGGATGGTCGAGGCGCTGTTTGGCGATCGCCGTGGCGCGTTGGTGGCAATCGACCCTCGCAACGGCGAGGTGCTGGCCTTCGTCAGCAAGCCGACTTTCGACCCCAACCTGTTCGTCGATGGCATCGATGCCGACTCGTGGCGTGAGCTCAACGAGTCGATCGACAAGCCGCTGCTCAACCGCGCGCTGCGCGGCACCTACCCGCCGGGCTCGACCTACAAGCCGTTCATGGCGATGGCCGCGCTCAACACCGGCAAGCGCAGCCCGACGACCATCATCCAGGACGGCGGCACGTTCCAGTTCGGCAACCACACCTTTCGCAGCCACGGCGACGTCGGGCTCGGTCCGGTCGACATGGTGCGCAGCATCGTCAAGTCGAGCAACGTGTACTACTACTCGCTGGCCAACGAGCTGGGTGTCGACACCATCCACGATCAGCTCGAGCCGTTTGGGTTCGGACGCAAGACGGGCATCGACATCCAGGGCGAGGTGACCGGCCTGCTGCCATCGACCGACTGGAAGCGCCACGCCTACAAGCTGCCCGAGCAAAAGCGCTGGTACGCCGGCGAGACCATCTCGCTGGGCATCGGGCAGGGCTACAACAACTTCACCATGCTGCAGCTGGCCAGCGCCACCGCCACGCTGTCGTCAGGCGGCCTGCGCTTTCAGCCGCGGCTGGTGCGTGAGATCGAAGACGTGGTCACGCGCGAACGCCGGCTGGTGGCCAGCGAGGCGCTGCCGAGCCTGCCGCTGCAGCCCGAGCACGTCGAGCTGATCCGTAGCGCGATGTATGGCGTCACGCAGGAGGGCACCTCGGCGCGCGTGTTCGTCGGCGCGCCCTACGCCACGGGTGGCAAGACCGGCACCGCCCAGGCGGTGGGCATCCGTCAGAACGAGAAATACAACGCAGCCAAGATCGACGAGCACCGGCGCGACCACTCGCTGTACATCGCATTCGCGCCGCTCGACGCGCCGACGATCGCCATCGCCGTGGTGGTCGAGAACTCCGGTTTCGGCGCCGTGGCCGCCGCACCGATTGCCCGCCGGGTGTTCGATTACTGGCTGCTGCACCAATACCCGAGCGTCGAGGATGTCGAGCTCACCCAGCAGGGCCAGACCAGCGTGCCGGTGGGCGTGCCGCGTCAGGTCGCCGAGGTGCCGTTGCCGGGCAGCGCGGCGGCCGCCATCGCGGCCGCATCTGCCGCATCCGTCGTGTCGGCCGCGGCCTCCGCAGCGACAGCCGCATCAGCCCCGCAGGCGCCCACACCATGAGACCCGCATTCGAAAAACCCTCGCTGCTGCAGCGCGTCATTCCGATGTTTCGCGGCTTCGACGGCTGGCTGCTGCTGGCCGTGCTGATCCTGGCTGCGTTCGGGCTCGTCACCATGTACTCGGCCGGCTTCGATCACGGCACCCGCTTTGTCGACCACGGACGCAACATGGTGCTGGCGGTGGTCATCCTGTTTGTCGTGGCGCAGGTTCCGCCGCAGCGGCTGATGGCGCTGGCCGTGCCGCTGTACACCCTGGGCGTGCTGCTGCTGGTGGCCACCGCGGTGTTCGGTTTGACCAAGAAGGGCGCCACCCGCTGGCTCAACGTGGGGGTCGTGATCCAGCCCAGCGAGGTGCTCAAGATCGCCATGCCGCTGATGCTCGCGTGGTGGTTCCAGCGCCGTGAAGGCCATCTGCGCGTGTTCGACTTCATCGTCGCGCTCATGCTGCTGGCCGTGCCGGTGGGGCTGATCGTCAAGCAGCCCGATCTGGGTACCGCCATTTTGGTGATGGCCTCGGGGTTGTTCGTGATCTTCTTTGCCGGGCTGTCTTGGAAGCTGATCATTCCGGTGGTGTTGCTGGCCGGTGCGGCCATCACGGCGCTGGTGCTGTCGGGCGATGCGATCTGCCAGCCAGACGTGGCGTGGCCGATGCTGCGCGACTACCAGAAGAACCGCGTTTGCACCTTGCTCGATCCGACCACCGACCCGCTGGGCAAGGGCTTTCACATCATCCAGGGAATGATCGCCATCGGCTCGGGGGGCGTCTACGGCAAGGGCTTCATGAAGGGCACGCAAACGCACCTCGAGTTCATCCCCGAGCGCACCACCGACTTCATCTTCGCGGCGTTTTCCGAAGAGTTCGGCCTGATCGGCTGCGTGGGGTTGCTGCTGGGATTCACGTTCCTGATCGTGCGCGGGCTGCTGATTGCCGCCGAGGCGCCCAACGTGTTCACCCGGCTGCTGGCCGGTGCGGTCACGATGAGTTTTTTCACCTATGCCTTCGTCAACATGGGCATGGTCAGCGGCATCTTGCCGGTGGTCGGGGTGCCGCTGCCGTTCGTCAGCTACGGCGGTACGGCGATGGTCACGCTCGGGCTGGGCCTGGGCATGCTGATGTCGATTTCCAAGAGCCGCCGGCTGGTCCAGAGCTGAGTGTTCAGGGGGCGGTCGGTGGCAGCGCAGCAAAGCGCAGCGTGAAGCGCACCCCGGGGCCGAAGGGCGCGCCGCCCTGGTCGCTCAATCCGGCGCGATGGCGCAGGTTGGCGTCTTCGAGCAGGAGTTCGGCCTGATGCTGGGTGGCGATCTCGCGCACGATGGCCAGGCCCAGGCCCGAGCCGTCGACTGGTGTGCCGAGCACCCTGTAGAACGGGCGAAACACCTTTTCACGCTCGGCCACCGGAATGCCGGGTCCCGAGTCCTCGACTTGCAGCAGCACGTCCTGCGCAGCCTCGCCCTCCACACGCACCGTCACCGTCCCGCCCGACGGCGTGCAAGACAGCGCGTTGTCGATCAGGTTGCGCAGCATTTCGCCCAGCAGCAGCCGGTGGCCCTTGATGCGCAGCGTCAGGTCGCCGGGCGAGGCGCCCTCGTAGCCGAAGTCGATGTGTTTTTCGAGGGCGCGGGGCACGAAGTCCTGCATGACCTCGATCGCCAGTTCCGCCACGTCGAGCGGCACCAGCGCCAGCGTGTTCTCCTTCTGATCGGCGCGCGCCATGGCCAGCAGCTGGTTGACCATGTGCGCCGCGCGCTGGCTCGACAGCACGATGTGGCGCAGCGAGCGGGTGACGGCTTGCGGGTCTCCATGACCGCCAGCCATCTCACGCTGCGCCAGCTCGGCCTGCATGCGCAAGCCCGCCAGCGGCGTCTTCAGCTGATGCGCAGCGTCGGCCAGGAAGTGCTTTTGCGTGGCGACCGATTGATCCAGCCGCGTCAGCAAGTCGTTGATCGCCCGTACCAGCGAAGATACCTCCTCGGGCACGTCGTGCTCATCGATCGGGCTCAGGTCGGTGCTGTCGCGCCGGCGGATTCGCTGCTGCAACTCGTTGAGCGGGCCGATGCTGCGTGCGAGGGCCAGCCACAGCAGCAACACCCCAAGCGGCAAGAAGACCAGCTGCGGCAGCACCACCCCTTGCAGGATCTCGGTGGCCAGCACCGATCGCTTGCTCAACGGCTCGGCCACCTCGATGAGTGGCGCTGCGCCACCGGGCACATCGGCCCACATATAGGCCACGCGCACGCTGACACCGCGCATCACGTCGTCGCGAAAGCGCACTTCGCCAGCGCGGGCCCGCTCTGCCTCGATCGGCCAGTGCAGCGCACGCTCGCCGCTCAGGTGCTCGCCTTGCGGCCCCACGATCCGGTAAGACAGGTCGGCCGAGTCGGTGGCGCGCAGGCCTTCAAGCGAGCGGGTCTGCAGCTCGAACTGCGGCGTCGTCACGCCTTGCGGGTTTTGCTCGACAAGTTGCCTCGCCAGCGCTCGAGCCATGTCCGCCAGCGCACGATCGTGGGGAGCGTTGGCGATGCCTTGCGCAGCCAGCCAGGTCACGCCCACGTTCATCAGCCACAGCAGCAGTAGCGGCCCGATGATCCACTCGAGGATGGTCGCGAGAAGCGAACGCTGCGGTTTTTGCTTGGTCATGGGTTCAACTTGGGGTGCTCGGTGCCCGCCCGGCGCAGCCCGGGCGATGCCCGCGCCCCGGTGCCTCAGGCTGCAATCTTCTCGAGGCAGTAACCCAGGCCGCGCACCGTGGCGATGCGGATCGGGCCCAGCTCGATCTTCTTGCGCAGCCGGTGGATGTAGACCTCGATCGCGTTGTGGCTGACCTCTTCGCCCCAGCTGCACATGTGCTCGACCAGCTGATCCTTGCTGACCAGACGCCCGGCGCGCTGCAGCAGCACTTCAAGCAGGCGAATCTCGCGCGCCGACAGGTCGACCATCTGGTTGTCGATGCTCGCCACGCGACCGCTGACATCGAACGTGAGCGGCCCGTGCTTGATGACGGTCGACGCCGTGCCTAGGCCGCGCCGGGTCAGCGCGCGCACCCGGGCTTCGAGCTCCTGCAGGGAAAACGGCTTGGCCATGTAATCGTCGGCGCCCAGGTCGAGCCCCTTGACGCGCTGCTCGATGCTGTCGGCCGCGGTCAGGATCAGCACCGGCACGCTCGAGCCGCGGGCGCGCAGCTTGCGCAGCACCTCGAGTCCGTGCATCTTGGGCAACCCAAGGTCGAGGATGACCACGTCGAACTCATGCAGCGCCAGCGCCGCGTCCGCTTCGCTGCCGGTGCCCACCTGGTCGACGGTGCAGCCCGCGTTGCGCAGCGAGCGCATCAGGCCATCGGCCAGCACCTGGTCGTCTTCAGCGATCAGAACGCGCATGGGAGCGTCTCCAGGCAAACCCGCCAATGCGCCCCGTGGCGCCCGTGCAAAGTTTAGGGTTCAAGCCCGCCGGCCGGTTGCAAACACTCATCGCGAAATACCCGCAAAAAACCACTGTACAAACATCCAGCATTTGCAATAATGACCTTCAAATTCCGGAGAAACCCATGGACGCACCCGTCAAAGCCCTGAACACCGAAAAAGCCAAAGCCCTGCAGGCCGCACTCGCCCAGATCGAGAAGCAGTTCGGCAAGGGCACGATCATGCGGCTCGGCGAAGGCGAGGTGATCGACGACATCGAGGTGGTGTCCACCGGCTCGCTGGGACTCGACATCGCATTGGGCGTGGGTGGCCTGCCGCGCGGTCGAGTGGTTGAAATCTACGGCCCTGAATCCAGCGGCAAGACCACGCTCACGCTGCAGGTCATTGCCGAAATGCAAAAACTCGGCGGCACCTGCGCCTTCATCGACGCCGAGCATGCGCTCGACACCGCGTACGCGCAAAAGCTGGGCGTCAACCTGCAAGAACTGCTGATCAGCCAGCCCGACACCGGCGAGCAGGCGCTCGAGATCGTCGACGCGCTGGTGCGCTCGGCCTCGGTCGATCTGGTGGTCATCGACTCGGTGGCCGCGCTCACGCCCAAGGCCGAAATCGAAGGCGAGATGGGCGATTCGCTGCCTGGCCTGCAGGCCCGCCTGATGAGTCAGGCGCTGCGCAAGCTCACGGGCACGATCAAGAAGACCAACACCATGGTCATCTTCATCAACCAGATCCGCATGAAGATCGGTGTCATGTTCGGCAGTCCCGAAACCACGACCGGTGGCAATGCGCTCAAGTTCTACGCATCCGTTCGCCTCGACATCCGGCGCGTGGGCAGCATCAAGAAGGGCGACGAGGTCATCGGCAACGAGACCAAGGTCAAGGTCGTCAAGAACAAGGTTTCGCCGCCGTTCAAGACCGCCGAGTTCGACATCCTCTACGGCGAAGGCATCAGCCGCGAAGGCGAGATCATCGACATGGGCGTTGAGGCCAAGGTGCTCGAAAAGAGCGGCTCCTGGTACGCCTACAAGGGTGAAAAGATCGGCCAGGGCAAGGACAACGCGCGCGAGTTCCTGCGCGAGAACCCGGCCCTGTCGTTCGAGATCGAGAACCTGGTCCGCGAGGCCGTGGGCATTCGCGTGTTGCCTTCGCCCGAGGGTGAGCCTGCCAAGGCGCCGAGCAAGGGTCGGGCCGCCGCCGCCGAGTGAGCGCCTGATTCGGCCATTTGAACGGCTCCGTTCGACATGCGCCCGCGCCTCTCGCTGAAGGGCCGGGCGCTGCAGTGGCTGGTCCAACGCGAGCACAGCCGGGTCGAGTTGCGTCGCAAGCTCATGCAACAGGCGCGTGCCGACGCTCAGGCAGCCGCACTTCTCGCCGACAACCGTGGCGATGACCCCGACACCACCACGCCGACGCAGGAATCGCTGATCGCGCAGGTTGACGCGCTGCTCGACTGGCTACAGGCGCAGCGGTATCTGAGCGAGGAGCGTTTCGCCGAAAGCCGGATCCACGCACGGTCGTCACGCTTTGGCAACCTTCGCATCCGCCAGGAACTGCAGCAACACGGGTTGAGCCTCAGCCCCGAGATGTCAGCCGAATTGCGCCAAAGTGAGCGCGAGCGAGCCGACGACGTGCGCCAGCGAAAATTTGGCGACTCGCCAGTCACGGCCGCCGAACGGGCCCGCCAGGCCCGGTTTCTTGCCGGGCGGGGATTCTCGGCAGAAGTGATCTGGCAGGTCCTGCGCGAGATCGGCTCTTCCGGCCCGGACGGCTGAGTCCGAGGACCCATTTGCTGCTGGCGCGGCGATCCTGTGCGTCAACCCGATCGCGTAAGCTCCGCGGAAGACT
>NCFZ01000081.1 GCA_002281415.1 Burkholderiales bacterium 28-67-8 | reverse complement strand
GCGATGGCGCCCGAACGCACGAGTTGCGCGCCTTAAACCATGCTGATCTGCCAAGCGCCGAGCAACTCGGGCGCTTATCCTCGCTAGAAGTTCGTCGCCGGAAATGGCGTGCACGCATCAACACCAGCAACGGTTGGCCCATGACAACTTCCGAGCCAGTCCATACCGGAGCGCCGAACCCGGACGCGTGCGACACGGCGACCGTGGACGCAGACCGCGACGCCGAGGCGAAAAAGGCGGCCGCCCAGCGCGAAGCGGAGGACCAGGAGGAAGAGCAGCGCCGCATTCGCCTGTTGCGCGTGATGCAGAGCATCGACCGGCAGACCGATCTGGCGAGCCTGAAGGACTCGGTGCAGGGCATCCAGAAGATCTCGCGCTCGGACAAATCGCACTCACGAGCGTTGACCGGGCTGATCTACGACGATGCGGCCATGGTGGCCAAGATGCTGCGGCTGATCAATGCCGCCTTCTACAAGACGGCCGGCGGCGGCAACATCACCGATCTCCAGACGGCGGTAGCGCTGATGGGCTTCCAGAACGTCGGCATGGTGGCCAGCGCACTGATGCTTTTCGAGCGGCTGCCCAAGGGGGCCGACGGTGACAAGCTGCGCCTGGAGTTCGCCCGCTCGCAGCTGGCTGCGCTGCTGGCGCAGGATTTCTGTCACAGCCGCAAGCACTACGACAACGTCTATGTCACCTCGCTGTTCCAGCGGTTGGGCGACATGCTGGCCGGGCTGCACTTCCAGGAAGATGCCCAGGTCATCGAGGACAAACTCGACATGCGAGAGCTGGAGCCGGGCTCGATAGCGCGACACGAAGCCCGCGAGCAACTGGCACGCGAACTGTGGGGCATGGGCATCGAGGACATCGGCATCCAGGTCGCCGAGCAGTGGGGCTGGCCGCCGGCAGTATTGGCCGGCATGAAGACGCTGCACCCGGCAGACCCGGAGCAGCCGGTCAGCGAGAGCGAGTACCTGCGCGCGCTGTGCACCGGCGCCAACGGCCTGGCCGAGGAACTGATGCTCCTGCCCGCAACCGGCGATGCCGAGGCGCTGCAGGCAGCGCGCAAGGCCGTGGTGCAAGGCTTTGCCCTGCGTTACGCGGGCCCCCTGGGGCTGGACCCGGAGCTGCTGCCCGCCATGGTCGAGCGCAGCAAGGCGATCTGGGACGAACTGGTGAAGGTCTTGGGCATCTCGCTGAACGAGAACGGCGTCACGGCCAAGGCGGCCGCGGCGCCCAACAAGCCCGACCCGAACTCGAGCGCCTACCGCAAGATGCTGGCCGAGGATCTGGCCGACGCTGTCGAACACCTGAGTCGACTGAACCGGCGCGGCGCGACGGCGGACGAGGTGATCGACACCGGGCTGCGCCTGATGATGAAGGCACTGGACCTGCAACGCGCCATCGTCTGCCTGCATGACCCGGCAGAGGCCGGGCTGAAAGGGCACACCGGCGTCGGTGACAAGGCGGTGGTGCTGGCGTCTCTCTTCAAGATCCCGCTGCAGCCGCCGAACGAACTCTTCGGTCTGTTGTGCCTGAAAAATGCCGACACCCTGATCACCGACGCCTCGGACCCTGTCATCTCGCAGCGCCTGCCCGACTGGTTCAAGACACGCGTCCGCGCGGGTGCCTTCCTGGTGCTGCCGATGGTGTCGGAGCGGGGGGTGATGGGCATGCTGTACGGGGACCAGGCAGTGACAGGACGCCTGGTCGTGCACGACCGGGCCCTGGTGCTGCTGAAGAACCTGCGCGGCCAGATCCTGAGCGCGATCATCAAGGCGAAACAGGACTGAGGCCGTTCGCGCAGTACCGCACGCCCCCAACCGAGGCGGCGGTACGCCGGTTCAGCGCTTGGGCGGCATGAACCCGGGCATGCCGGGGAACAGGGTTTCAGCCTGTTTGGCCATCTGCTCCTGCATCTGGGTGAACATGGTCTTCGACTGTTCAAGGTAGGTTCCCATCAGCCCCTGAACCGCTGGAGCCTGCCCGTTGAGGAACTGTCCCCAGACCTCGGGCGTGGGAGCCTGTGTGTCGTACAGACCCAGCGAGGGCTCAGCCAAACGCGCCTGGATGTCGGTGAAGGTTTGCAGGTTCTTCTCAAGGTACGAGCCCATCATCCCCTGCATGGCGTGCCCGTAGAAGCGGATGATCTGAGCCAGCATCTGGCTGGAGAACATCGGCACACCGCCCGTTTCCTCTTCGAGAATGATCTGCAACAAGATGCTGCGCGTGAGGTCTTCGGCGGTCTTGGCATCGCGAACCACAAACGCCTGGCCCGACAACACCATCTTCTTCACGTCGGTCAGCGTGATGTAACTGCTGGCCGTCGTGTCGTACAGGCGGCGATTGGGGTACTTTTTCAGAACCCGTGTGCCGTCGGGCTGGGACTCGGCTTGAGGAGTCGCTTGCGGCTGTGGCTCGTCCTCCGAACGCGTTGCCTTGGTGTTTGCGGTCGTGCGTCGGGTGGAAGGCATCGGAAAAATTCCAGTTCAAAAATGTGCAAGTGCAGCAAAGATTCTAGGAGCGGGTGCTTTCCGCCCGGGCCGGAGTAACCCGCGCCGTGCCTTGCCGGTCCCCTGCGCACAAGGCCTCCGAAATGACCCAGCCAAAGCGCGACGTGGTCATCGTGCAGAATTTGTCATCCGATGTCGTCATCGGACGTTAAAGAAGTACCCCAACAACGGAGATTCCCCTCATGAGCAACAGCAATCGTCGTACTTTCATGATGCAGGTCGTGGTCGCAGGTGGCGCCCTCGCCGCCGCATCGCAAGTCGTGGCAGCAGAAATGGTCGCAGAGTCCGATGCGCAAGCCACGGCACTGGGCTACAAGGCCGACGCAACCAAGGTCGACGCCAAGAAGTACCCAGCCCACAAGGCCACCCAGATGTGTGGCAACTGCGCCTTGTTCCAGGGCAAGGCTGCTGACGCAGCGGGCGGCTGCCCGTTGTTCGCCGGCAAGCAGGTGTCTTCCAAGGGCTGGTGCAGCGCCTACGCGCCGAAGGCCGCCTGATCTTCAGACCCACGGCGACAGTCGAACGCCTCTCGGGCGTTCGTTGAGACAAGGCCGGGAAGCGCTGCATGCGCTTCCCGGCCTTGTTCATTTCGGGGGCTCATGTCGTGCCCGCAAGGCTCAACGCTCCCAGCGGCGCCACACGTCGCTCCAGTGCGCCAGCCCGGAAGCCAGCAGCCACATCGACACCCAGACCCACCACGAGCCGCGCACGGCGCTCAGCAGCGCCAGCATCAGGCACAGACCGGACACCCAGTTGGCGATGAACTCGCCACCGGCGACGCCCTTGCCGGTGCGACGGCGATAGGCCCACAAGCCCATCCCCTCGAGCAGGGTGACCGAAATCACCAGCGTGATGAGCCGCTCGGGCGTCAGCCACTCGGCCCAGGTCATCAGGCGCGCGCGAAGCCCATCAGGTGAGCCATGTCCTTGAGGAAGATGCGCACATGGGCCATCGGCTTCTTGCGCGCGAGTTCCTTGTTCATGTAGGACTCGAAGGTCAGTTGCTGAACGTCCTTGTCTTCGCAGATCTTCACGAAGCTCTCGCGCCGCTTGTCGGTGGCGTACCAGAACCACTGCATGATGCCCAGCACCCGGAACACCGTTCCGTGCGCCTTCATGAAGCGCTTGCGCGCCAGTGCCAGTGACTTGACGTTGCCCGTGAGCAGCAGGGCTTCCACCGACTCGGCGGCCAGACGCCCGCCCGCCATCGCGTAGTAGATGCCCTCACCCGATGCGGGCGCGACCACGCCGGCGGCGTCACCGGCCAGCACCACATCGCGGCCGTTGTCCCAGCAGCGCAGCGGCTTCATCGGCAGCGGTGCGCCCTCGCGGCGCAAGGTTTCGGTGTTGCCCAGACCCGCGGCCTCGCGCAGGCTGCCCACCGCGCCACGCAGCGAGAAGCCCTTGTCGGCACTGCCGGTTCCGATGCTCAGCGTGTCGCCGTGCGGGAATACCCACCCGTAAAAGTCAGGAGACAAGGTGCCGCGGTAGTACACATCGCAACGCGTACCGTCGTAGTCGGCGGGCTTGACTTCAGGTGCCCGCACGATCTCGTGATATGCGAACACGTACTCGGTGTCCCGCGCACCGGGCACGGCCTGCTCGGCCACCTTGGAGCGCGCGCCATCGGCGCCGATCACCGCGCGTGCGCGCACGCCCACGAGTTGGCCTTCGCTCGTGCTGACCTCGTTGGCGCCGCGGCGGCTGCGGCCGGTGCGATCGAGGTAGTGCACGACGCTCACGCCGTCGTCATCTCGGGTGAGTTTCTCGAAGGTGCCCGAGCGACGCACCGCACCGGCCGAGGCGGCGCGCTCGCGCAGCCATTCGTCGAACACATCGCGATCGACCATGCCGACAAAGCCGTTTTCGATCGGGATGTCGACGCGCTTGTCCTTGGGCGAAATCATGCGAGCCGAGCGCGCCTTGGCCACCAGCAGTTCGTCGGGGATTTCGAAGTCCTTGATCAGGCGCGGCGGGATGGCACCACCGCAAGGTTTGATGCGCCCGGCCCGGTCAAGCAGCAGCACCGAGCGGCCTTGGCGCGCCAGGTCATGGGCCGCAGTGGCGCCAGCAGGGCCACCGCCCACGATCACGACATCAAAAGTCTCGTTGGAATTCATGGCACTCACCTTGATTTCATGGCGACGCGACGGTCACCGGCCTGGGGATTTCTCATGGTTCTTCAATGGACAGACAGCGCCGGCACACCGGGCTGTCTCGATCGATCAACTTCGGCAACGACCGGATCGGATTGGCGCGCGGCGCCGATGCTGCAGGCCAGCCAGGCGGCCACCAGAAACAGCACCGCCTCGAAGGCAAATACCGCGGCATAGGCCGGTCCGGTCGCGCCGATCAGCCAGCGAGCCAGGTCGCTGGCACCGGTTCCGACGATGCCGCCCAGGCCGAATGCGACGGCCTGCGCAGCACCCCACAGGCCCATGCGGATGCCCTCGCGCGACGTCTGACCCTGACCTGCGAGGCTCATCATCGAGCCGATGGCCGCGATGGAAAAAGCACCGTTGGCGGCTCCCATCAGGAACACGGTGGCGGCCAGCGGCCAGGCTCCTGCGAGCAGACCCGCCATCACCAGCCCAGACAGGGCCAGCGCCGAGGCGAGGCAACCGCCCACCGTCCAGCTGCGCAAGGAGCCGATGCGGTCGGATCCCGCGCGCATCCCCAGACGCACCATCAGGCGGCCCAGCGTGCCGCTGCCAGCCACTGCCACCAGCAGCATGCCCAGCAGCACGCCACCGTGCTGCACGCCCGACAGCTGCGTCGATTGCCCCGGCGTGTAGCCGAACACCGAGCCGGCGAAGGGCTCGAGGATCAGGTCCTGCGAGCTGTAGGCCAGCATCGACACGAACACGAAGATGGTGAACCGGCGCGCTGCAGCGTCTTGCCAAACCTGCGCGAGGGCTTGCCTGAAGGGCACCGCTGACGCGTCCGAATCGGCAGGTTTCACCGTGACCGGTTCGTCACCGGCAGGGCGCTCCAGACCCCACAGCGCCAGCAGCGTCACCACGAACGCAATCGCCGACACGCATGACGTGACGGCCAGCAGCCGCTGGGGTGAATACGGATCCAGCAACTTGCCGGCCACGCCTGCGGTGACGGCGAAGCCCACGATCATCATCATCCAGACGATGGTGGCGGCGGCGGCGCGACGCGTCTCGGGCACCCGTTTGGCCAGCAGCACCAGCAGCGAGGTGCCGCAGGCGCTGACGCCCAGGCCGATGAGCGAGAAGCCGACCACGGCGAGCGCGATACCGGCGGCCTGCTGCGAAGACATCCACACCGTGGCCGCTGCCGAGGTCACACCGCCCACCGCCAGCGCGGCCATGCCGCCGATCATCCACGGCGTGCGGCGCCCGCCGACATCGGAGCCGTGACCCATGCGCGGGCGCACGACTTGAATCAGGTAATGCAGCGCGACCAGCGCGCCCGGCAGCAAGGCGGGCAACGCCAACTCGACCACCATCACGCGATTGAGCGTTGAGGTGGTGAGCACCACGATCGCACCCAGACAGGCCTGCACCAGCCCCAGGCGGGCAATGCTGAGCCAGCCGAAGGTGTGATTCAGGGACAGCCCGCTCATGCGGTGCCCCCCAGCGAGCGCAGCGCAAACGCGCTGACCATCATGCCGGCCACGAACAGCGGCACGCCGAACCCGCTGTAGAACAGCGCCTGCTGCGTCGGGGCCTTGACGAAGCGCACCATCAGCAGCGCTTGGGCCACCATCAACCCCGCCACCGCGATGGCCTGACCCGTGGTGCCCCAGCTGATCAACAGCAGCAGCACCACCAGTTGCGGAACCATCATCACGATGCAGGCCACCCAGGCGGCACGTTGAACACCCAGACGCACCGGCAGCGAGCCCACGCCCATCTGGCGGTCGCCTTCGACCGACTTGAAATCGTTGAGCGTCATGATGCCGTGGGCCCCCGCGCTGTACAGGCCGGCCAGCGCCAGCGAACGCGCATCGGGCATCGCCCCGCCGGCCATCACCGCGGCACCTGTCACCCAGGCCAGTCCCTCGTAGCACAGGCCGCACGCGGCATTGCCCCACCAGCCGTTGAGCTTCAGACGCAAAGGTGGCGCACTGTAGGCCCAAGCCAGCGCCAAACCCAGAGCGCCGGCCGCAAAGCCCCAGGTGCCCAGCGTGGCGGCCACCGCCAGCGACAGGCCCGTCCAGATGATGGCGATGTAGAGACCCCAGGACCCCGGCATGCGCCCCGACGGAATCGGGCGGTTCGGCTCGTTGATGGCATCGACGTGGCGATCGAACCAGTCGTTGACCGCCTGGCTGCTGGCGCACACCAGCGGACCGGCCAGCAGCACGCCGGTGATGATCGTGAGCCAGCGCCCCTCCGGCGAAATGCCCGAGGCGATCACGCCGCAGCAAAACGCCCACATGGGCGGAAACCAGGTGATGGGCTTGAGCAATTCAGCCACCACGGGCCACGCAGGCACCGCGGACGATGAGGGCAGGACTTTGGCTGACATGCGGGTCATTCTGGGCTTGACACTTGTGAGTGTCAATCTAAACTTACACCGAAACGGGCTATCGAAATCCCGCACAACCGCAACGCAGTAAGCGCGGAAAGCACCCCACCGATGAAGCCAGCGTCGATCCTTGAACACAACCTTCTGGCAGGCGCCGACGACGTCATCCGGCGCGCCGACCCCCGCAAGCCCACGGCCATCGTGATTGGCAGCGGCTTCGGCGGTCTGGCCGCCGGCATCCGGTTGCAAGCGCGCGGGTACCAGGTCACGGTGCTGGAAAAGCTCGACGCTCCGGGTGGGCGCGCTTATGTGCACCGGCAAGACGGCTACACCTTCGATGCCGGCCCGACCATCATCACGGTGCCGTTCATGCTCGAAGAGTTGTGGGCGCTGTGCGGCAAGAAGATGTCAGACGACATCGAACTGCGTGCACTCGATCCGTTCTATCGCATCCAGTTCGACGACGGCAGTTACTTCGACTACAGCGGTGATCTCGAGGCGATGCGCACCGAGGTCGCGCGTTTTTGTCCTTCCGATCTGGCCGGCTTCGACGGCTTCATGGCCGAGTCCGACCTTTGCTACAAGCTCGGCTTCGAAGAACTGGCGACAGTGGCGTTCGACACCCTGGGCGACCTGGTCGATGCGCTGCCCTCGATGGTGAAGATGCGCGCCTGGCGCAGCCTCTACAGCGTGGCGGCCAAGCACCTGCGCAACGACAAGCTGCGCATCGTGATGAGCTTCCACCCGCTGCTCATCGGCGGCAATCCATTCGCCGTGACCTGCGTGTACACACTGATCACCGCGCTCGAGCGCAAGTTCGGTGTGCACTGGCCGAAGGGCGGCACCGGTGCGCTGGTCCAGGGTCTGGTGGGGCTGCTCGAAGGCAGCGGCGCGCAGCTGCGGCTCGATTCGGAAGTGCGCGAGATCAACTGCGTGCCCAACGCCGGCGGCAAGCCGTGCGCCACGGGCGTCACGCTGGCCAGCGGCGAGCGGCTTGATGCCGACATCGTCGTGTCCAACGCCGACACCGCCTGGACCTATCGGTACCTGATCGCGCCGCAGTTTCGCCGCCACTGGACTGACAGGAAGATCGAGAAAGGCCGCTACTCGATGAGCCTGTTCGTCTGGTACTTCGGCACCGACTGCCAGTACCCCGACGTACCGCACCACATGATGGTGCTCGGCCCGCGCTACCGCGAACTGCTCAACGACATCTTCAAGCACCACGTGCTGGCCGAAGACTTCAGCTTGTACCTGCACCGACCCACCGCGTCCGACCCGTCGATGGCGCCCCCCGGATGCGATGCCTTCTACGTGCTGGCGCCGGTGCCGCACCTCGACAGCCAAACCGATTGGCAGGCGCAGGCCGAGCCGTATCGCCAAGCCATCGCCGACGCGCTCGATCGCAAGGTGATGCCGGGTTTTCAGAAGCACATCGCCACGTCGCTCATCACCACGCCGCAGCATTTCCATGACCGGCTGCTGTCGTACAAGGGCGCGGCCTTCGGGCTCGAGCCGGTGCTGCTGCAAAGCGCCTGGTTCAGACCGCACAACCGCAGCGAAGACATCGACGGCCTGTTCATGGTCGGCGCCAGCACCCACCCCGGCGCCGGGGTGCCGGGCGTGCTGGGATCGGCCAAGGCGCTCGAGTCGGTGGTGCCTGACGTTGCCTCTTTCGCCTCGAGCCTGGCTCGTCGCAGCTGACCCCCTTCAACCCACAGGATTCGCATGAACACAGCTCACGCTCCCGCCATGGCCGACGCGCAAGCTGCGAGCGCCGATCCTGACATCGCAGGCGAAACCAGCCTGCACACGCGCCAGCGGCTCGACCTGCAGGACTGCGAAGACCTGATGCGCACAGGCTCCAAAAGCTTCTTCGCCGCATCGATGGTGCTGCCCGGGCGCGTGCGCGCCCCGGCCACCGCGCTGTATGCGTTTTGCCGCCTGGCCGACGACACCATCGACCTTGATGCACATCTTTTCGGTGGTCCGCTGGGTGCCTTGCAGCACCTTCAGCAACGCCTGCAGCGCATCTACGAAGGCCGCCCCTCGCAGGTGCCGGCCGACCGCGCGCTGGCCGGGGTGGTCGCGCGCTTCGCCATCCCGAAAGCACTGCTCGACGCCCTGCTCGAGGGCTTCGAGTGGGACCTCACGGCGCGCCGCTACGACAGCCTCGAGGACCTGCACGCCTATGGCGCGCGGGTGGCCGGCACGGTAGGCTCGATGATGGCCATCATCATGGGCACCCGCAACGCACAGGCTCAGGCACGAGCCTGCGAATTGGGCGTGGCCATGCAACTGACCAACATCGCCCGCGACGTGGGTGAAGACGCGCTGGCCGGGCGGCTGTACCTGCCGCGCAACTGGATGCGCGAGGCCGGGATCGACCCCGACGCCTGGCTGCTCGATCCCAGCTTCAGCCCTGCACTGGCGTCGGTGGTGGCGCGCCTGCTGGTGGCGGCCGATGACCTTTACGAACGCGCCGCGCTGGGCATTGCGGCGCTGCCGCGAGATTGCCGGCCGGCCATACAGGCGGCACGGCTGGTGTACGCCGAAATCGGCCGCGAGATCGAGCGCGCCGGGTGTGACTCCGTGAGCCGGCGCGCCTGTGTCTCGACACAGCGCAAGCTCGGTCTGATGGCGCTGGCGCTGGGTGCCGCGGCGGTGTCGCCGGTGCGTCGCCAGGCGGGGCGGGATCTGGAGCCCGCGCCGCTGGCAGCGATCCAGTTTCTCGTTGACGCAGCGACCATCGATGCCGGCGGCGAGCCTGCCGCCACCACCGGGCGCAACGCCAGATTCGACGAGCGTGCGCTGTGGGCGATCGGCCTGTTCGAGCGCATCGAGGAAAGAAACCGCACCAACAGCTCATTTGTGGGCGCCGGCGAGCGGCGGCCCTCGGCGCTCAGCGGCTGGCGGCAGTAAGCACCGCGCCCTGCGGCGCGGCATCACCTCACGCGAGGCATCCGCCACGGCAGCATCAGCTGCACCGCCGTCGACACCAGCCTCGGCACGTTGAGGGTTTCGTGCACTGACACCACCGGCTCGCCGAGCAACGACGACGCCACGACCGAGCGCACGTAGAACGCGAGGGCTGAAAGCGCACCGCGATCACCCGGTCGTTGCCTTGCTTCTGGCGCACGTCGTAGATCACGCCGGTGCTGCCGTCCTTCAGCGGCGCGCGTGACCAGTCCCATTCGGTGAAAGGTCGATCGATCGGCTCGTCGCCCTCATTGCTGTCGAGGTAGGCGTGACCAGACCAGGTGACGCCAGGCGAGTCGAATTCGACTTCCACCCGCGCGCATGGCGCGATCGGCCCCCAGCGGTGCAAGCCGCCATCGTCGAGCGCGGCGACGAATCGGCACAGTCCCTGCGGATGGACGCGAACCCGGCCGCGCACGCGCCGGGGGATCGGCACGCACACCTCGTCGATGTCGATCGTGAGGCACTCGCCGTCCCAGTGCAGCTGGCTCGGCCCGATCACGAGACGGTCGGCGCTGCGCTGCACGCTGGCGCGGCTGCGCTCGGTCATCGTCCAGCGCTTGCCCGCCTTCCCGTAAAGGGCCACGTTGATGGAGCAGTGGTTGCCGGGGTCGGCCTCGCCTTGTCGGCGCGCCCAGGCGTAATACGGCGAA
This sequence comes from Burkholderiales bacterium 28-67-8, assembly GCA_002281415.1. GTDB lineage: Bacteria > Pseudomonadota > Gammaproteobacteria > Burkholderiales > Burkholderiaceae_C > PBB1. The sequence goes on along the minus strand of NCFZ01000081.1, from coordinate 5,253 downwards.
AAAACGCTGCCGACGAAGGCAATGATGCTCAGCGCATGCTGTCCGTCGTCGCTGATCGCATCGACGTACCACCAGAGATATGCACCCGACGTGACCGGCTGGTCGAATCGAGGTGCGCCATCAGCGTCTCGGCCGCCAGTCGGCCGGACATCGCCGCCATCGGCACGCCCGGTCCCGGGTGGACGCTGCCGCCCGCCAGATACAGCCCCGGCACCCGGCTCGCCGCCGCTGGCCGGCTGAACGGCCCCATCCATCCGTGTGAGGCCTGGCCGTAGAGCGCCCCGCCCGTCGCCGGAAACAGCCGGTGGAATCCGGCCGGCGTCGTCAGCACCGTGTTGTGCGGCTGCCGGTCGATGCTCAGGCCGCAGCGCTGCATCAATGCGAAGTGAGTCCGCTCGCATGTATCGATCTCCGTGGGGTCTAGGGGGGTCTGGTCGCCGGTGGCCGGCGCATTGACGAGGCAAAGCAGCCGCTCGGGCCGTGAAGCCTGTGAGCCGCCTGAACCGTCGGGAAGTTGCGCGTTGTCGTCCCGGTCCTGGGCACACACATAGACCGTGCCCTCGCGCGGCAGGCGATGGCGCTCGAAGATGTCCTTGAACTCCGACGCGTAGTCGGCGTTGAAGAACACGTTGTGACGCACCAGCGGAAAGCCCTGGGTGCGCGCGTGCATCGACCAGGTCATCGCCGACAACGACCGGCCGGCCACCGGCACGGCGGACACCGCGGGGCGGCACTGCGGCCCCAGCAGACCTTGCGCCAGCGCTGCGGCGTCGCCGTTGAACACCACCGAGTCGGCTTCGATGCACTCGCCGCCCGCGAGCCGCACACCGCAAGCCCGGCCGCCACGCACCAGCACCTCGTCGCAGCCCTGCCCGTAGCGCAACTGCACGCCGCGCCGCTGAGCCAGACCGGCCAGCGCGGCAGCCACGGCGAGCATGCCGCCCTCGACCGCCCACACGCCATCCATCTCGACTTGCGCCACCAGCATCAGCGTGGCGGGCGCGGCAAACGGCGATGAACCGCAATAGGTGGCGTAGCGGCCGAACAGCTGCTGCAGCCGCGGGTCGTGGAAGTGCCGCGACAGCGATTGCCACAGCGATGCGAACGGACCCAAGCCACCCAGCACGCCCAGCCCGCTCGGGCCCAGATCGCGCGCCATGCTGAACAAGGTCGGGCGCTCGGAGCGGATGTACGGGCCCTCGAGCGTGTCGTACACACGCTTGGCCTGCGCACAGAACTGGCCGAAACGGCGCGCTTCGTGCGGGCCGGCGAACTCGCCGATGGCCTCGGCCGAGCGCGCGGCGTCGGCGAAAAGATCGAGCCGGGTGTCGCCACCCCAGGCGTGGCGGGCGAGCACGCCCAGCGGCTGCAAACGCAACTGCTCGGCGAGCGACGAGCCCGCCGCCTCGAAGATCTGATCGAACACCCAGCGCATGGTGAACACGGTCGGGCCGGAGTCGACCGCCGCGCCATCGACCAGCACCTGGCGCATCTTGCCGCCAGGCGTTTCAGCACGTTCGACCAGCGTGACCTGCAACCCGCGGCAGGCCAGCATCAGCGCGCTGACCAACCCGGCCACGCCAGCACCAACCACCACCACGCGGTGATCGCGAGAAGCTTCAGCCATAGGCGCGCTCCAGCCAAACGCCTTGGGCGTCGTACGGCACGAAGCGCACGAACATGGATTCGGAAAAGTAGTTGTTCAGCTTGGCAGCCTTGATGGCCTCGAGGTGGGCGCCGCTGCGCGCATAGGCATCCATGTGCGCCACGCTCTCCCACATCGTGAAGGTGGCCTGCCGCAGCAACGGCGCCTCGCCGACCCCGGCTGCGAACAGGCAGCCCTCAGCCCCTTCGAGCGAACGCTGCGTCAATGGCGCTTGCTTCCAGAAGGCTCGCGCCAGCGCAGGTCGGATCGACGCCCGCGTGAGCGCTGCGATCGGGCCGCGCTCGGGCTCGGCATCGGTCGCCGGCAAGGTCATGCCCGACCAACTGCCACGGCTGCTGAACACCCGCAGCTTGACCGCGAAGAACTCGCGCGAATGATCGCGATAGCCCTTCATCAGCGATGAGTCGTTGATGAAGCGATCGGCGCACGCATCGTCATCAAAGACACCGAAAAATCCCTGGCGCGATGCGCTGGGTCGCAAGCCGAAGCCGGACTCGTAGCCTGCGCCGAGGACCTTGAAAAAGCGCAGCCCCGGCACGCCGGGAAGCGTGAACCGGCCGAACAGAAATCGGGAGTAGCCCCAGATCCGCTCGCCGGGGTGGATGTCGCAGAGCACCATCACGGCCACTGCACCGCCTGACGCCTGAGCGGCGGCCATCCCCGAGGCGCTCCGCCTTACTTTTCGCTCTCGGCCACAGGGTCGCTCAGACCATAGCGGCGCAGCTTCACGTACAGGCTCTGCCGCGACAGGCCCAGCATTTCGGCGGCCGCAGCGCGGTTGTCGCGGGTCAGTTCGAGCGCCGCCTCGATGCACAACTGCTCGATCAGATCGGTGGTTTCACCGACGATGTCCTTCATCGGCACACGCCCCACCAACTCAGACAACTGACCCACGGAGCGTGGGATTTCCTTCGATGCACGGGCATCACCCGCCAGACGCCGACTGACATCACGGATGGTGAAGCACAACTGCGACTGCCCTGCTTCGACCACCATCGCCGCGGAGATTTCCACATCGCTCGAGGCGCCCTGCTCGCTTCGCACAGCCGTGGGAAACAACCGCACCGATCCGCGCTGTCGCAAGGTGGAAATCAGCACGTTCATCTCGACACCCGTGCGACCCAGCCAACGGCCCAGAGACTCGCCGCGCACCTGCTTGTCGGACGGGACCTGCAGCATTTCGACGAAAGCATCGTTGGCTGACACGATGGTGCCGTCGATGTCCGTGATCACGATGCAATCCGGCGAGGCCTGCATCATCTTGGGAAGCACGGACAGGCCACCCGCCTTGGACGCCGCCGGCCTGTGACTGGCCACGACTCTGGCCAGACGCAGCACCAGCAGCGAGCCGGATTCTTCTCGCAGCAGCGATCCCGAAATCGTCAGTTCGCCGTGCCCATCGGCCAGATGGGCACGCACGTCATCGGCCTTGCCCGACAAGCGCAAGGTGGTGACCATGCCTTGCAATGTCTCGTGGCTGCTCTCATCAAAGCCCACGGGGAATGACGACCCGACCAGTTTTCGCACGGAATCATCGAACAGCTGCACGGCGGCCGGATTGGCTTCCTGCACCTTCTGGCTGTTGCCATCGATGATCAGCATGGCTTCAGACGAGGCCTGGAATACGTGCCGGAAGCGCGACTGCGCGTCGCGCAACCGCCAATGTTCGTGCAGCGAGGCCTGCTGCGCATCGACCAGGCTTTGCTGCAAGGCTGCCATGGCTCGAAGATCACGGCCGTACATGACCCAATGGCTCGCGGGGACGCCCTGGGTGGAGTCATCAACCTTGACGGCGCAGTAAGTCAGCGGCAAGTCCGGGCCCGACGCCGAGGGGTGATTGACCTGACGCCAGCGAGGCGCGGCCTGGCTGTCGGCATCGCGAAGCAAGGCCTCGATCTTCTGTCGACTTTCCTTGGTCACCGTCTGGACCCAGGGTTGTCCGATCCAGCGGTCATAGCCCAGATTCTTCAGGCTCTCGCTGCCGAACGCCATGTCGCGGATGACGCCGTCTGCGTCGACGATCAGCGCCAGGTCGGCCGCAGCAGCGACCAGCTTACCCGCGGTCTCAGCGCTCAGGTTGGCCAAAAACTGCGACGGCGAAGTGAAAGGCGTCATGCAGACCCCTGAGGGGAGGTTCGACAAAAGTTGGTCATGAGTGGCCTTGTCCGCGTAAACCCGATACTACCTGCATGGCTGGGCCCGCTTCGCGATGAGGCCCTCGGCGGTGATGGGGGCCTGCTTGCCGTCACTGCTGGTGGCGTCAGCCCCCACCGTGGCGGCGTAGTCAGGGTAGAGCGCAAAAACCGGCCCGCCGACCAGAACACCGATGCGCGGGTTGCATGAGGCCTCGCGAACCAGCTTGATGCAACTGGTCAGCCAGTCGAGGCGCGCTTCGCTGCCCACCGAAAAACCAATGACATCGAACCATTGCTGCTGAACGAGGCTGACGGCCTCGTCGCGCAGCGCCCCTTGGCCACCCACCACGTCCCAGCCGTCGTGGAGGAAGAACTCGGCCACCATCGACAGACCAAAGGTGTGCTGCTCACCCGGAGCAGGCACCAGCAGGACGCGCCGTGCGTTGGCTGGATAAGCCACGTCATGACCGAAGGCCGGGCTCAACTTCTGAAGCAGCAGCTGCAGCCGCCCGACCCCCAGAGTGACAGCCGTGAAGTCGCACTCGTCTTCTTCCCACATCACCCCGAGTTTTCGGGCAGCAGGCGTCAGCAAGTCGAGATAGATCGCCTCAATCGACAGCCCCTGCTGCCGGCGCAGCTCGACAAAGCCCGCAGCAGCAGCATCGTCCTGGCACAGCGTCAGTTGCACGAACGCATCGACATCGGCGACCGACACGCGCTCGCGCGACGTCACAGACACACCGCCCGACAGCGTGCGATGAGCTTCGACCAGCCTGGGGATGATTTCAGCTTCAAGGGTTTTCACGAGCTGGGTCATCCGTTCTTCGGCTGCAGGGCGCGCCATGCGCTCCTGTATCCAGGTCGGCGAATCGGAGTTGAAGGGCAATCGATGCGATTGCTGCCAGCACTCGCTGGCGTTGCCGTCCGAGGACGCTCCTTCAGGATTTGAAGGCAATGCACCGGGGGTAAAGCGGGACATGGAGTGACTCCAGGCGGGGCGCACACGCGTACTGCTATGCGAGAGTGGTTGCTGGGGCTGCACTGCACCCGGCTGAACCAGCCAGGTGCTGCGGCCGTCGGATTGACACGCCACCCGACAAACAAAGATGACAGATTTCTCAAACTCGTCGGGTGGCGCAGGATGCACGACCTCGCCGGCCGTGTCCACCCCGCAACTACCCATGGCGACACCCATCCTCGAACGCCTGCGCCCCGACCCGGGGCCAGACCACCGGGCGAGAGCGACCGCCCGTTCGAGGCCTGCGGCCGGCCCATCGTCAGGCTCGCGCGCCGGCCTGCCCGCATTGCTGCCTGGGGCTGCCGTGTCGTGCTCGAGCTGAGATGACCTTGCAAAACCTGGCACCCCGTGAAGTGACGGCGGCCCGCACAGGAATCCGCCAACTGGTTGGGCCGAGCAGCCCGCAAGGGCATCAGCCATTGGGTTCGATGATC
>NCFZ01000080.1 GCA_002281415.1 Burkholderiales bacterium 28-67-8 | reverse complement strand
GGATGAAGAAGAAGTGCGCGAAGTCCGGGTTGCGCATCGACACCAGCGTGAACCACGGCAGCACGATGGCCAGCATGAGTGCCGCGCCGCTCACCAGATGCAGCCGGCGCCACAGCGCCCAGTCACGCGCCAGCAGCGTGTAGACCACCAGCACCAGCCCCGGCAGCACGATGCCCATCAGCCCCTTGGTGAGCACCGCCAGCCCCATGGCGCCCCAGGCAAACCACATCCAGTGGCGGCACTGCCGGCTCGTGGCCTGCGGATGCTGGGCCAGCAGCACACCGGCCAGCACGCAGCCCAGCAGGGCCGACACGCTCATGTCCAGCGCGTTGAAATGCGAAGCGAAGTTCCACGACGGCGAGGCCAGCAGCACCAGCGCGGTGAGCCAGCCCACGCGCGGACCGAACCAGCGGCGCGCGGCCAGCGCGGTCACCAGCATCCCGCCCGCGCCGCTCAAGCCCACCCACAGCCGGGCCGACCATTCGTTCACGCCGAACAGGTGATACGCCAGCGCCGTCATCCACAGGTGCAGCGGCGGCTTTTCGAAGTACTTGAGGTCGTTGTAGCGGATCGTCACCCAGTCGCCGCTCGCGAACATCTCGCGGGCGATCTCGGCGTAGCGCCCCTCGTCGGTGGGCATCAGGTGGCGCAGCCCGAGCGTCCCGAACCACACGCAGGCCGCGGCGGCCACCCACCAGAGCATGGTGCGCGTCGACAGGGTCTCGACGCGCGACGCGCCCGTCGGATGAGCGAGGGTAGCGCTCATGAGCCGCACCGGCGCCAGCACGATCGAAACGTTGCCGGGCGACGGAGCGAAACAAGCATCTGCGGGAGGAAATGAGAGGGCGCAAAGGCCAGTGCATGAGCCCTGACCCGACGACTCGCAAGCGACGCTGCGAGGCTCGTGAAGTGTAAGCGGCGGTATCACGCGCGACCGTGGCGCTCGCGCCGTCGCGCCCCACTCTCACCCCGCCGTTTTGAGGGCGCCGCACCCGCCAGCACAGCGTCCTCGATGACCTCAGGGCGGCGACGACTTGAAGACCGAATCGCCCGACTTCCGGACCGCATCGCCGACCCTGACCCCGGGATCCTTGTCGAACTCGAAGTTGCCACGGCCGCCGTCGTCGAACTGCACGCTCACGATCCAGACCTTGTGGGTCTTGACCTTTTCCTCGATCTTCTTTCCCGCATAGGCGCCGCCCAACGCGCCTGCCACGGTGGCGAGCGTCCTGCCGGAGCCCGAGCCGACCTGATGGCCCAGCAACGCGCCGGCGGCACCTCCGCCGAGCAACCCCAGCGCGCTGCCCTCGCCTTCCTTCTCGGTCACCGACACCGCGATCACCCGGCCGCACTCGGCGCAAACGGGCGCGCTGGCGGCGGCCTGGGCCGGCACGGCCTGTGGCGCCTGGGTCGTCGGCACGGCGCCGGCCTTGATGTCGGCCAGGGCCTTGTCGTACTCCGCCTTGGCATCACGCCGGCACTGCAGCCGCGCCGTCGACGAGGTCTCGTCGTTGCACAACTTCTTGTCGCTGTCGTAGCGCGCCAGCGCGGCCTTGTTCTGCGCCGCCGTCTGGGTCTTGGCCGGCGCTGCCGTCTGCGCACCGGCCGTGACACCCAGCGCCAGACACACCCCCAGCAGCGAGCACTTGAATGCAAATCGGTTCATCGCGAGTCCTCCATCGATCCCGCCCATTCGTCAGGCGGGTGGCCAGATCCTACGAACGGTGGAGGCGCGGCCGTTGACACCCGTCAATGCGAAACAGCGCATCGGCCGGGCAGGTGCCCGTCACAGCGTCGTGAGGCTCCTGGCGCCATGGCGCCGTGAGGCGAACCTGGCCGATTGCCAGGCCGGGCCGCGCCCTCAGCTCACAGCCGGTGGCCCGTGGCGTCGAACGTGAGCGTCGGCGCCGTGTCGGTCATACCCAGACCGACCGCCTTACCGGCCATGATGCGGCTGCCGGTGGCCGCCACCTTGGCGTTGAGCAGACCGCTCACGCCCTCGACGCGCAGGTGCACGATCGACGAGTCGCCCAGATGCTCGGCCAACGCCACCACCGCGGCGATGCCCTGCCCGGCCGGCAGCAAGTGCAGATGTTCAGGCCGCAGCCCGGCGCGTTGGGCGAGCGGCCCGGCGTTTCCGGCCAGCGCAGCCCACAGCGCAAGGTGCGCGGCCGACGCGCCTGTGGCCGGGGGGCGGTCCACCAGGTTCATCTGCGGCGCACCCAGGAAGGTGGCGACGAACTCGTTGGCCGGCTGGTTGTAGAGCTCCATGGGCGTGCCGAGCTGCTCCACCCGCCCCGCATTGAAAACCGCGATGCGGTCGCCCATCGTCATGGCCTCGACCTGATCGTGGGTGACGTAGATCATCGTCGTGCCCAACTGCTTGTGCAGCCGCGACAGCTCGATGCGCATGTTCACGCGCAGCGCCGCATCCAGGTTGGACAGCGGCTCGTCGAACAGGAACACCTTGGGCTTGCGCACGATGGCGCGGCCGATCGCCACGCGCTGACGCTGACCGCCCGACAGCTCCTTGGGAAAGCGCCCCAGCAGTTCGGTGATGCGCAGCACTTCGGCGGTGCGGCCCACCTGCTCGTCGCGCTGGGTGCGCGGCACGCCGGCCATCTTGAGCGCGAAGCCCATGTTCTCGGCCACCGTCATGTGCGGGTACAGCGCGTAGCTCTGGAACACCATGGCCGCGCCGCGATCGGCAGGCCGCAGGTCGTTGGCGCGTGTGCCGTCGATGATGAGGTCGCCGCTGGTGATGGTTTCGAGCCCGGCGATCATCCGCAGCGTCGTGGACTTGCCGCAGCCCGAGGGGCCGACGAAGACGATGAATTCGCCATCGCGCACCTCAAGGTCGACGCCGCGGATGACGTCGGTCTCGCCGAACCGCTTGCGGATGCCCCGCAACGACACCTGTCCCATCCTAGGCTCCTGCCGCCACCGTCTGAGGCCCCGACGGCGTCGGGGCGACGTGCGAGATACGCTGCCGCTTGAGGAAGCCACGGTACCAGTGCGCGCTGTCCTTCAAGGTGCGGCGCTGGGTGTCGTAGTCGACGTGAACGATGCCGAAGCGCTTGACGTAGCCCGAGGCCCACTCGAAGTTGTCGAGCAGGCTCCACACCATGTAGCCGGCCATCGGCACCCCCTGCGCCAGCGCCGCACCGACGGCGGCTATGTGCTGCGCCAGGTAGCGCGTGCGGTCGGCGTCATGCACCACGCCGTCGCTCAGGTGGTCGGGGAATGCTCCACCGTTCTCGGTGATGTAGACCGGCGGCAGCGGGTAGTCGCGGTGCAGTCGCAGCAGCAGTTCGGTGAGCCCTTCGGGGTAGACCTCCCAGCCCATTTCGGTGATCTCGCGGCCGCCTTGCTTGACGTCCCACGGACCGGCGGCGCTGGCCACCGAGCGCGAGTAGTAGTTGACGCCGAGGTAGTCCAGCGGCGCGGCGATCGCCTCCATGTCGCCGGCTTCAATACGCGGCGCATCGGCACCCAGAAACTCCAGCACGTCTTGCGGATAGCCCTTGCCGAACAGCGGATCGACGTACCAGCGCAGAAGCCGGCCGTCCTCGAGCCGGGCCTGCGCGATGTCTTCGGCGCTGTCGGTGGCCGGTTGCACCGGTGCCAGGTTCAGCACGATGCCCAGCGGGCTGCGGCATCCCGAAGCGCGCAGCGCCTGCAGCGCCAGACCGTGGCTGAGCAGCAGGTGGTGCGAGGCCTGCGTCGCCTGCGCGCGGTCCTTGATGCCCGGCGCAAAGATGCCCGACTCGTAGCCCAGCATCGCCATCACCCACGGCTCGTTGTGGGTGGTGATGGCTGCCAGACGGTCGCCCATGCGCGCGGCGATGCCCTCGGCGTACTCGACGAAGCGATGCACCGTGTCGCGGTGCGCCCAGCCGCCGTTGGCCTGCAGTTCTTCGGGCAGGTCCCAGTGGTTGAGCGTGAGATAGGGCTTGAGCCCGCGTTGCAGCATCCCGTCGACCAGCCGCTCGTAGAAATCAAGCCCCTTGGCGTTCCACGGTCCGGCTCCGCCCGGACGCACCCGCGGCCATGACACCGAGAACCGGTAGGCATCGACGCCCAGCCCCGCGATGAGGTCCAGGTCGGCTTCCCAGCGCTGGTAGTGGTCGCAGGCCACGTCGCCGTTGCTGCCGTCGGCGATCACGCCGGCACGCTGGCAAAAGCTGTCCCAGATCGACAGGCCCTTGCCGTCGGACCGGGCCGCACCCTCGATCTGAAAGGCGCTGGTGGCCACACCCCAGACGAAGTCCGCGGGGAATGCCGCGGCCGGATACGCAGGTGAGGTCGGATTCATGGGGGTACTTCTTGGAGGTGGTTGTGGGGTCGATCGCGAGCCCGCGGGCGCGCTCACTTCACGGCCCCGGCGGTCAGGCCGGAGATCAACTGGCGAGATGACACGGCGAACAGCAGCAGCAGCGGCACGGTGGCGATGGCCGATCCGGTCATCAGCGCGCCCCATTCGGTGTCGACCGGGCTTTGCAGGCTGCGCAGGGCCAGCGGCAGCGTGTACATCTCGGGGCTGCGCATCACGATCAGCGGGCCGATGAAGTTGTTCCATGAGGCGATGAAGGTGATCAGCCCCAGCGTGCCCAGTGCCGGCTTGAGCAGCGGCAGCACGATGCGAAAGTAGATGCCGAACTCGCTGCAGCCGTCCATGCGCGCGGCCTCGATCAGGTCGCGCGGGATCGCCGAGACCACGAACTGGCGCATCAGGAAGATGCCAAAGGCGCTGGCTGCGCCGGGGATGTACAGCGCGCGCGGCTGGTCGATCCAGCCCAACGCGTCCATGATCATGAAGGTCGGGATCATGTTCATGAACGACGGCAGCAGCATCGTGCCCATGACCAGGGCAAACAACGGGTTCTTGAAGCGGAACTCGAACAACCCGAACGCGTAGCCGCCCATCGAGCAAAACAGCAACGTCAGCGCGGTCGATGCCAGCGCCACATAAAGGCTCCAGCCCAGGTTGCGCCAGAACGGCAGTCGCTCGGTGAGGATCTTCAGGTTGTTGAGGAAGTCGTCGCCGAAGAACAGCGGTGGCGGCAGGCTGAAGATCTCGGTGCGCGAATGGGTGGCAAACACGAACATGAAATAGAACGGCGCCAGCATGATCAGCGCGCCCACACCCACCACCAGGTACGCCGCCCATGGCGCCAGATGGTCGGACCCGACGTGGCCGGACACGCGTCTGGTGCTCATGCTGGGGCCCCCGGGGTTCGTGGCCGGAAGGCCCGGTTGGTCAGCCAGGTGAGCGAGGCCACCACCAGGAACATCAGCCACGACATGGCGCTGGCCGCGCCGAAGTCGTTGAAGTCGAACGCCATGCGGTACAGGTAGATGCCGGTGGTCATGCCCGCCTGGTCAGAGCCGCCGCGCCCGCCGGTCAGGATGAATGGCTCTTCGAACAGCTGCAGCCCGCCGATCACGCTGAGCGTCACCCCGAAATAGATCATGGGCTTGAGGCTGGGCAGCGTGATGAAGCGGAACTGCTGCCAGCGCCCGGCGCCGTCCATCGTGGCGGCTTCGTAGATGTCCTTGGGGATGGTCTGCAGCGCGGCCAGGTACAGCACCACGTTGAAGCCCACGTAGCGCCAGAACACGATCACCGAGATGGCCGGTTTGATGTTTTCGGGGCGGCCCAGCCAGTCGATGGGTTCGACGGGCATGAGCGAGCCCAGCAACGGCACCTCGCGCAGCGCCGCCAGCCCCAGATTGACCAGCCCGAAGTCGGTCGAGAACAGCGAGCTGAACATGATCGCGATGGCCACCGTCGAGGTGATGTACGGCAGGAAGTACGCTGCGACCACACCGTCACGCGATCGCTTGAACGACGAATGGATGAACACCGCCAGCGGGATCGCCACCAGGTGCTGTGGCACCCCCGACGCCAGCGCCAGCCAGCCGGTGTTGCCCAGCGATTTCCAGAACCACGCGTCGGTGAGCGCGAAGGCAAAGTTGTCGAGCCCGACGAAGGTCATCGACGCCAGACCGCTGGTCGGCTCCCAGGCCTGGAACGCCAGGTACAGCGAGAACATCAGCGGAAACACGCCGAACACACCGAACAGGATGACGAACGGACTGAGCATCACGTAGGGCGTCCAGCGCGGCGACAGGCGAAAGGATTTCGGCAGCTTCATGGCGTGTCGGTGTCCTGCGATGTCAGCGTCGGGCCCGACGCTCGAGCAGCGAGCGCGCATCGGCCAGCGCCACGCGGATGTCCTTGCCCTGATCGAGCACCTTGTCGAGCTCGGTGTTGATCACCTCGTCGGCAAAGGCGTCTTGCTTGTGGACTGCCACGGCGCTGATGTGCTGCGAGGCCTCGCGCCAGATCAGCCGCGCCTTCTGGCCGCCGAGAAACGCGATGGGTTGCTCGAAGAAGGGGTCGTCGTGCGCTGCCAGCAGGGCCGGAAACGCGTCTTGCGCCTTGAACGCGCCGATCTGCACCTCGCGCTCGAGGGTCATCAACTGGATGAAGTCCCAGGCGAGCAGTTTCTGGGCGGCGGGGGCGCCACGCGGGATGGCGAAAAACGTGCCGCCGTAGGCTGCCCAGGCGCCTTCAGGCAACTGCGCGGCGCGCCACAGTCCGCGCGTCGACGGTGCCAGCCAGGTGTTGAGGTGGCCGGCCAGCCACGCACCGGTCATCTGCGTGGCCAGCGTGCCGCGGCGAAAGCCCTCGGACCACTCGTTGGTCCAGGCCGACACGCGGGCGTCGAGCTTTTGCTGCCGTACCTGCCGTGCCAGTTCGAAGGCGCGCACGAAGCGTGGGGTTTCGACCAGCACGCGCGAATCGGCATCGAAGTACAACCCCTCGCCCGGCTTCAGGCCGCTGCGGATGGCAATGTCTTTCATGTCGCGCGCATGGGCCATCAGGTAGGCGCCCGTGGCCGCCTTGATGCGCACACCCGCGGCCACGTAGCTGTCCCACGACGTCGTCAGGTCAGCCTCGGCGAGGCCCGCCTTGTCGAGAATGTCGGCGCGGTAAAGCAGCGTGCCCGGCCCGATGTCGGTGGGCGCGGCCTTCACGGCCCCGGATCGGTCGGCACCTTGCGCGTAGGCGTAGGGCACGTAGCGCCCGCGCAGGTTCTGGATGTCGTAGGGCGGCTGAGACAGCAACTCGAGCCCGCCGCCTTGCGCGAAGCGCCCGACATAGCCGACCTCGAGCGCCATCACGTCGGGCAGCCGGCTCGAGGTCGACAGCGCCGTGGTCATGGCCGTGTGGTGGTCAGCGAACTGCCGGCTGACGATCTTGATCTCGACATTCGGGTGGCGCACCTTCCAGGCGGGGATGGCCGATCGGACGATCTCGTCCACCGCCGGAAAGGCCGCCACCGTCAGCACCTGCTGCGCGCCTGCGCCGCTCATGGCGAGTGCCAGCAGCATGCTTGCGCCTGCAGCTTTCACGCCTTGCCTGAGTCCTTTGAGGTCGTTGCGCATTGCTGCCGATGCCCGGTTTCCGTGAGCGCTTGAAAGCGCTTTCAAACTATAGGGTGCTGCCGATGCGTGTGTCAATCGCGCAAACGGCATCAAAGCGGCGCTGCGAACCCACCCACGACCGCACAGGCCCGATCACCGCACGGCGCTCAGCCCATCGAAACCCAGGTCGATTCGCGCACGATCACGCTCGGCGCAGGCACCACCACGTGGGGCTTCTCGCCACGCAACAACTGCAGCATCGCCGCGGCCGCAAGACGACCGATCTCGCCCGCCGGGTGGTGCACCGTGGTCAACGGTGGCACCGCGTAGGCCGAGGCCTGCAGGTCATCGAAGCCGATCAGCGAGATGTCGTTGGGCACGCGCATCGAGCGCCGGTACAGCCCGAGTGCCGCGCCCAGCGCCATCTGATCGTTGGCCGCGAACACCGCGGTGAACGGCCGCCGCTGATCGAGCAGTTGCTCGATCGCCCGCCGGCCGCTTTCCTCTTGATAGTCACCGGGCACCACCAGCGCCGGGTCGCAGGCGATGCCGGCAGACTCCAGTGCGGCGCAGTAGCCGCGGTGGCGCTCATTCGCGTCCGGATGGGCGGGGTCACCCGCGATGAACGCGATGCGCCGGTGGCCCAGATCGAGCAGGTGCTGCGTGGCCAGGCGCGCGCCCTCGAAGTTGTCGAAATTCAGCGCATACAGCCCCGGCGCACTGCGCAGCGAACGGCCGGTGACCACCACTGGCAGCGCCTTGGCATAAGCGCGCAGCGCCTGGTCGCTCAACCGGCCGGTCAGCACGATGACGCCGTCAACGCGCCGCGAGCGCAGCACATCGATGCAACGCGCTTCCTCGGCGGCGTTCCAGTGGCCGCTGACGAACAACGGGCTGTAGCCCGCGGCATCGAGCGCCTCTTCGATGCCTCGCATGGCACCGCCATAAAACGGGCTGTCCACCGACTGCGTCACGATGCCCACGCTCAGCGTGCGCCCGCCCGCCAGGCCGCGTGCCATCGGGTTGGGCACGAAGCCGAGCTGGGCGATCGCCTCGTCGACAGCCTTCTTCTTGGCTTCACTGACGATCGCCGTGCCGTTGAGGATGCGCGACACGGTGCTGGCCGACACGCCGGCGACCTTGGCCACCATCTCAATCTTGACGACGCCGTCGGATCCCGCCTTCTGCGACTTCGGTGCCGGCTTCGAAGGGAGTCGGCTGATCATGGTGCGGTGTCTTTCATGGCAGATGGACTGCAGTGCCCCGGCGAATCGGCCAGGAACGTGGCGATGGAGCGAGCTGGCAACACGGCCACTGCCTCGTTACGGTTGACGCTCAGCAAAAACTTAATGGCATTCTCGCTGCGATTTATCGCTACGGTCGCCAGCGTGCCGTCGGGATTCACAAACGCCGCGCATTCGACCGTGGCCGCAGTGGCCGCGCACAGCACCCGCACGGCCCCGGGCCGCACGAAGCGCGCGAAGTGGCCGATGTACGCATACGAGCTTTGCGGCAGCAGTCGATCGGCCGCAGTGTCGGCCAGCATCGGCGCGCTGCAGAAGTTGCCCACATGGTTGGGGCCACCCTCCTCGTCGAGCAGCAGGTTCCAGTCGATCCAGCCCACCGTCCACGCGTTGAGGTCGCTGACCATCGAGCGCGCATAGCGCTCGCCCAGCGCCCACGAGCCCAGGTGAGGCCCGCCCTCCTGGCAGCCTTCGGTGAACAGCAGCTTCTTGTCGGGCCAGGCGTCGTGCACGAGCCGGGGGTGATCGAAGTGGTCTTCGCCATACCAGTGGAAACCGGTGCCCCACACGAACCGTGCCGCCTCGGGGTCGGCGTACATCACGCTCGCGCGCTCGACCATCAGGTCTCGGTTGTGGTCCCACACGACGATCTTCACGTGGCCCAGACCGGCGCGCTCGAGCTCGGGCCCGAGGTGATCACGCACGAAGTCGCGCTCCTCTTCGGCGCTGTAGATGCACGAGTCCCAGCGCTGGGTGGCCATCGGCTCGTTTTGCACCGAGACACCCCACACCGGCACGCCCTCGGCCTCGTAGGCCTTGATGAAGCGCACGAAGCAGCACGCCCAGGCGGCGCGGCATTCAGGGCGCAGCCGCCCGCCACCATTCATGTGGCCGTTGGTCTTCATCCACGCCGGCGGGCTCCAGGGTGACACCAGCAGCTTGATGGGGCCGCCGGCCACGCGCATCGCCGCGCGGATGAACGCCAGCAGCGCCTGCCGGTCGCGCGAGATGTCGAAGCCCTCGAGCGCCAGATCACCCGGCACCTCGGCGTGGGCGTAGTTGCCGAGCGCGAAGTCGCAGCTGCCCATGTGCACGCGGCACAGCGTGTAGCCGTGGCCGTGTTCGGGGTCGAAGTACGCGCGCAGCAGTTCCTCGCGCTGTGCCGGGCCGAGCTTGAACCAGGTCAGCGCGGCCGCTTCGGTGAACGCACCGCCGAAGCCCTCGATCTCCTGAAAGCGCCGCGACGCATCGACCCAAACGCGCGGCAAGCCGGCATCGTGCGCGCCTGCAGGCTCGAGCGGCGGCTGCTCGCTGAGCCAGTCGGGTGATCCGCGGGCCGTCAGGAAGCAGCGCAGGCTTGGGTTGGGCGTCATGCATGCGGGGCTTGAGGTGCCGTGTGCCCCGGCGGGCACACGGCGGCTGGCGTCACTTCGACCAGTAGATTTCGTCGACGAAGATCAGCGTCGTGTGGCCAGAGTTCAAGGCCTTGCCTGTCTTTTC
>NCFZ01000079.1 GCA_002281415.1 Burkholderiales bacterium 28-67-8 | reverse complement strand
GAGAAGCAGTTGCTCCAAGAGGCTGCGCGCGTGGAGCACAAGACTGTGAGCGAGTTCTTGCTGGATGCAGGCATCAACGCCGCCAACCAGACCCTGGCTGATCGCGTCCGCTTTGAGTTGAGCACCGAGAAGTGGCTGGAGTTTCAGGCGGCTCTGAACCAATCCGTCAGCGCCAAGCCCAGGCTGCACAACCTTTTGTGCTAGCCGGGGCTGCTTGGCTGAACTCGCAGATTCGCACCGCGGGCGCCGGTTCGAACACTGACTGGATGTGCGTTGCCTCACTCGACCCATTACGGGCGTAACTCAAACGCAATACAATGCTGCCATGAAGACAGCCGTGATACCACAAGTCCGTGTGGAACCAGAGTTGCGCGCGGACCTCGAGTCCGTGCTCCATCCGGGCGAGACCCTGACCGACTTCGTCGAGGCGACGGTCCGAAACGCTATCGCCTTCCGGCGCGTGCAAACGTCGTTCCATGCCCGGGCGCACGCGGCATCGGAGGAATACCACCGCACCGGCGTTTCGGTTTCCGTTGAGGCCGTTCTGGAACGGCTGCAATCCAAGCTTGATGCCAAGCGCAAGAAGCTTGGCCGATGAGCTTTGTCGTCGAGCTGTCTCCTACGGCCGAGGAAGATCTGGAGCGTCTGTTTGACTTCTTGATCGACCGTGCCGAGACGACCGAAGACCTTGATCGTGCCCAAGCCGCGATCGACGCGATAAGAGCGGCGGCGCAGCATCGCTTGGCGATCACCCCCTTCAGCTTTCGCAAAGCGGCTCAGAACCCTGCCCAGAGGGAATTGATCATTCCGTTCACAGGCAGTGGGTATGTCGCGCTGTATGAGATCGTGAGTGCGTCGAAAGTCGTGGTGCTCGCGGTGCGCCACCAACGAGAAGAGGACTATCACTAACGCCAGGCCTCGATGGTCTGCACGCCGTACGCACGAGTCGTCCCAGTGCACTCGCGCCGCTGTGGCTGGCGGTGGGCGTACGGGTCATTGGCGGCAACAAGAACCGGCTGGTGGTGGAAATGCAGTACCGAGCGGGCATCGCCTGGGTGAAGTTTGTGGGCACCCATGCCCACTACGACCGCATCGATGTGGAGAACGTCAATGACTATCAAGCCGATCCGAAACGACGACGACCTAAGGGCGGCGCTCCGCCGGCTCGAGTCGATATTCCAGGCCGAGGAACAAACTCCGGAGGCGGACGAGCGTGATGTGCTGGTGACTCTCGTCGAGGCCTACGAGAACAAGCACTGCGACTTCGGTCCGGCCGACCCCGTCGAGGCCATCAAGTTCCGCATGGAGCAGCAGGGCCTGACGCCGCGTGACCTCGAGCCTTTCATCGGGCCGAGCGGCCGCGTGTCAGAAGTGCTCATGCTCAATCGCAAGCGAGGCTTGAGCCTGCGCATGGTCAAGAGCCTGCATGACGGGCTGAAGATTCCCTACGAGAGTCTGCTGGCGCAAGTCCAGTGATCGAGGGGAAATCATTTACTTGATCTGCCGATTTCAGCGTCGCCCGCCGCTTGCGCTCGGTCGGGGGCACATGCTGGCGCATTTCCCGTGACGAGTAAAGCCAATGACAAGAGTGACGCGTATGGCGCCATCTGTCCCATTACCCAGCGCCAGCCTCAGTGGTAGTCATCCTCAAGCTGATGCCGCACTGCCAGGATCATCACGTGGGAGGCATCCTCGATCTCGTACAGGGCCACGTAGCCGGTTGCTCCAAAAGAGATCATCAGCTCTCGAAGAAAAGGGCTGTCTGCGGCCTTGCGGTAGACGAACGGCGAGCGACTGAGGTTTAGCCCGACGGCATCTTGAATCGCATCGATGGCGGCCTGCGCCGCATCAAGGTCCTCGGCGGTCCTTGCCCGCTCCAGCAGAAAGTCGAACAGCCGCAGCAGGTCGTCTCGGGCCGAGTCGGAGTACCGAACCTCAAATGACCCGCTCACCGCAGGACCGACTTGCGCCGCGCATCCAGTCGTTGCTGCAACTCGGCATGAACGGACGCTGCGCTGTGGTGAATCCCGGTTTGCTTCGTCTCCTCGCGCGAGCGCAGCCCGCGCGCGATGAACTCCTCCTGAACGCGGCGACGCTGGATCGTTTCACGCACTGACGTCTCGATCATGCTGGTCAGGGTTTCGCCATCTCGCAGCACGCTCTCGGCAGCCTCGCGCAACTCGGGCTCGACGCGCAGGGAGGGAAAGGTGGCAGTTTTCATGGGTTGCGTTGCAGTTGCGACGCGAAATCATAGCGCTTTGGGCGTGCTGCGTCTCGCCGCCGGGCGAGAGATTTTTGTGAGTGCGCCGTGTCCGTGGGTGACGGTAAAAATAGTGAGAAATAAGCCATTCATGACAAGGACTTAAGTCATTTGATGGCGCCACATTTCGCAGCCAATTTCATACGACCGGCAGTACTTGAAACCGCTTCTGATGGTCACTGCGCAAGTCGATATACGTCGATAGACCCAGAAAGGTGGGGCTCAAAGGTTTGCCGACAGCCGTCGATAGATACGAAGAGCGAGTTTTGAGGTTCAAATCAGGTTGACGGTAAAAAGTGCGGAGGCGGTGGCCAGTCCCTTGTAAATCAACAGCTTGGAAGGCTTGTGTCAGGCGACACGACAAACTGACCCCCGGGGGTCAGTTCCTGATGTCGCTTGACAGCTTGTTGATGATCGAGCGGGAGTGAGGGGCGAAAATGCCCAGTGAGGCTGGCTCCAGCCCGACGTTACGTCGGGCGTTGCGTAGGCCGCAGGATGCTGAGAGGTGAGCGCGCGGGTGAAGCTCACGAAGCGTTTGGTAGACGTTTCATCACGTACTCCAGTCTGGTCGGCGATAAGCGCGCAGGCGCGGCACGAGCCTCTAGTGGTAGATACGGATTTGCGCGGAAAAGTGTCGGGTCGCTGTAGGACGGGCGCGGGTGTGATGTTCCGATAAGCCGACTGGCAAGCCGATCAGGGTCACGACGCCTGAACATCTCATGTGCGCTGCCCCCGATGGTCACTGCGCAATCCGATACACGTCGATAGGCCGCGAAAGGTGGGATGCAAAGGCGCGCTGGCGGCCGTCGATAGATGCCAATAGATCTTGAGAGCGAGTTTTGAGGCTCAGTTCGGATTGACGGTAAAAAGTGCGGAGTGGGTGGCCAGTTTCTTGTAAACCAGCAGCTTGAAAGGTTCGTTGGTGATCAAGTGGGGTAGGTGGCTTTTTCTAAATCGCTGATTTGGCAAGACTTTGTGTTTGCACAAACCGTTCGGGACGCCGCGCAAGCGGCAGCCAGATCAGGGCCTAGGCGGAGCCATAGGCCCATCCGGCCAGCACATCGGTCGCCCAGTGCGCACCCAGCGCGACCTGGCTGAGCCCGACGAGCAGGTTCAAGAGGGTCGCCACGGCAAGGATGTAGATGCGCTCGACGGCACTCTGCGCGTGTTGGCCAGCTGGGCCCCCAATCGTCAGGAATACGATGTCTGATATGCCCCGGCATGTTCGCTGGGAGAGCTCATGCCCAGCGCAACCATTTCCAAAAGGCGGCGCCAGGCCTCAACGATGCTAAGGTCGCCTTGAGCAAACTGATACCCGTTGTGTCCGAGATGACTGCGATGATGCCCGTCACGGCGATTGGGTCGGTCGGCGAGATCGGTGCGCCGAAAAGCAGGCCGCGGATCAGGGAGGTGCAAGCCCACCCAGGGCAGAGCGAGCCAAGCCCCGAAGCCCACGGCGCGCGTCGAAAGGACCGTGGAGACCACTGCCAGCGCCCCCACTCGGCACCGGTACGCTCCGAGTTCGCTGAGATCGACGCGCAGCGCGCCTGCAAACAGCAGCAGCAACATGCCCTGCATCAGCACGGCGGAAAAATCGATCGAACGCAGCAACGACTCTTCGTCTTGCTGTAGCCCGTAGTCGATGCATAGTGCGTCGAGACCCTCAAGGATCAGCGACAACAGTGGTGCCGACACCATCACTCTCGGGTGATTTTCATCTCCGGTTTGTCGTACTTTCAATCGTCGGAGGCGCCGGCAGCAGCTACACGCATATCGGCCGGTGCGTTCAGCGTCAGCTGCGGAAACGGGATTTCTATTCCATGGAGATCGAATGCCGCCTTGAGGCGACGCAAGTACGCCCTGCGAACGTCCCACTGCGCCAGCGGAGCGACACGAAACCGGCCTCGCAGCACCACCGCAGAGGCGTCCCAACGCTCGACACCCGCCAGCTCGAAATCGTCCAAGATGCGCTCGCGGTAGGTCGCATCTTCTTTCAGCGCCCGAGCCACCTCCAGCATCACGGACATGACACGATCGAGATCTTCGCGATAGGCGACGCCCACGTCGATCACGGCCTGCGCATGCCCTCGGCTGAGGTTGACCACGGTGCCGATTTGCCCGTTGGGCACGAAGTGAACATGGCCGTCGTAGTCGCGAAGACGCACGTATCGCAGTGTGACCTCTTCAACGAGGCCGCCATGATCGCCCAGCTTGACAACGTCGCCCTGTCGGATCTGGTTCTCCAGCAACAAGAAGAAGCCGGTGAAGTAGTCCTTGACCAGGCTCTGCGCTCCGAAGCCCACGGCTAGCCCCACGACCCCGGCTGCGCCCAGGATGGGGGCCACCGAGATGCCGATCTCCGACAGCACAAGAACGCCGGCGACCAGAGACATCACCACGGCCACCAGGTAACGGAAGACGCGGCCTAGAGTTTCCGCCCGCTTGACAGCTTCTGGATCGTCCATGCGCTGCGAGATGCGAACCCGGAAGCGCCGGATCAACCCTTGCAGAAGGCTTGTGCCCAACCAAGCCACGAGAACGATGGCCATGATGCGCAGCAAGGTCACAGCCCAGCTGCCTAGGCTTCCGAGCGGCGACCGAAAAAGCTCCAGCCATTCGGTGCTCATTCGGAGGGCCTCAAACGACGTCGTCCCAAGGTCGTGACAGACGCACCGCGCCATTGATGACGCCGACCATGGAGTAGGTCTGCGGGAAATTGCCCCACAGCTCGCCAGTGGAAGGCGCAACGTCCTCGGACAGCAGGCCCAGCGGGTTTCGGCATGCCAGCATGGCTTCGAAGATCTCGCGCGCCTCGGCGGTTCGGCCGATTCTGGCCAGGGCATCGATGCGCCAGAACGCGCACACGTTGAAGGCCGTCTGCGGCAGTCCGAAGTCGTCGGCCTCCTCATAGCGCCGCATGAACGGACCATCGCACAGGTGCTGCTCCAGCGCGTGCAGGGTCTTGGCAAAGCGGGGGTCGTGCGGATCGATGAAGCCCACTTCGGCCATCAGCAGCACGCTGGCATCAAGATGTTGACCGTCGAAACTTTCAACGAAGGCTTGGCGACGCTCGTTCCACGCACGTTGGAGGATGCGTTCGCGTATCGTGTTGGCGCGTTCACTCCACCAAGCCGACCGGTCCGGAAGGGCCAGTGCGGTCGCAGCCTTGGCTAGGCGGTCGCAGGCCGCCCAGCACATCAAAGACGACGACGTGTGCACGCGCGCTCTGGTCCGCAGTTCCCACATGCCGGCATCGGGCTGGTCGTGCAGTTCCCAGGCTCGGTTCCCCATCAATTCAAGTGCCCGAAAGTCATCCAGGCCCGCCCGTCGGAACAGCCGCTGGTCGTGGAAGGCCTGCGCGGCGCCCAGCACCACGTTGCCATAGACATCGTGCTGATGGTGTTCATAGGCCTGATTGCCCACCCTCACCGGGCCCATTCCTCGATATCCCGCCAGAGCGGATTCGATGCGCTCCGGGAGTTCACGCTCCAGACCGATGCCGTACAAGGGTTGCACATGGCCGCCTTCACTGCTGCGCACCACGTCGTGAAGCCAGCGCAGGTAGTCCTCCATCGTGCCGACTTCGGCCAGGCTGTTGAGGGCCCGCACGACGAAGAAGGCGTCGCGCAGCCAGCAATACCGGTAGTCCCAGTTGCGACCGCTGCCAGGCGCTTCAGGGATGCTCGTGGTCATCGCGGCCACGATGGCGCCGGTCTCTTCGTACTGGCACAGCTTGAGGGTGATGGCGGCGCGAATCACTGCGTCCTGCCATTCCAAGGGCACGGCAAGTCGCCGCGTCCATTCGCGCCAGTGGCGGCTCGTGGCCTCCTCGAACCAGCGCGCGGTTTCCTCGATCCCGCCGTCGAGTGTTTCGTCGGGCCCCAGCAGCAGGCTGATGGGCGTGTGCAGTGAAAACCAGGTCCGGTCGGCAACGTATGTCAGGGGCGCATCGGTCGTCAGGCGCAAGGTCTGACCAGGCAATATGAAACGGAGGTGGTTGGAGCCGCGCGTCACAGCATAGACTTGGGTGTCCCATCCACCTGTGGGACGCACGGATACCCGGATGCGTGGGTGTCCGCGCAACGCACGGACCCGGCGCACCAACTGAGCAGGACGAAACATCCGGCCGTGGTGCGTGAACCGAGGGGCGAAGTCGACGATCTCGATGGACTGTCCAGCGTCGTCGAAGAGCGTCGTTCTCACGATCGCAGTGCCGGCCTCGTAGGTCTGCTCTGCGCGCACCATATGTTCGATCTCGACGCAGAAGCTACCTGCGTCGTTGACGGGCTGGGACGCACTCAACAGTGCGTGAAACACCGGAGCGCTGTCGAATCTCGGCAGGCAGCACCACACGATTCGCGCGCGGCGATCAATCAGCGCACTGACCGCACAGTTGCCGATCAGAGCGAGATCGAGCGAGACGCCTTCGGCATCGGATCGCCCCATCGAAACAGGCATCTGGGAATCATCCATTTGCATAGGCACAAATATATACTGCGCGACATCGCCACGCAATCCGATCTTGGGTTGGCTGGGTCTGGGGTCCGTCAGGGAGGGCGCCAGGCTGGTGCAGCTCGCTATGAAAGGCTCGGCCATGACGACATCGAATACCCGGCCCGACAACATGGTGGCCAAGGCGTGATGGCCCTGCGGACACTGAGGCTGCAGCTGCGCTTTCTGCTGCCGCTGAGCGCCACCTTGGTCGCCGCGGCCTACCTGGCGGTGCCGCTGATGGATCGGGTGACATTGCGCTGGTTCAGCAGAGATCTCAATAGCAGGGGCACTCTGGTGGCCAATGCCTTGTCTGACTCCATAACCGACGCTCTGCTGTCAGACCGAGTTTCGCGTTTGCGCCCGCTGTTTGACCGCGCAGCGCAGGATGAGCGCCTGTTCGCGCTCGGTCTGTGTGGCTCGGACGGCCGGCTGCTGCAGGCCACGGATCGATTTCCCGGCAGCTTGTCATGCGCGCATGCGACAGAACTGGCACGTGAGGTCGAGCCTCGGTTGGCGCTGGCAGGTGGCGCGGTCCATGTGGGGGTGCAGGACATCATGGGGTCGCGCCCAGTCCACAGACCCTTGCCCCCTGTCATTGACGAGCCCGCCGCAGCGCGTTGGGCGGCGTCATCCGCTGCAGTCAGTGCCAGTGCGCCTGGCAATGAGTTCGTCGAACTGGGCCCGCGTGCGGTGCTTGCCAAGCTGGTACTGCTTCACGATCTGAGCTTTATCGAGCGCCGCAGCCAGGATACGCGTCGCTATTTGATCGGCCTCATTGCTGCATTGGGGCTGGTGATCGCCCTCATCACCGTGGTGGTCGCGCAGTTGAGCTGGCGCGGGTGGGTAAATGGTGTGAGGGCTCTGCTGCGAGGCGAGGGGTTGCTCAGTCCAGTGTTCCCGTCTGCGCCCGAACTGGCCCCCTTCGCGGCAGACCTGCGCGCGCGCATGCGGGATCTGGAGGACGAGTACCGAAGGTCGGCCCGCCCCGACGCGGAGTGGACCGCCGAGAGATTGCGCACGCTGTTGAGAACCCAACTCAGTGGCGATCAGGTCATCGTCGTGTCCAACCGTGAGCCCTACATTCATGAACGAACGGCCGATGGTGTGGTGGTCAAGCGCCCGGCCAGTGGACTGGTAACCGCCGTGGAGCCGGTGATGCGCGCTTGCTCGGGCACCTGGGTCGCCCACGGCAGCGGCAGCGCAGATCGTGACGTGGTGGACGGTGCCGACCGTGTTCAGGTGCCCCCCGGCCAGGATGACTACTGGCTTCGGCGCATCTGGCTGACCGCCGAAGAAGAGCAGGGGTACTACTACGGTTTTGCCAACGAGGGTATGTGGCCGCTGTGCCATGTCGCCCACGTGCGACCGGTGTTCCGCGAGTCCGACTGGGAGGCGTACCGCGCTGTCAATCAGCGCTTCGCCGACGCGGTGGTGGCCGAAGCGCGCAGCGCGGACCCGGTCGTACTGGTGCAGGACTACCATTTCGCGCTGCTGCCGGCGATGATCCGCGCGAAGCTGCCCCAGGCCACGATCCTGACCTTCTGGCACATCCCGTGGCCCAATCCCGAGTCCTTCGGCATCTGCCCCTGGCGCCGCGAGATCCTGCAGGGCATGCTGGGTAGCACCATTCTCGGTTTTCACACGCGATTCCACTGCAAGAACTTCATCGAGACCGTGGACCGCTACCTCGAAGCGCGCATCGAGCATGAACATTCGACGATCTCATTTCAGGAGAAGGAGACCCTTGTCGAAAGTTACCCCATTTCCATCGAGTGGCCCGGCGACAGCGATGTTGCGACTTGGGCAGCCGTACCCGAATGCAGGCGGCGAGTGATCAAGCGGCTGGGATTGCCCGACGATGCGTGCCTGGCCGTGGGTGTGGATCGGTTCGACTACACCAAGGGCATCCTCGAACGACTGAATGCGGTAGAGCGACTGCTGGAGAAATGGCCATCGTGGATCGGACGCTTTGTCTTCGTGCAGGTGGCTGCTCCGACCCGCAGCGCACTGGACGAGTACCGCAGCTTCCAGGAACGAATCCAGCGAGTCTCGGAGCGTATCAACCAGCGGTTTGGCCGCTCTGGCTACCAACCCGTGCACCTGCTGGCGCAGCACCATGAACATGACGCCGTGATGGAACTCTTCAGAGCGGCCGACATCTGTGTGGTGACCAGCCTGCACGACGGCATGAACCTCGTGTGTAAGGAGTTCGTGGCGGCGCGAGACGACCTGCAGGGCGTGCTCGTGCTGAGTCGGTTCGCGGGAGCGGCGCGTGAAATGCCGGAGGCCTTGATCGTCAATCCATACCACGTGGAGGAAACTGCCGATGCGCTGAACCGAGCAGCCACGATGCCAGTTGCGGAGCAGCGCGAACGCATGGCCAGCCTTCGTAGCACGGTGCGGGAATTCAACGTGTTCCGATGGGCAGGTCGGATGCTGGCTGACGCGGGCCGCTGGCGCCTGCGGGCCCGCATCGAAGCGCGGGTGCGAAGCCACCAATCGCCATGAGCAGCGTATCCCGAGTCAGGCCTGCCTGATGCAACACCTGTTTTGCCCCGACGGCGAGACCGCGTTGGCGTTCACGCTGCAGCAGCGGCCCTTGCTGGCCTTCGATTTCGACGGCACGCTCACGCCGATCGTCGCCCGCCCCAACGATGTGCGCCTCTCAAGCGCGGTAGCCACACGCCTGGCCTCGTTGGCGACTCACCTGCCCGTGGCCATCGTGACGGGCCGCAGCGTGGGTGACGTTCGCGGGCGGTTGGGCTTCGCACCGCGCTTCATCGTAGGCAATCACGGGGCGGAGGACGAGTCCGACATGGCGGAGCCCGGCCAGCCTTCGGCGGCGATGATGCGCCAGCGCCAGCGCATTCGTGATCACGGCGCGGCACTGGATGCCGTGGGTGTGACCGTCGAAGACAAGGGTCAGTCAATCGCCTTGCACTACCGTCTCGCGCGAAACCGCGGGCTGGCCTTGCAGATGATCGAGGATGTGCTGGCAGGGCGCGACGGCGAACTGCATATCTTTGGCGGCAAGCTGGTGGTCAACGTGACCTCCCGACACGCACCTGACAAGGCCGATGCCGTACAGAATCTGGTTCGGCGCAGTGGTGCGTCGTGCGCAATTTTCGCCGGCGATGATGTGAATGATGAGCCTGTCTTCACTGCTGCGCCGGCCTCCTGGTTGACGATCCGCATCGGGCGCGACATGCCCAAGTCAGGCGCGCGATTCTTCCTCGACAGTCCAGCAGAGATGGCCATGCTCCTCGAACGCATGATCTCGCTGTTGGCCGCTCGACGTTGAGCTGACCATGGGGTCGCCTTGAACCTGCGGAGCCACACCGCTCGCACGGTCAACTGTCGAGTCACATCTGGCTCAGTGGGATGCTGGCGCCTCGTTCATCCGCACCCAGCACCAGGATCAAAACGGCCAGGTCCTTCTCCAGGCGGGCCAATGTTGTGGCGCGGCCCGAGGGCGATAGCCGCGAATTTCTGGGCAAGATCGAACCGGCGGTTGATATCCCGGAAGACATTGCCGAAGAGATTGAGCTTGCCCGCGCG
>NCFZ01000078.1 GCA_002281415.1 Burkholderiales bacterium 28-67-8 | reverse complement strand
ATCAATTTACGTCAATCTGGATTGACAAGTGCCGGGTGTCCGTCTAAATTCGTTCGAAACAGACCGCCATTTCTCCCAAGGATGTAGATGTACGAACGTGGGCCCCAGTTGAATGCGAGACGCCCCCTGTACACGCCGCAGGAGCGGGTTCGCCGCGACTCGAGCGTCTGGACGCTGGTGCAAGGAGTCCTGGCTCCGGTGCAGTTTCTGGTCTTTCTGGTGAGCGTTTGCCTCGTGCTGCGCTACATCGCCACGGGTGAAGGTCTCGCCGCCGCCACCACGTCGGTGGTCATCAAGACCCTGACGCTCTACACGATCATGATCACCGGCTGCATCTGGGAAAAGGTGGTCTTCGACTGCTACCTGTTCGCACCGGCGTTCTTCTGGGAAGACGTCTTCAGCATGCTGGTGCTGGCGCTGCACACGGCTTACCTGCTGGCGGTCTACACCGGCGCCCTGACGCCGCTGCAGCAGATGTATCTGGCGCTCGCGGCCTACGCGACCTACGCCATCAACGCCGCACAGTTCATCTGGAAGCTGCGCATGGCGCGGCTTGACATGGCGCAGCGAGATGCCGCCTCCCTGCAAGGCGGGTTGGCCGCATGAGCGCCGTGATCCCCATTCGCGAAGCGGCGTCCGGCTGCGGTGAGGCTCCTGTGCTGCGCGAGCGTGGCCAGCGCGAAGTGTTTTGCGGGCTGACCGGCATCATCTGGCTGCATCGCAAGATCCAGGACGCGTTCTTTCTGGTGGTGGGCTCGCGCACCTGCGCGCACCTGATCCAGTCGGCAGCCGGCGTGATGATCTTCGCGGAGCCCCGCTTTGCCACCGCGATCATCGACGAGCGTGATCTGGCAGGGCTGGCCGACTGCAACGATGAACTTGACCGCGTGGTGACGCGGTTGCTGGAGCGCCGCCCCGAGATCAAGCTGCTGTTCCTCGTCGGGTCGTGCCCGTCCGAGGTTATCAAGCTGGATCTGTCGCGCGCGGCTTCGCGGTTGTCGGGGCGCTTTTCGCCCGATGTGCGGGTGCTGAACTATTCGGGCAGCGGCATCGAAACCACCTTCACGCAGGGTGAGGACGCCTGTCTGGCCTCGCTGGTGCCCAGCCTGCCGGCCTCCAGCGCCACCGCACCGGCGTCGCTGATGGTGGTGGGCACGCTGGCCGATGTGGTCGAAGACCAGTTCTCCCGGCTGTTCGCGCAACTGGGATTTGGCACCGACAAGCCCGCGGTGCGGTTCTTCCCGCCGCGCCGCGCCGATGACCTGCCCGAAGTCGGACCGAACACGAAATTCTTGCTGGCGCAGCCTTTTCTGGCGGACACCGCGCGCGCGCTCGAAGACCGTGGTGCCGAGCGCCTGGCAGCCCCGTTTCCGCTCGGTGTTGAGGGCACCACCGCCTGGCTGCGCGCCGCGGCCAATGCCTTCGGTGTGGACGCGGCCACCTTCGACAAGGTCACCGCCGCCGGACGCGAGCGTGCCACCAACGCCCTCGTCCGGCACCGGTTGCAACTGGCCGGCAAGCGGGTGTTCTTCTTCCCCGACTCGCAGCTTGAAATCCCGATCGCGCGGTTTCTGGCTCGCGAACTGGGCATGCATCTCGTCGAGGTCGGCACGCCTTACCTGCACCGTCAGCACCTGGCCGAAGAACTCGACATGCTGCCGGCCGGCACGTTGCTTTCAGAAGGCCAGCACGTCGAGAACCAACTCGATCGCTGCCGCGAAGTCAGGCCCGACATCGTGGTGTGCGGCCTCGGTCTGGCCAACCCGCTCGAAGCCGAAGGCATGACCACCAAGTGGGCGATCGAACTGGTCTTCACCCCCATCCATGGCTACGAGCAGGCCGCTGATCTGGCTGAGCTGTTCGCCCGGCCGCTCGTTCGCCGCATGAAGCTCGTCGCCTGAGGGCGAGCACAGACGCCGCCCGCACCGAAAGCACCAGACCATGCAGTTGACGCTCTGGACCTACGAAGGCCCGCCTCACGTTGGCGCGATGCGCATCGCCACCGCTATGGAAGGCGTGCACTACGTCTTGCACGCGCCGCAAGGCGACACCTACGCAGACCTGCTGTTCACCATGATCGAGCGCCTGCCCAAGCGCCCTCCGGTGACGTACACCACCTTCCAGGCTCGAGACCTCGGTGGCGACACCGCCGAGCTGTTCAAGACGGCAGCCCGCGACGCCTATGAGCGCTTCAAGCCTGACGCCATGATGGTCGGTGCCTCCTGCACGGCCGAGCTGATCCAGGACGATCCGGGCGGTCTGTGCAGGGCACTGGACCTGCCGGTGCCGGTGATCGCGCTCGAACTCCCGTCCTACCAGCGCAAGGAAAACTGGGGCGCCTCGGAAACCTTCTACCAAATGGTGCGCGCCCTGGCCGGGCCGAACGCCCCGGTGCCAGGCACGCCGAAGGCCCAGCGGGCCGCCGGCGCACGCCCGCGCTGCAACATCCTGGGCCCCTCGTCGCTGGGCTTCCGGCACCGCGACGACCTGCGCGAGATCACCGCCTTGCTGCTGCAAATGGGGATCGACATCAACGTGGTCGCCCCGCTGGGCGCCACGCCCGCTGATCTGGCCCGACTGGGCGATGCCGAATTCAACGTGGTGCTCTATCCCGAGATCGCATCACTCACCGCTTCCTGGCTGAACCGCACCTTCGGTCAGCCCGCCACCAAGACGATCCCGATCGGCGCGGGCGCCACGCGCGACTTCATCCGTGAAGTGGCAACACTCGCCGACATCGACGCCAGCGCGGTGCTCGCCAGCGCTGATTCGCGCGCCACCTGGTACGCGAAATCGGTGGACTCGACCTACCTCACCAACAAGCGCGTGTTCGTGTTCGGCGACGCCACCCATGCGGTGGCTGCCGCCCGCGTCGCGAGCGAGGAAATGGGCTTCAAGGTGGTGGGCATCGGCACCTACGCCCGTGAGTTCGCCCGCGAGGTGCGAGAGGCGGCCAAGCTGTACGACGTCGAAGCGCTCATCAGCGACGACTACCTCGAGATCGAGGCCCGGATTGCCGAGCTGCGGCCCGAACTGGTGCTGGGCACGCAGATGGAGCGACACATCGCCAAGCGGCTGGGCATCCCCTGCGCGGTGATTTCAGCACCGGTGCATGTGCAGGACTTCCCGGCCCGCTACTCGCCACAAATGGGGTTCGAAGGCGCGTGCGTGCTGTTCGACACCTGGGTGCACCCGCTCATGATGGGCTTGGAAGAGCACCTGATCGGCATGTTCCGTGGCGACTTCGAGTTCCATGAAGACGCCGCGCCATCGCACCTAGGTGGCCACGGCGATGCCCGCGCGAATCGCGAACCGGCAGCCGAAAGCACCGCAACCAGTGCCCTGGCCGCCGAGCCCGAGCAGGCCCGCGACGCCCTCGCGCCAAACAGCACCGAACCAGCCACAGCCACCGTCGCCACCTGGGCGCCCGAGGCCGAAAAAGAGTTGCGCAAGATCCCGTTCTTCGTTCGCGGCAAGGCCAAGCGCAACACCGAGCGCTATGCCCAGGAACGAAGCGTGCCGCTGATCACTGTCGAGACCCTCTATGACGCAAAAGCCCACTTCGGCAGCTGAGGCTCGCAGCGCGGCGGCACACACGCCGGTGCGTGTGGTCGTGGTCACGATGGACACCCATCTGGCCAGCGCGACCGGCCGCGCCCGCGCCGGCTTGTCGCGCGAGCTGCCGGGGCTGCAACTGTCGTTGCATGCGGCGTCCGAGTACGCCGCCAGCCCAGCGGCCTTGGCGCGCTGCAAGGCGGACATCGCGCAGGCCGACATCATCGTGGTGGGCATGCTGTTCCTCGAGGACCACTTCCTGCCGGTGATGGAAGACCTGCGTGCGCGCCGTGCGACTTGCGACGCCATGATCTGCATGATGTCGGCCAGCGAAGTGGTCAAGCTCACGCGCGTGGGCAACTTCGACATGGAAAAGCCCGCCAGCGGGCCGATGGCGCTGCTCAAGAAACTGCGCGGCAACAAGGAAAAGACCGCCACCGGCGGCGCGGCGCAAATGAAGATGCTGCGCCGCATTCCGCAGATGCTGCGATTCATCCCAGGCACCGCCCAGGACGTGCGCGCCTATTTCATGACGATGCAGTACTGGATGGGCGGCTCCGACGAGAACATGCTCAATCTGGTTCGCCACGTGGTGGACCGCGGGGCCGACGGCCCGCGCCGCGTGCTGCGCGGGCTCGCCAAGATTCCCGCGCCGATCGAGTACCCCGAGGTCGGCGTCTATCACCCGCGCATGGCCTCCCGCTTCGCCACCGAGGCTTCTGCGCTGCCCAAGCCGGCGGTCGGCGGAGCGGCTGGCACGGTCGGCGTGCTGCTGCTGCGCTCGTACCTGCTGTCGAACAACGCCGGCCACTATGACGGCGTGATCGCCGCGCTTGAAGCGCGCGGCATGCGCGTGATCCCCGCCTTTGCAGCCGGGCTCGATTCGCGCCCTGCCATCGAGGCGTTCTTCGTCAAGGACGGCCACGTCGTCGTCGACGCGGTGGTCTCGCTCACCGGTTTTTCGCTGGTCGGCGGGCCGGCCTACAACGACTCCAAGGCGGCAGCCGATGTGCTGGCGCAGCTGGATGTGCCCTACCTCGCAGCCAACCCGGTGGAGTTTCAAACCCTCGACCAGTGGGGCGGCTCGGATCGTGGTTTGCTGCCGGTCGAGAGCACCATCATGGTCGCGATCCCCGAGCTCGACGGCGCCACCGGGCCGATGGTGTTCGGCGGGCGCCCCGGTGCCGCGGGTGTGACCTGCACCGGCTGCCACCACGCCTGCACCTTCAAGGCCACCGACACCGCCCAGGACATGCACTCATGCCCCGAGCGCGCCTTGATGCTGGCCGCGCGGATCACCAAGCTGGTGGCGCTGCGCCGCAGCGAACGCGCGGCTCGCAAGGTGGCCATCGTCATCTTCAACTTCCCGCCCAATGCCGGCAACATCGGTACCGCCGCCTACCTGTCGGTGTTCGAGTCGATGTTCCACACGCTGGTCGCGATGAAGGCGCAGGGCTACAGCGTCGACCTGCCTGACAGCGTCGACGCCCTGCGCGACGGCATCCTCAAGGGCAACGCCGCCCAGTACGGCGCCGACGCCAACGTGCACGACCTGATTGCCACCGGCGACCACGTGCGCCGCGAGCGCTGGCTGGCCGAAATCGAAGCCCAGTGGGGCCCGGCACCCGGCCGCCAGCTCAACAACGGCAGCTCGATCTTCGTGCTCGGCAAGCAGTTCGGCAACGTGCTGGTCAGCGTGCAGCCCAGTTTTGGCTACGAAGGCGACCCGATGCGGCTGCTGTTCGAAAAAGGCCACACGCCGACGCACGCCTTCTCGGCCTTCTACCGCTACCTGCGCGAGGACTTCAAGGCGCACGCCGTGCTGCACTTCGGCACCCACGGCGCGCTCGAGTTCATGCCTGGCAAGCAAAGCGGCATGAGCGGCGCGTGCTGGCCTGATCGCCTGATTGACGACCTGCCCAACATTTACCTCTACGCCTCGAACAACCCATCCGAGGGTGCGATCGCCAAACGCCGCTCGGGCGCCACGCTGGTCAGCTACCTGACGCCACCGGTGAGCCAGGCTGGTCTGTACCGCGGGCTCAATGAGCTCAAGGGTTCGATCGAGCGCTGGCGCGGCATGGAACCCGGCGCAGCCGACCGCAAGGACCTCGCTGAGCTGATCCAGTCGCAAGCCGCGGCGCTCGATCTGACCGATGCCGAACCGGCCTGGGTGGTGGCGCCAGCGTCCGAGGCCGCCCACACCATCGACGCCTGCGTGGCCCGCCTGGCCGAGCAGGTGCTCGAGCTTGAATACACGCTCATTCCGCACGGCCTGCACGTGGCCGGGCGTGCCGCCAGCGCCACCGAGCGCGTCGACATGCTGATGTCGATCGCCGATGCGTCGCACGGCGTGCGCCTGGAGCGTGCCACGGTTGAATCCCTGGTCGCCGGCGACCGCATCGAGCGCGCACTCGACACCACCGGCCTTGCACACGACGAAGCCACGCTCGAGCTGATGCGCGAACTCGCCCGCATCGACAAGATCCTGACCGAGGAAACCGAAGTCGCCGGCCTGCTGCATGCGCTCGACGGGCGCTTCATCCGTCCGGCGCCGGGTGGCGACATCCTGCGCACGCCGGCCGTGCTGCCCACCGGGCGCAACATTCACGGCTTCGACCCGTTCCGCATCCCGAGCAGCTTCGCCGTCAAGGATGGCGCCAAGCAAGCGCAGTTGCTGCTCGAGCGCCACATCGCTGACGGCAATCCGCTGCCCGAGTCGATCGCGATGGTGCTGTGGGGCAGCGACAACCTCAAGAACGAAGGTTCGCCCATCGCCCAGGCGCTCGCGCTGATGGGCGCGCTGCCGCGCTTTGACAGCTACGGCCGCATCGCCGGCGCCACGCTGATCCCGCTGGCCGAGCTGGGCCGCGCAAGGGTCGACGTGGTGATCACGCTGTCGGGCATCTTCCGCGACCTGATGCCGCTGCAGATCAAGCTGCTGGCCGAAGCCGCCTTCCTGGCCGCATCGGCAGAAGACGAGCCGCTGGAGCTGAACCACATCCGCCGGCACGCGCTGGCCTATCAGCAAGAGCACGGCTGCACGCTCGAGATCGCCGCCTTGCGCGTCTACGGCAACGCCGAGGGCGCCTACGGCTCCAACGTCAACAGCCTGATCGAAAGCAGCCGCTGGTCTGACGAGGGCGAGCTGGCCGAGACCTACTCGCGGCGCAAGGGCTTTGCCTACGGCCGCACCGGGCGCGCAGTGCAGCAGTCGGCGCTGATGCAAAGCGTGCTGGCTGATGTGCAGCTGACCTATCAGAACCTCGACTCGGTCGAACTGGGCGTGACCACCGTCGACAACTACTTCGACACGCTGGGCGGCATCACGCAGGCGGTCAAGGTCGCCAGTGGCGGCAAGACGCCACCGGTATACATCGGCGATCAGACCAAGGGCGACGGCGCCGTGCGCACCCTGCGCGAGCAGGTCGCACTCGAGACCCGCACCCGCATGCTCAACCCCAAGTGGTACGAAGGCATGCTCGAGCACGGCTACGAAGGCGTGCGCCAGATCGAGGCCCACGTCACCAACACGATGGGCTGGTCGGCCACCACCGGTCAGGTGCAGCCGTGGGTCTACAAGCAGCTGACCGAGACCTTCATGCTGGATCCCGAGATGCGTGAGCGCCTCGCCAAGCTGAACCCCACGGCATCGGCGCGAGTGGCCAACCGTCTGATCGAAGCGTCGGAGCGCAACTACTGGCAACCCGATGCCCAAACACTTGAAGCCCTGCGTCGCGCAGGCGAAGAGCTCGAAGACCGGCTCGAAGGCATTTACGAAGGAGCACCTGCATGAGCACCACCACGATTCCGGTTCCGGACATCAAGAACCCAGGCGTGCGCAAGAACCTGCGCCTCGACGGCGAGGGCAGCGTCCAGGTCGAGCTCGACCCCAACCTGAAGATCGGCACGGCCAAGGTCTTCGCCATCTACGGCAAGGGCGGCATCGGCAAGAGCACCACCTCGAGCAACCTGTCCGCGGCGTTTTCCAAGCTGGGCAAGCGCGTGCTGCAGATCGGCTGCGACCCCAAGCACGACTCGACCTTCACGCTGACCAAGAAGATGCTGCCCACCGTGATCGACGTGCTCGAGACGGTGGACTTCCATGCCGAAGAGTTGCGTGTCGAAGACTTCGTGTTCCCGGGCTACAACGGCGTGATGTGCGTTGAAGCCGGCGGCCCGCCTGCGGGCACGGGTTGCGGCGGCTACGTCGTCGGCCAGACCGTGAAGCTGCTCAAGGAGCATCACCTGCTCGAAGACACCGACGTGGTCATCTTCGACGTGCTGGGTGATGTGGTGTGCGGCGGCTTTGCCGCCCCGCTGCAGCACGCCGACCGGGCGCTCATCGTCACCGCCAACGACTTCGACTCGATCTTCGCGATGAACCGCATCGTGCAGGCGATCGGTGCCAAGGCCAAGAACTACAACGTGCGGCTCGGCGGCGTGATCGCCAACCGCAGCCGCGAGACCGACCAGATCGACAAGTACAACGCGCAGATCGGCCTGAAGCTCGCCGCGCACTTCCCCGACCTCGACGTGATCCGTCGCAGCCGTCTCAAGAAGTCGACCCTGTTCGAGATGGAGTACTCGCCCGAACTCGAGGCAGTGCAAAAGGAATACATGCGTCTGGCCGCCTCTCTGTGGCTGGGCACCGAGCCGATGAATGCCGTGCCCATGAAAGACCGCGACATCTTCGACCTGCTGGGTTTCGACTGATCCCGCGCCACCACTTGACGGACGACTGCATGGATCCCATCAGCTACACCGAACGCCGCAGCAAGATCGAGGACTACTTCGATCGCACCGCGGTGCAGGCCTGGGCGCGCCTGACATCCGACGCACCCGTGGGCCGCATTCGCGCCACGGTGCGTGCCGGCCGCGACCGCATGCGTGCCACGCTGCTGGGCTGGCTGCCGGCCGACATGACCGGCATGCGGCTGCTCGATGCCGGCTGCGGCACTGGCGCACTGGCGGTCGAGGCGGCACGGCGCGGCGCGCAGGTGCTGGCCATTGACCTGTCGCCCACCTTGGTTGATCTGGCACGCGATCGCCAGCCGGCCGAGCTGACCAGCGAACACAGCGTGGGGCGCATCGATTTCCGCGCCGGTGACATGCTCGACCCGGCCCTCGGCGAGTTCGACTACGTGGTCGGCATGGACTCCCTCATCCATTACCAGACCCCCGACGCGGTGCGGGTGATAGCCGGGCTCGCCAAGCGCACGCGCCGCGGGTTGCTGTTCACTTACGCGCCGAGCAATCCGGCACTGATCGCCATGCGTGCGGTGGGCCGGCTGTTCCCGCGCAAAGACCGCGCGCCGTGGATCGAGCCGGTGGCCGAGGCCACGCTGCACCGCCTGCTGGCTGCCGACCCCGAGTTGCAGGACTGGCAGCGCGGCCGCACCGAGCGCATCGCCAGCGGCTTTTACACATCGCAAGCGCTGGAGTTGCTGCGCAAATGAAGTTCTTCAGCCTTTTCAGGGTCCGCGCCCAGCAATGGATGAACGTCGCGCCTGAATTCCTGCCCTTCGCCGATGCGGCCACCGACGACCTGCCGCTGAGCCGGCTGCTGCGCCTGTCGTTGTTTCAGGTGACGGTGGGCATGGCCAGCGTGCTGCTGGTGGGCACCTTGAACCGGGTGATGATCGTCGAGATGGGCATGGCCGCCTGGATCGTGTCGCTGATGGTGGCGCTGCCGCTGGTGTTCGCGCCGTTTCGCGCGCTGGTCGGATTCAAGTCGGACACCCACCGCTCGGTGCTCGGCTGGAAACGCGTGCCCTACATCTGGATGGGATCGTGGCTGCAGTTCGGCGGCTTCGCGATCATGCCGTTCGCGCTGATCCTGCTGTCGGGTGATTCGCATGCCGGCCCGTGGCTGGGTCAGGTCAGCTCGGCGCTGGCCTTCTTGCTGGTGGGTGCCGGGTCGCAGATCACACAGACCGCAGGTCTGGCGCTGGCCACCGACATCGCCCCCGAAAAGGCGCGCCCGCGCGTGGTGGCTCTGATGTACGTGATGCTGCTGCTCGGCATGGTGGCCAGCAGCCTGATCTTCGGCTACTTGCTGGCCGACTTCAACCAGGTGCGGCTCATCAAGGTAGTGCAAGGCGCCGCGACTGTCACGCTGGTGCTCAACCTGGTGGCGCTGTGGAAGCAGGAAGTGCGCAACCCGGCCGGCACCGCAGCCGACCTGGAGCGGCCCGACTTCGGCTCGAGCTGGAAGGCCTTTGCCGGCCAGGGCCGCACTGCTCGCTTCCTGCTGGCGGTGGCGCTGGGCACTGCGGCATTCAACATGCAAGACATCATCCTCGAGCCCTACGGCGGCGAGATCCTGGGCTTGAGCGTGGGCTCCACCACCTCGCTGACCGCGCTGCTTGCCGGCGGTGCACTGGCGGCGTTTGCCCTGGCGGCACGATGGCTGGGTCGCGGCATGGATGCGCACCGCCTGGCCGCGTTCGGCCTGCTGATCGGTCTGGTGGCCTTTTCAGCCGTGATCTTCGCGGCGCCTCTGGGCTCGCCCATGGTCTTTCGCATGGGGGCCTGTCTGATCGGACTCGGTGGCGGGCTGTTTGCTGTGAGCACCCTGACCGTGGCAATGGGTTTGGAGCGCCCGGGCCAGATCGGTCTGGCGCTGGGCGCCTGGGGCGCCGTGCAAGCCACAGCGGGCGGTCTGGCCGTGGCGCTGGGCGGCGCCTTGCGCGACCTCGTCTCGAACCTCGCCACTCACGGCACGCTGGGACCCGTGCTGACCGATGCGTCCATCGGCTACAGCGTGGTCTATCAACTTGAAATCGGTTTGTTGTTC
>NCFZ01000077.1 GCA_002281415.1 Burkholderiales bacterium 28-67-8 | reverse complement strand
GAGTACTACGCGCCAAAGAATTTCAACTTCTGGTATTTCTTCGGGTCGCTTGCGTTGCTGGTGCTCGTCATCCAGATCGTCACCGGCATTTTCCTCGTCATGCACTACAAGCCTGATGCGGCAGTTGCATTTGCTTCTGTGGAGTACATCATGCGCGATGTGCCCTGGGGTTGGCTGGTTCGTTACATGCACTCCACCGGCGCCAGCGCGTTCTTCATCGTGGTGTACATGCACATGTTCCGCGGGATGATTTACGGCAGCTACCGCAAGCCGCGTGAGCTTGTCTGGTTGTTTGGTTGCGCGATCTTCCTGTGTCTGATGGCCGAGGCCTTCATGGGGTACTTGTTGCCTTGGGGGCAGATGAGCTATTGGGGCGCGCAGGTCATCGTGAACCTGTTCTCCGCGATCCCCTTCATCGGGCCGGACCTGTCCTTGTTGATTCGCGGTGACTACGTCGTGAGTGATGCCACGCTGAACCGGTTCTTCAGCTTCCATGTGATCGCTGTGCCGCTGGTGTTGCTGGGTCTGGTGGCGGCCCATGTGATCGCGCTGCACGAGGTTGGCTCGAACAACCCTGATGGCGTTGAGATCAAGGCCAAGAAAAATGCGGCCGGCAATCCGCTGGACGGGATCCCTTTCCATCCGTACTACACCGTGCACGATGTGCTCGGCGTGAGCGTGTTCCTCCTGATCTTCTCGGCGATCATCTTTTTTGCGCCGGAGTTGGGGGGCTACTTCCTCGAGTACAACAACTTCATCCCGGCCGATTCGATGAAGACACCGCTGCACATTGCGCCGGTTTGGTACTTCACCCCCTACTACTCGGTCCTGCGCGCTATCACTGCAGAGATGATGTACGTGCTGATGGGTTTCGTGGTGGCCGGAGCGGCTCTGGCGGTACTCAAGCTCAAGATGTCGGGCTTGTTCAAGCTTCTGATCGTCGGGTCGGCCGCGGTGGTTGTGGCGATGATGTTCTCCATCGACGCCAAGTTCTGGGGCGTGGTCGGAATGGGTGGCGCAGTGGTGATCCTGTTCTTCCTTCCATGGCTCGATTACAGCGAGGTGAAGTCGATCCGCTACCGCCCCGACTGGCACAAGTACCTTTACGGCGTGTTCGTGATCAACTTCCTGATGCTCGGATACCTCGGCGTTCAACCGGTTTCGCCAGTGGGTGAGCGTCTGTCTCAGATCGGAACCGTGATCTATTTCGGGTTCTTCTTGCTGATGCCTTGGTGGAGCCGGTTGGGGGAATTCAAGACTGTTCCGGACCGCGTCACTTTCGCTGCTCACTGATCATCAAGGCCTGACAGGAAATGAAAAAACTCATCTGCTCCCTGCTGATTTCGATGTTCGGCCTCTCGGTGGCTCATGCCTCGAGCGGAGGCATTGCCTGGGACAAGTTCCCGCAGGAAAAATCGACCGATGTGGCTGCGCTCCAA
Organism: Burkholderiales bacterium 28-67-8; assembly: GCA_002281415.1. GTDB lineage: Bacteria > Pseudomonadota > Gammaproteobacteria > Burkholderiales > Burkholderiaceae_C > PBB1. Next base: position 8,963 of record NCFZ01000077.1, on the reverse strand, counting down.
AATGGCGCGAGGACTTTCGCGAACTACTGTCTGAACTGCCACAACGCAGCCTTCATGCGATACAACCGCCTGCGCGACATCAACCTGACTGAAGCCCAGATCAAGGGCAACTTGATGTTCGCCACCGATAAGGTTGGCGACACGATGAAAGTGTCCCTTGATCCCAAAAATGCCAAGGACTGGCTGGGTGCCGTGCCTCCGGATTTGACGCTGATTGCACGGTCTCGCGCTGCGGCTCAGGGTACCGGTGCCGATTACCTTTACACCTTCTTGCGCACCTTCTATCGCGACGACACCAAGCCTACCGGGTGGAACAATTTGGCGTATCCAAATGCCGCGATGCCTCATGTGCTGTGGGAGTTGCAAGGGCAGCGGGTGGCCAAGTTCGTGGAGGAAAAGGACCACCATGACGAGTCCAAGACGGTTCACCGGTTTGCTGGTTTTGAGGCCGTGACGAAGGGCACTCAATCCCCGGCCGAATTCGACGACACGATTGCCAATTTGGTGGCCTATCTGAATTGGATGGGTGAGCCGGCACAGGGTACGCGCACGCGTCTGGGCGTATGGGTCTTGCTGTTCTTGTCGGTGTTCACCGTCATTGCTTGGCGGCTGAACGCGGCATTCTGGAAAGACATTAAGTGATTTTTCGCCTGTCCGGTTGCCCCGAAGGGCACCGGACGATCGCGCAGTGGGTCGCCCTGTCAGGGGTTTCCACTGCGTTTTTATTTCCCGACCCCAATAGGAGCTCGCCCACATGATGGTGCTTTACTCCGGCACGACCTGCCCTTACTCACACCGTTGCAGATTCGTGTTGTTTGAAAAGGGTATGGACTTCGAGATTCGTGACGTCGACCTGTTTGCCAAACCGGAAGACATTGCGCTGATGAATCCGTACAACGAGGTCCCGATCCTCGTCGAGCGAGACCTGATCCTGTACGAGTCGCACATCATCAATGAATACATTGATGAGCGATTCCCGCACCCACAGTTGATGCCTGGAGATCCCGTGGCGCGCGCCCGGGTGAGGTTGTTTCTGCTGAATTTCGAGAAGGAGCTGTTCGCCCACGTGAATCTGCTCGAGTCCCGAGGCGTCAAAGCGACTGACAAGCAACTCGAGAAGGCCAGAGCGCAAATTCGCGATCGCCTGACGCAGTTGGCGCCTATCTTCTTGAAGAACAAGTTCATGCTGGGCGATGACTTCTCGATGCTTGACGTGGCCATTGCCCCGCTGCTCTGGCGTCTCGACTACTACGGCATCGACATGTCAAAGAATGCCGTGCCCCTCTTGAAATATGCCGAGCGTATTTTTTCGCGGCCGGCCTATATTGAGGCTCTGACTCCGTCCGAAAAAGTCATGCGCAAGTGACTTGCCCCGGAGTTCGCACTGTTCTTGACGGCACCCGATGAAGCAAACTCCGGAGCCACCTTCGCTGGGTCAAAACGGCACGTCGACGCGCCCGTACTTGATCCGTGCGCTGCATGAGTGGTGCACGGACAACGGTTTCACCCCATATATCGCTGTCTTCGTGGATGCGAACGTGAAGGTGCCGATGGAGTATGTGAAGAACGGCGAGATCGTGCTCAATGTGGGATTTGAGGCGACGACTGCGCTTGAGTTAGGCAATGAACTGATTGAATTCAAGGCGAGGTTTGGCGGCAGTTCACGCGACATCTCCGTTCCAGTGGACCACGTGATCGCGATCTATGCGCGGGAAAACGGGCAAGGGATGGCGTTTCCGGTGCCCAGCGATACGATGCCGACGGGACTGAATTCAGCCGAAAAGACAGTATTGCCAAGCCGAACCGAGCGAGGTGGTGCCATGTTGAGGCTGGCCACAGACAGCGCGGATTCCACGGTGCAGCCCACGCATCCTGTGTCATCCTCAGGTGACGATTCTTCGCCGGAGCCATCGCCACCAAGCGGGCGACCATCCTTGACGCGGATCAAGTAGTTTGCAGCGGCCGAGCGCGAGCTGCCGGCTAGAATTTTTCAGAAGCCCTTGTAGCTCAGTTGGTAGAGCAGCGGTTTTGTAAACCGAAGGTCGCGGGTTCGATTCCTGCCGGGGGCACCACATCAAAGCGCGGGTGCGCGAGGCAAGAACATGACGACACCGGACAAATCGACCGTCGGCGACGGTATTGCCGCTGCCAATGCGAGCTGGACCTTTGGTAACGATGTGGCGCGCACATTTTCAAGCCATGTCAGCAAGTCGGTGCCGCTGTATGAGGAGGGGCACGACCTCATCTGCGCCTTGTCCGATTTCTACGTTCAGGACTCCTCGGTGTGCTACGAGCTGGGCAGTTCTACCGGAATCCTTAGCAGCAAGTTGGCGCGGCGCCATGCCAACAAGAAAGCGCGCTTTATCGGGATCGAGACGGTCCCTGAGATGGTTGCGCAGGCTCGTGAGGAGTCAGGGCCACTCCAGAACCTGGAGTTTGTTCGCGACGACATCAATCTCTACCCTTACGAACCGGCAGACCTGATCGTGTCTTTCTGCACCATCCAGTTTGTGCCACCGCACCTGCGGCAGGCCTTGTTTGACAGGCTTTATCAAAGCCTCAATTGGGGCGGGGCTTTGCTGATCTATGAAAAGGTTCGGGCGCCAGATGCCCGGTTTCAGGATCAGATGAGTGCCATCTATACCGACTACAAGCTCGAACGCGGGTACTCCCCCGAGGAGATCATCGCCAAGGCGCGGAGCCTCAAGCGGGTTCAGGAGCCGTTTTCAACTCAGGGCTACATCGACCTCTACAAGCGTGCAGGTTTTGTAGACATCATGAGCGTGATCAAGTGGGTGTGCTTCGAGGGGTTTCTTGCCATCAAGTGAGTCAGCCACCGTTCAACTTGACCCTCACCTGACAGTTCAACCCTTGATATATCCGCTCTTTTTGAGGGAGCGAACGCCGAGGTAGAGCACCACCCAAGCGACAAAGATGCCCGCGATGGTTCGGCCTGAAGGCAGTTCGCTCGACTTCCCTACGATGTACTCGCTCCACCAGTAGAGAGCGAGCATGGCGGCCAGCAGCGTGAAGGTGGTGTTGTATTCCTTGACCAGCACTCGTTTCCAGTTGAAACGCATGCCTGCGGTCGATTCACCAAGGCCCGATAGGCGTGGCAGCCAGCGATTGACCCGCCGCATGTAGTCGGCGTACTCGTCGCCGAACTTTCCGAGCAGGTATGACTCTTCTGCCGAGACGATGCATGAGTAGGTGAACAAGATCGCGGGGATGACGATCAGGATGAACGCATAGGAGTGCACGATGAGCGCGAGTCCCACCGCCATGAGGATGTTGCCCACATAAAGCGGGTTTCGGCAGTGAGCGAACACTCCGCCTTGCACCAGGTTGCTTGCATAAACCTGCTTGTTCTTGCCGCCTCGAACGATGTACTCATAGCCGATGGTCACCATGCGCAGCAGTTGACCGAGCAAGGCAAGCACCGCGCCCGCGATGCTGAGGACTGTGCCCAACTGCGGGGCGATTGCCGCAGACCCCGGTTGGCTGAGAGCCAGCGCGATCAGGAACAGAACCGGCCCCAGCACGTTGCGGTAGCGAAACAGAAATTGGCCGATTTTGGTCATCGAGTTTGCAAGCTTGAGCGCCTGAGCGGCGCGGGTTTTCAGCAGAAACTCATTGTCGCTCATGGGTCGGCTGTCCCTGAACCGATCAACCCGAACGCGACTTGATCCGTACCGTGGTCTTTGGAAACCCCTGATTGGCAAGCCGTGCCTCGATCGCTGGCTGAAGGTGGCGCAACTTGGCCGCGACGCTGGCGTTGGCGGCAAATAGCGTCCATCCCTCATCGTCGACTGGCCCGGGTGTCACATGCGGCTTGAGCGGGTCGGGCAGGCAGGACTGCACGGCTGCGAACCGCCTTGCCGACTCTTTCAACCGGTGCCTCAGCAACGCCAGTGGCGCACTTCGATCCATGGCGTCAGCGATGGCCAGTGCATTGGGAACCATGGGTGCGGATTTGCTCAAGACGGGGCTAGTGTAGGGACGCTTGCACGCTTTGCTCCTCGGCCGGCGGTGCCTCGCCCCGTCACAATGACGCCCACCCGCAAAGGTAAACTTCGGTTGCTTGCCGCTCGGCCCTGAACGTGGTCGGTGCCCCACATCCCGTGCCTCATGTTCGAGTCGCGCCAAATTCACCAAGAGTTCGCCTTCGCCGGATCTCGATGATCCGAACGACGCGCAACTCGAGCCCCACCGCCGCATGTTGCCCAACTTTCTTACCCAAATTTTCGGCAGTCGCAATGAGCGACTTTTGAAGCAATATCGCCGCGTGGTCCAAAGTGTCAATGCGCTCGAGTCCAAGTACGAGGCGTTTGACGATGCGGCTTTGGCAGGGCAGACGCTCGAATTCCGCCAGCGCCACGCCGCCGGTGAGTCGCTCGACAGCCTGCTACCCGAAGCCTTTGCCGTGGTGCGTGAGGGCAGCAAGCGAGCCCTGAAGATGCGCCACTTCGACGTCCAGTTGATCGGTGGCATGACGTTGCACAACGGCAAGATCGCCGAGATGCGTACCGGCGAGGGCAAGACCTTGATGGCGACGCTGCCGGTCTACTTGAATGCGATCGCCGGCAACGGCGTTCATGTGGTGACCGTCAACGACTATCTGGCCCGACGCGATGCCGAGTGGATGGGGCGCTTGTATGGATTCCTCGGGCTGAGCGTCGGTGTGAACCTGCCCAATATGTCCCGCGAGGAAAAGCAGGCTGCCTACGCCGCCGACGTCACCTACGGAACGAATAACGAATTCGGATTCGACTACCTGCGCGACAACATGGTCCAGGATGTTGCCGATCGGGTGCAACGCGGGCTGCCGTACGCCATCGTTGACGAGGTCGACTCGATCCTGATCGACGAGGCCAGAACGCCGCTGATCATCAGCGGCCAGGCCGAAGACCACACCGAGATGTACGTGAGCATCAACGCCGTGGTGCCCCGGCTGAAGAAGCAGATCGGTGAGGCCGACCCGCGCACCGGTGAGGGTGTCATCGAAGCCGGTGATTTCACCGTCGACGAGAAATCGCATCAGGTCTACCTGACCGAAGAGGGCCACGAGAACGCGGAGCGCTTGCTGGGCGAGGCGGGGCTGTTGCCTGAGGGGGCCAGCCTGTACGACGCGGCCAACATCACGCTGATGCACCACGTGTATGCCGCACTGCGTGCCAATCATCTGTACCACCGCGACCAGCACTACGTGGTTCAAGGCGGCTCGGAAGGCCAGGAAATCGTGATCGTCGATGAGTTCACCGGCCGCCTCATGACCGGGCGCCGTTGGTCTGACGGGCTGCATCAGGCGGTCGAGGCCAAGGAAGGCGTGCCGATCCAGAGCGAGAACCAGACGCTGGCATCGATCACGTTCCAGAACTACTTCCGCATGTACGGCAAGCTCAGCGGCATGACGGGTACGGCCGACACCGAGGCCTACGAGTTCCAGGAAATCTACGCGCTCGAAACGGTGGTGATCCCGCCGAACCGTCCCACGGTGCGCAAGGATCAACTTGATCTCATCTACAAGACCAGCCGGGAGAAGTTCGAGGCGGTGATCGCTGACGTACGCGATTGCCACGAACGAGGCCAACCGGTGCTCGTGGGCACCACGTCGATCGAGAACTCGGAGTTGATTTCCGGCTTGCTGCAAACGGCCAAGTTGCCGCATCAGGTGCTCAACGCCAAGCAGCACGCGAGAGAAGCCGACATCGTGGCTCAGGCCGGCCGGCCGGGTGTGGTGACGATCGCTACCAACATGGCCGGTCGCGGCACCGACATTGTGCTCGGCGGCAACGTCGAGAACCAGATCAAGTCGATCGAGGCCGACGAGACCATCGCCGAGGATGACAAGCGCGCGCGGTCTCAACGTCTGCGCGATGAGTGGCAGTCGTTGCACGATCAGGTCAAGGCCGCTGGCGGCCTTCGCATCATCGCCACGGAGCGCCACGAGTCGCGCCGCATCGACAACCAGTTGCGCGGCCGTTCTGGACGCCAGGGCGACCCGGGTTCGTCGCGCTTCTATCTCTCTCTCGACGACTCTTTGATGCGCATCTTTGCCGGCGATCGCGTTCGCTCCATCATGGAGCGGCTGAAGATGCCCGATGGCGAGGCGATCGAGGCCAGCATGGTCACGCGCAGCATCGAAGGCGCCCAACGCAAGGTGGAAGCTCGCAACTTCGACATGCGCAAGCAGTTGCTCGAGTACGACGACGTGGCCAACGATCAGCGCAAGGTGATCTATCAGCAACGCAACGAAATCCTCGAGGCCCAAAGCCTCACCGAGCAGATCGCCAACTTGCGCCGCAGTGCCATGGAGGATGTGGTTCGCGGCTTCGTCCCCGTCAACAGTTTCGAAGAGCAGTGGGACCTGGGCAGCCTCGAAAAGGTGCTGAGCGAAGAGTGGCAACTGGCCGTCTTGCTCAAGGCCGATGTCGAAGCGAGCAGCTCGATCACCGATGAGGATCTGGTGGCGCGTGTCGCCAAGGCGGCCGATGAGTCCTTCGATGCCAAGATCGAACTGGTGGGCGAGGATCAGTTCACGCCGTTCATGCGCACGATCTTCCTGCAGTCGATCGACCAGCATTGGCGCGAGCACCTTGCTGCGCTCGACTACCTGCGTCAGGGCATCCACTTGCGCGGCTACGCCCAGCAAAACCCCAAGCAGGAATACAAGCGCGAGGCGTTCGAGCTGTTCGGTCGGATGCTCGACGTGATCAAGATGGATGTGACGCGCACCCTGATGCTGGTGCGCATCCGCTCTGCTGAAGAGGTGGCTCAGGCCACCGAGGCGATCGAGGAGCGTGCCGAGCGCATTGCCAACGTGACTTACACGCACCCGAATGAGGACGGCAGCGTGTCACAGGATGCGGACCCTGCCACGCAGATCGCCGACGTCCCGAAAGCCGGTCGCAACGACCCGTGCCCGTGCGGCAGCGGCAAGAAGTTCAAGCTGTGTCACGGCCGTCTGGCCTGAGGATGAGGAGCCTGCCGTGCCGGTCAATCTGCAAGCGCCAATCCCCGATGAACTGAAACCCGTCGCCGGAGTGCGGCTGGGCACTGCGATGGCCGGTGTGCGCAAGGCCAATCGCCGTGACGCGCTGGTCGTTTCCCTGGCCGAGGGGGCGCAGGTCTCGGGCGTGTTCACCATCAACCGGTTTTGTGCTGCTCCGGTTCAACTGTGTCGGCAACATCTGGCTGTGAATGGCGCCGGCAAGGCGGGTATCCGGGCTTTGCTGGTGAACACGGGCAACGCCAATGCTGGAACCGGTGAGGACGGGCTTCAGCGCGCTCGGTCAACCTGTGTCGCTCTGGCGGGCCGGCTGAATCTCGAGCCCGATCAGGTGCTGCCGTTTTCCACCGGCGTGATCATGGAGACGTTGCCCAACGATCGCATCGAGGCCGCTCTGGGTGCTGCGCTGGCAAATCTGGATGCGGGCCACTGGGCGACCGCCGCCGAAGCCATCATGACCACTGACACGCTGCCCAAAGCGGCATCGATGCAGGTGCAAATCGGTGGCAAGACGGTCACGGTGACCGGCATCAGCAAGGGCGCCGGCATGATCCGGCCCAACATGGCGACGATGCTCGGCTTCGTTGCCACCGATGCCGTGCTGGCGCCGGGCTTGCTGGACACGCTGGTGCATGACGCGGCCGACCAGTCCTTCAATCGCATTTCGATCGACGGCGACACCTCGACCAACGACTCGTTCATCCTGATCGCGACCCAGCAAGCGGGTCACGCACCCATCGAGCGACTCGACAGCGCCGAGGGCGCCGTGTTGCGTGATGCGGTGATCGCGGTCTCGACCCGGCTCGCGCAGGCCATCGTGCGCGATGGCGAAGGCGCCACCAAGTTCATCACTGTGCAGATCGAAGGCGGCGTCACCGAGGCCGAATGCCGGTTGGCGGCGTATGCCATCGCGCATTCGCCGCTGGTCAAGACAGCATTTTTTGCCAGCGACCCGAATCTGGGGCGCATCCTCGCTGCCGTCGGATACGCCGGCATCGCAGACCTCGACCAGACGCTCATCGACCTGCATCTCGACGATGTGCATGTGGTGCGCCAGGGTGGTCGCCATCCCGACTACCGCGAAGAAGACGGGCAGCGCGTGATGAAGCAAAGCGAGATCACGGTGCGCGTCAACCTGAACCGCGGCGCCGCCAGCACCACCGTGTGGACCTGCGACCTCAGCATCGACTACGTCAAGATCAACGCCGATTACCGCAGCTGAGAGCGTTCGGGCAAGGCGGCACGGTCCATCACGTCGGTGATGAGCCCATCGACGCCCCACCGCAGGAGTCGCTCGGCCACTGCCGCCTCGTTGACGGTGTAGCTCATGACGAACAGACCGGCGCGGTGAAGTCGCTCGACCACCGGAGCATCGACCATCGTGTGATCCATCACGACGCCGACACAGCCCAGCGACCGCGCTTGTTCGAACCAGCCGGGTGACCACTCCTCCAGCAACAAAGCGCGAGGCAGTTCGGGGGCAGCCGCACGGGCCGCCTCCAGCGCGGATGTCGAAAAAGAGCTCAGCAGGGGCAACCGTGACTGCCCCACCCACAACCGGGCCGCCTCGGAGGCGACCAGCTCGCCCGTGCGTACATTCCGGCCCGGCGTCGGCTTGATTTCGATATTCAGGTCGGACCCGGTGTCGAAGCAAAAACGAGCAATGTCGGACAGGGTAGGGATGGGCTCGCCCACATGGTCCGGGCTGTGCCAGCGCCCGGCATCCAGCCGCGAGAGCTCGGGCCAGGTCATTTCTTCGGCGGTTCCCGGCTCTCCGGTGGTGCGCTTGAGATCGGTGTCGTGCATGAGGAAAGCCACACCGTCCGCGCTGATCTTCACGTCGCACTCAAAGGCCTTGAACCCATGCTGAGCGCCCAGACGGAAGGCAGCCAGCGTGTTTTCGGGCGCCATGCGGCCCGCACCCCGATGCGCCCACCACCTTGGGTAAGGCCAT
>NCFZ01000076.1 GCA_002281415.1 Burkholderiales bacterium 28-67-8 | reverse complement strand
CACGGTGCTGGTGGCCACCGACATCGCCGCGCGCGGCATTGACATCGACCAGCTGCCCCACGTGGTCAATTTCGAGCTGCCCAACGTGCCCGAGGACTACGTGCACCGCATCGGCCGCACCGGCCGCGCGGGCTCGACCGGCGAGGCGGTCTCGCTGGTGTGCGTGGATGAAAACGGCTTCCTGCGCGACATCGAGCGGCTCATCAAGCACGAGATCCCGAAGGAAATCATCGAAGGCTTCGCACCCCCCGCGGGTGAGAAGCCCGAGCCCATCGTGCTGGGCCGCATGGTGATCGGTGAAGGCGCCGGTCGCGGCTTTCGCCCGAGCGGCGTCGGTGGCCGTCCCGGTGGTGGTGGCGGCGGTCGCCCCGGCGGTGGTGGCGGTGGCGGACGTCCTGGTGGCGGCGGTGGTGGTGGCGGCGGCGGGCGCGGTGGTCCTCCGCGTGCCGGTTCCGGTGGCGGACGCGGCGGCCCGTCGTCAGGCCCGCGCTCGGGTCCGCCCAAGCGCTGATCGGGCGTTACAGCGCAGCGCTCTCAGGGCGCTGCGCGCGCTCGGCTCATTCGAATCGCCGCTCGCGCAGCCACTTGGTGGCCACCCATTTCTCGCCTTCGATGACCGGTGAACCACCGTGCAGCGAGCGGGTTGCCGGGTGTGGCCGGTCGTAGCTGAAGAACACCGCGTTGCCCTTCACGGGCGCCACCTCGAACTGCACGTCGGGGAATACCGTTCCCCCGCCGCGCGTGGGCGTGTTGAGGTACATCACCACGCTGGCCACGCGCTGGCCGCCGCGCCTGAGCACCGGCGCCGTGCCCGGCTGCGCAGGGTCGAAGTAGTCGTAGTGCGGCTTGTATTCGGCACCCGGCCCGTAATGCAGCACCTGCAACCCCTCGCCGTTTTCGATCGGCCAGCCGAACCAATCGGCAATGCGCCGCTCGATGCGCGCGCAAAGCGGGTTTTCCTCGCGGGCGAAGAACATGCCCTGGCTCGTTCGCGCCTCATGAACGGCATTGCCGCCGGTGGTGAGTTCCAGCGTTTCCGAGCGCGCGAGCTTGGGCCGGGCCAACGCCACCAGTTCATCGCATTCGTCATGGCTGAGCACCGCGCCCAGAACCACGATGCGCGGGTTGAGCATGGTGGCGATGACCTGGGCGCCAACAGCGGTCGCAGACAGATCGGGCACCGGCACCGGCACGGGCAGCCCCGTGGTCTGGTCCACCTCGAGCGGGCGGCCGCGCAGCACTTCGTCAAGCGCCTGTTCGGCGGCCGGCGCCGACCAGCCGCTGGCCAGCATCGAACCCAGCAGCGCCTCGGGCGTGTGGCCCACGGCCGACTGCTCGGCGATCCAGCGCCGCAGATCAGGAGTGACTTGGGAGTTGGACATCTCGATCTCCTCAGAGCTTGCGGCGAAACACCAGCCGCTGTTCATCGCTGGCCTCGGCCGCCAGGCCGTAGCCCTCGGAATCGAACGCGCGCAGCTGCTGCGGCGTGGTCAGCCGGTGGGTGATCGAATAGCGTGCCATCAGCCCGCGCGCGCGCTTTGCGTGAAAGCTGATGATCTTGTATTTGCCGGCCTTCCAGTCCTCGAACACGCACTCGACCACAGGCGCGTTCAGCCACCGGTTGCCTGCTGTCGGACGCACCGCCTTGAAGTACTCCTGCGAGGCCAGGTTCACGATCACCGGTGATGCGTCGGACTGCAGCCGCTCGTTGATGTGCCTGGCCAGCGTGTCGCCCCAGAAGGCGTAGAGGTTCTTGCCGCGCGCGTTGTCGAGCGCGGTGCCCATCTCGAGCCGGTACGGCTGCATGCGATCGAGCGGACGCAGCACGCCGTACAGCCCCGACAGGATCAGCAGGTGCTGCTGGGCCCATTGCAGATCGGCCTCGCCCAGCGATGCGGCATCGAGGCCTTCGTACACATCGCCGTTGAACGCCAGCACTGCGGGCTTGCTGTTGCTGTCGGTGAAGCGTTGGCTCCACACGCCGTAGCGGGCCACGTTGAGCGCGGCCAGCGGATCGGACAGGTCCATCAGCTCGGCGATCTCGGCCGGGCTGCGGATCTTCAGGATGTCGATCAGCTCGGCCGATTGCGCCACGAACTGGGGCGTGGTGGGCTGGGCGACGCTCGACGGCGTCTCGTAATCGAGCGACTTGGCAGGAGACAGCACAAACAGCATGGCGAAACGACAAAGAGTCACAAATGAGGGGCAAACGTGGTGCACTCTGGCGACACCCGGGGGGCGCCGCGTGCTCCACTGGGATCACGTTACTACGGCTTGGACACCATGAAACGAACTCTCGTTGCGCTGTGTGTGCTGTGTCTGGTGGCTTGTTCCACGCCCCAGACCAAGCGCGTGACCAACGTCGCCGAAACGCCGCTGAACGACCTCAACGTGGCCCCCGAGCCCATCCCCGAACCGCTGATCCAGGCGCGCCGGCACCCCTACCGCGAACCCGACGCCCCGGGCTGCGCCGGCCTGGCCGCAGAGATCGGCGAGCTGGATGAGTTGCTCGGCCCGGACTTCGATGCGCCGCGCGACAAGGCCAGCCGCGACATGCTCGAGCGCGGATCCGACTTCGCGGGCGACGCTGCCATGAGCGCCTTCAAGGGCGCCGCCGAAGGCGTGCTGCCGTTTCGCAGCTGGGTGCGCAAGCTCAGCGGCGCCGAGCGTTACTCGAAGAGCGTGGCCGCAGCGCTGGCCGCCGGCGGTGTGCGGCGCGCGTTCCTCAAGGGCATGCGCACGGCGATGGTCTGCCAGCCCGACCCCGCAGTTCCGGTGGCCCGCGAGACCCCCGAAAAAATGGGGCCGCCGGCGCCCTGAGCGCCGGGTCTCAGCCGCACTGCCCGACCGCCCCGCAGGCGGTGCAGAAGTCGCAGCCGTCCTTGTGGATGACGGTGGCGTTGCCGCACTCGAGGCACAGCTTGCCGGCCATCACCGGCTCGCGCTCGGGGTGCTCTCTGGACGTCTCGAGCACGCCCATGTCGCGCAGCGGGTAGCCCTGCTCGTCAAGCACGCCGAGCATCGCGTAGCGGTGGATGATCAGCCGCGCCAGATAGGCCACCGTCGACGGCCAGGTCTGCTGGCGACGCTCGCCCGCGGGCAACCCCGGCACGAAGGCCATGAAGTGGCCCAGCGGCTCGGCGTAGTTGAGCAGCTTGCGCAGCTTCATGCCGATCCACGCCGGGTCGATCACCCGCATGTCGAGCGACAGCAAGCGCGCCAGCCCGTCGAGCGCGCGCGGGTAGTTGCCTGAAAAACCGACCGCGCACGGCCGCGTGACGGTGCCGCCCGCCGGCCCCGGCAGCGTGACTTCCTTGAGCGTGAGCGTGAACGCCTCGCCGGTGGCCGGGTTGTCGATGTCGACCGCCCAGGCCAGCGTGCCCGACGGGCCGGTGTGCGGCTCGGCCACGCTGAACATCGCGTCCATCACCGGCGTGGGCGCGCTGCGCCCCGGCGCCGGCAGCGCACGCAGTTGCTCGCAGCGCCAGCGGATGACCGCCGCGGTGGCCGCCACCACGCCGGGAAACAAGCGCCGCTCGCCATGCGGCGGGAACGGCATCTCGAACGAGCGCTCCTCGGCCACGGTGGCCAGCGCGTCGAGCTTGAGCTGCAGCCAGGCCGGGTCGTTGGCGCGCAGGTCCATCGACAGCGTCTTGGCCAGCGCGCCCAGGCCGCGCGGCTGTTCGGCCCCGTTGACCCACACCTCGAAAGGCTGCGGCGCAGCGCCATCGCCCGCGGCGAACTCGCCGATGAACAGCGCGAAGTCGCCGAACGGGTGATGCACCATGAACGTCCAGGCCAGATTGCCCGTGGGCAGCTCGGGGCGGCCCGGCCAGCGCAGCGACGACAGCACCGGCGCGGGCAGTTGCTCAAGCGCCAGCCTTCGGTTGGCGTCGGCGATCTGCAGCGCGGCCGGTGCGACCTGCGCCGGCGTGCTCACGCTGAGCACCGCGCCGAGCACGCTGTTGGGCCGGTAGGTGGCCAGGCCCTTCAAGCCCGATTCCCACGCCTCGATGTAGAGGTGCTGGAAGTCGGCGTACGGGTAATCGGCCGGCACGTTGACGGTCTTGGAGATCGACGTGTCGATGCAGGGGGCCACCGCCGCGACCATCTCCTCGTGCGACTGCGCGCTCATCTCGAGGGCGGTGACGAACGCCGGCGTGAGCGCAGCGGTCTCGCCCTTCAGGTGGCGAAACAGCCGCCAGGCGTGGTCCTCGACCGCGTACTCGCGCAAGCTGCCGTCGGGCATGCGCTTCTTGCGCGTGTAGCTCCAGCTGAAGGCCGGCTCGATGCCGTTGCTCGCGTTGTCGGCAAACGCCAGGCTGATGGTGCCGGTGGGCGCGATCGACAGCAGGTGCGAGTTGCGCAGGCCGTGGCTGCGGATGCGCTCGCGCAGCGCCGCCGGCAACCTGGAGGCAAAGGTGGTGCCACCGAGAAACCGCTCGGCATCGAACAGCGGGAACGCGCCTCGCTCGCGCGCCAGCTCGACCGACGCCTCGTAGGCCGCGTCGCGCATGAGCTCGGACATGCGTGTGGCCATCGCGCGTGCCGGCTCGCTGTCGTAGCGCAGGTTGAGCATCACCAGCGCGTCACCCAGGCCGGTGAAGCCCAGGCCCACGCGGCGCTTGCAGCGCGCTTCTTCGCGCTGCTGCGGCAGCGGCCACACCGTCACGTCGAGCACGTTATCGAGCATGCGCACGGCCACCTGCGCCACCGCCACGAAGCCGCTCTCGTCGAAGCTCGCGGTGTCTTCGAACGGCTCACGCACGAAGCGCGTCAGGTCGATCGAACCCAGGCAACAGCAGCCGTAAGGCGGCAGCGGCTGTTCGGCGCACGGGTTGGTCGCGGCGATGTGCTCGCAGTAAGCCAGGTTGTTGTCGCGGTTGATGTGATCGAGAAACAGCACCCCGGGCTCGGCGTGGTCGTAGGTCGATCGCATGATCTGGTCCCACAGTTCGCGCGCGGGGCGCCGGCGGTACACCCACAGGCCGCCCTCGGCCGGTGTCTGCTGGTAGGCGCCTGCCTCCTTGTGCGCCGTACCCGGCTCGGCGCGGTGCACGAGTTCGATCTCGGAGTCGGCCTGCACGGCGAGCATGAACGCATCGGTCACGCCCACCGACAGGTTGAAGTTCTTCAGGTCGCCCGAATCCTTGGCGCGGATGAACGCCTCGATGTCGGGGTGGTCGCAGCGCAGCACGCCCATTTGCGCGCCACGCCGCGCGCCGGCCGACTCGACCGTCTCGCACGAGCGGTCGAACACGCGCATGTAGCTCACCGGCCCCGAAGCGCTGCTCTGGGTGCTGCCGACCCACGCGCCGCTCGGGCGGATGCGCGAGAAGTCGTAGCCCACGCCACCGCCGCGGCGCATCGTCTCGGCCGCCTCGGTGAGCGCCGTGTAGATGCCGGGATGGCCATCTTCGGCCTGCGCGATGGAGTCACCCACCGGCTGCACGAAGCAGTTGATCAGCGTGGCAGCCAGCCCGCTGCCGGCGGCCGACTGGATGCGCCCGGCCGGCACGAAGCCCGCCGCCAGGGCCGCGGCGAAGCGCGCCTCCCAGTGGGCACGCCGGTCGGCCGGCTCGGCCTGCGCCAGTGCGCGCGCCACGCGCCGGTTCACGTCGTCGGCGCAGCGCTCGTCGCCCTTGGCGTATTTCTCGAGCAGCACATCGGCGCTGATCTCCTGGGGCGGCAGGTTGTGCAAGGTGGGTGGCGAAGGGGCTTCAAGAGGCATGGGGGGCTTCGCTGGGGTTGAACGGACAACTTAGGCGATCGGCCTGCCGCGCTGCTTGATGTTCGTCAAGCCCCCTGCACCGATCGCACGGATCGGCGATCGGCCCGACCGGCCAGCCGGGGCCCGCCGCCAATGCCAAACTCCCGCGCTCAAAGGAGCCGCCCCGTGACCTATTGCGCCGGATGGAAATACAAGAACTCGGTGTGCCTGCTGGCCGACGCGGGTGCCGTCAATTACGTGGCGAGCGCCACCCACATCGCGGGCGGGGCCGAGGGCGATGACGAGTTGCCTGACGACGCGGCCGCCGGCCAGGTGGCGGCCTCGCCGTTGCGTCTGGTGGCGCTGGCGGGCGGCGTGGCGGCGGCCTATGCGGGCGACGTCGAGCTGGCCGCGCAACTGGTGGCGTTCCTGCGCGAGCACCAGCCGCGCGCCGCCAGCCACCGCGAGCTGCTGTTGCTGCTGACGGATGAGCTGGGGCCGTTCGAGGCCGGGCGCGAGGTGGCACTGCTGCTGGCGGCGTCCAGCCCCGAGGGCGAGGCCGAACTGCTGCACTGGACGAGCGCCGGCGGGCTTGATGCGAGCGCGGCCGACTTCCACCAGATCGGCACGCCCACGGCGCACCACACCGCGCTCACGCCCGAGCTGCGCGGTGCGCTGGCGGCCGGCGACCTGACCCCTGAGCGGCTGCTGCCCATCCTCACGGCGGTGGTGCAGGCGCATGGCGAGCATGTCGTGGCCAAGGGCTTGCAGGTGGGCGATCTGATCTTCGGGCTGCGCACCGAGCAAGGTGTGATCGCCTGGCAGGACGACACCCACGTCGTCATCTACGAGCCCGAATTCGCGTTCAGCACCCATGTCTCGGTGCGCGCGCGCGACCACGCCATCGCCGCGCATTCGGCGTTCAACAACGAGGTCAGCGTGTTCGCCCCGGCGGCCCTCGCGCCAACGCCTGAGGACACCCGGCGCATCGACGCCTGGCGCCGCGCCGTGCATGCCGCACGCGACCCGGATCGCTTCCGGTACTGGGTGTTCATCAGCGCGGGCGAGAAGGTGGTCACGCTGGTCATCCGCAACGAGCTCGAGCGCGAGAGCCGCATGGTGCGTGTGGCCGGCATCAACCAGGGCAAGTTCGACCTGTCGCTCAGCCCCGAGCTGACCGGTCTGCTGCTGCGCCCGCTGCACAACCGCGAGCAGGGCCCCGTGCCGCTGCACCTGAGCGTGCGCGAAGACTGACCGGTCACGGCCCGTAGACTGCGCCCGCCGGGGGCTTCTTCCGGCCCCGTCAACGCCCGAGCGGCCAGGAGTTTTTTCGATGCGGATCCAATGGAAATGGGTGGCCCTGAGTGCCGCCGCGTTCATCACGTCAACGGCCGGCGCGCAAGAGCTGGTGGTGCGCATCGGCCATGCGGCGGCCACCAGCGGCAACTGGGCGCACTGGGGGCGCGACAACGAGATGGGCGCGCGCATGGCGGTCGACGAGCTCAACGCGCAAGGGCTGCTGATCGGCACGCGCAAGGCGCGCTTCGAGCTGCTGGCCGAAGACGATGCCGGTGACCCGCGACAGGCCACCGCGGTGGCGCAAAAGCTGGTCGACTCGGGCGTCAACGGCGTGGTGGGGCACCTGAACTCGGGCACCTCGATCCCGGCCGCGCGCATCTACAGCGACGCCGGCATCCCGCAGATCGCGCCCGGCGCGACCAACCCCAAGTTCACCCGCCAGGGCTATGCGACCACCTTCCGCGTGGTGGCCGACGACGTGCAACTGGGCAACGCCCTGGGCCGCTACGCCGCCGTCACGCTGCAAGGCCGCGCCATCGCCGTCATCGACGACCGCACCGCCTATGGCCAGGGCCTGGCGCAGGAGTTCGAAAAAGGCGCCGTGGCGGCCGGCGGCAGGGTGGTCTCGCGCCAGTACACCACCGACAAGGCGACCGACTTCAGCGCGATCCTCACCGCCGCCAAAGCTGCCAAGCCCGACATCGTCTTCTTTGCCGGCGGCGACACGCAGGCCGGCCCGATGCTGCGGCAGATGAAGCAGCTGGGACTCAACGTGAAGTTCATGGGCGGTGACGGCGTGTGCACCCCCGACCTGCCCTCGCTGGCCGGCGGCGCGATCGCCGACAACCAGATCGTTTGTGCCGTGGCCGGGGGCGTCGAGGGCGCACAGAAAAAACGCTTCGACGAGTTCCGCGCGGCCTTCAAGGCCAAGTTCGGCACCGAGGTGCTGGCCTACGGGCCCAACGCCTACGACTCGGTCAAGCTGATGGCCGCAGCCATGGCCAAAGCCGGCTCGGCCGACCCCGCCAAGTACCTCAGCACGCTGGCGCGCACCGAGGGCTACCCCGGCGTGACCGGCGTGATTTCGTTCGACAGCAAGGGCGACCTCAAGAACGGCGCGCTCACGCTGTTCACCTTCAAGGGCAGCAACCGCACCGAGCTGGCCATCGTGCGCTGAGCAGCACGGTGCGCAGCGGCGCTTGAGCCGCTGCGGCGCACGGTCTACAGCCGCACGCTGGCCTGGCCGATGCGCTCGAAGGCCACCTCGACCTCGTCGCCGGGTTGGGCGTGCAGCAAGCCGCACCACGTGCCCGTGGTCACCACGCTGCCGGCCGGCACCAACGCGCCGTGGCGGGTGGCATGGCGCAGCCAGGCGCTCAGCACGAACACCGGGTCGGCCACCGGGTGCGTGCCGCGAAACACCTGTGTGGGCTGCGTGCCCACGCGCACGCGGCAGACCTGATCCGACCAGTCGCGCTGCGCATCAAAGGCCACCCAGTGGCCCAGCACCAGCGCGCCGTGCGACAGCACATCGGCCAGCTTGGCCAGCCGGTTGGCCTGCAGCCGCTCGGCCCAGCGCGAATCGACGATCTCGATCGACACGCACATCGCATCGACCAACCCGCGCGCGCCTTCCAGATCGAGCGTGGCCGCGCGCTGCGCGTCGACCGGCTCGCCCAGGCGCAGCGCGACTTCGGCCTCGACGCCGCGCAGCGTGAAGGGCCAGGCCGAGGCATCGGCCGGGCTGGTCCACACGCCGGCCGGCGGCAACGCCGCGTGCAAGGCCACCGCCTCGCGCGTCGGGCCGCCCGACTTCCAGAACCGTGGTGTGCTGTCGCCAAACCAGCCCAGCTCGCGCGCGAGCTGCTCTTGCGCCGCGTAGCCGGCAGCGGCGTCACTCAGCTCGGGTGCGCTCTGGGCGGGCTGGCCTTCGCGGGCTTGCCGCAGGCGGGCGACGACGAGGTCGATGTCGGTCATGGCCTCAAGACCCGCCTGGGGGTGTTCGCCCGGCTTACTCAACCTTGTCCTTGGCCTTGGCGGCCTGCTTGGTTTGCCACTGCATGTTGTTCGGCCGATCGGCACCGCCACGCTTGAGCGCGACCTTGTGGTCAATCACGTAGCCGGGGCACGCACCGGTGGACTTGCCGGTGGCAGGGCACGGGTGCGACTTCTTGAACGCAGTCTTCTGCTCGGTCGAGCGGACGAGCTTGCCGTGGGCGTCGCGCTTCGCACCGGCCACGGCCTTCTTGCCGTCGTGCTTGCTGTGGGTGGGTGCGTGCTTCTTGGCCGTGTGGGCGCTGTGCCTGGCATCCGTCGGGGCGACCGGCTTGTCGGCCTTGTGGGCCTTGTCAGCCTGGGCTTTGGGCTTGGCCTTCTTCTTGGCTGCCTTGTGGGTGGTGCCGTCGTGGGCCGCCTTGTGCGACGGCTCCACGCCGTAATGGGTGGGCTGCGCGGCGGTCTCGGCCATCGTGCTCTGGGCCATCGCAGGCTGGGCCGTCAGCAGGGCCAGGGCCGCAGCCACGGCTGAAAGGGATGCAAAAAGTCGGGCGCCAATGGTCATGAGAACCCTCTTCGTTTCGATCAGCGGGATTGTCCACGCCCCACCGGGCCTCGAGGCTGCCTTCACGACGCCAGCACCTCATTGAGCGCACGCAGCGCGTTGAGCGTGCGCGGATAGCCCACGTACGGCAGCAGCTGCGTGATCACATCGATGAGCCGTGCGCGGTCGTTGCCCACGCGCAGGTTGGCCGCCACGTGCAGCTTGACCTGCGGCTCGCAGCCTCCCAGCGCGACCAGCATGCTCAAGCTGAGCAGCTCGCGCATGCGCACATCGAGCCCGCCGCGCGTGAAGTGGTCGCCAAACGCATGGGCCGCCACGTAGCGCTGGATGTGCAGCTGATCAGCCGGCGCCGTGGCAAAGAAGGTGTCGACCGTCTCGCGGCCGAAGATCTGCTGCTCGAGCGCCAGACCCTTGTCGGCGCGGTCGGCCGGCGTGGTCGTCGACTGCCCCGGCAGCGGCAGCGCCACGCCGCGCCCGGTGAGCACCTCGTTGGTGGCGTGGATGAAGTCGAGCGCGCGCGGCAGCCCGACGTACAGCACCGCCTGATGCGCGACCTCTTTCGCCTCAAGCGGCGTGACCCCGGCATCCAGCGCCGCGCCCAGCAGCGCGCGGTATTCGCGCAGTGCCGGCAAGGCGATCAGCGCCGCGAGCTGCACCATCAGCCGCACGGGCGTGTCCAGATCGCCATGCCCCAGCACCTCGCCCAGCGCGAACCGCTCGAACGTGTCGGCCAGCTCCGGATCGGTCACCGCCAGCGCGGCCAGCTGTGCCGGCAAAAACTCATCGCGGCGCGAGCGCGCCAGGTCGTCGGGGGCCATGGGGGTTCTCCTTGGGGCGGTGCGCGGCCCGGAGGGGGGATTGTCGGGCGGGGGCGTTTCGGTGGGGCGGCCGGGCAAGGCTTCGAGGCGGGACTTTCTGTCTGCGCACGGGTGACGCACCGGGTGCATCATCCATCGGGCAGTCGATTCATTTCGCTGCAAGCAGATCCCCGCACAGGAGGTTCCTCCGGTCACCACCTCTGCCAGCGGCAGCGCAGTGATCAACCTGGCTGCCGACAAGTCCATCAGCGGCAGCGTGAGCGTGACGGGCATGGAAGCCACCATGGCCCATGTCCACGAGGCCAAGATGTCCAACGGCAGCGGCCCGGTCATCATCAGCCTGAGCAGGACCGGCGACAACGAGTGGTCGATCCCTGCCGACACGAAGCTCACTGACGATCAGCTTCAAAGCCTCAAGGCGGGCAGCCTGTACATCAACGTCCACAGCGCCACCTTCAAGTCGGGCGAGATCCGTGGGCAGCTGAAATAGGAGGCTCGGCACGCGCTGCCCGAACGGGCGGGCGTTTCGGTAAGGCAGCGGAGGCGACTGCTACTGCCCGTCGCGGGCCTTCCAACGCCAGCCGGGCAAGGCCTCGAGTCGAGCTTTTCTGTCTGCGGACATCGTCGCCTGTCTCCCTCGTTGTGTACGTAGCCAGCGGCCAAGCTGATAACCGCCGGGCAATTTGTGGCTCGCCGAAACCGAACAGTCGCCATGCTCAGCAGCGTATCCACTTAGATGCTGGAATCCGACTTCCCACAAAGCATCGAGCGAGTTCCAACTCCAGTCCGGCAAGGCTTCAAGGCGGGCCCGTCTCTCGACCGTTAGCTTTAGTTGCTTTGCTCGTTGAGTGCCTACCCAAGTCCCAAGTTGATAGCCGTCAGCCAGCTTGTGTGTCTGTGGAACCGCGCAATGCCCATGCGCAGCGGCGTAGCCGCTTAGACCCTGGAATCCCGTTTCCCAAGCCGTATCGTGCGGGCTCCAAATCCAACCTTCCAGAGCTTCCAGCCTGGCCCTTCTATCTAGTGAAATGGTGGCACGGTTGGATCGTTGTCGCTGTACCCACGCACGCAGCAGATAACCATCTGCCGGCCTATGTTTTGCCGAAACGGCACAGTCGCCTCTGGCAGCGACGTACTCGGCGAGATGTCGAAAACCTACCTCCCAGGCCATGTCGATAGGATCCCAGCACCAGCCCGGCAAGGCTTCAAGACGCAGCCTCTTTTCAATCGACATCACCGATCGCTTCAATCGTTGCGTAGCTACCCACATACCCAGCTGATAGCCATTAGCCAGCTTATGTTCGGCCCGAACCAAGCAGTCGCCGCTCGTCGCCGCGTAGTCATTCAATTGCTGGTAGCCCATCTCCCAAGCAGCATCTCGCGGACTCCAATGCCAGCCTGGTAAAGCTTCTAGACGAGACTGCCTTGCGATCGTCATCTTTAGTTGCTTTGCACGTTGATTTGCGACCCACTGCCCCAGCCGGTAACCGTCCAGCTGCACATGGGTTTGCGCAACGTTGCAGTTGCCGCTTGCTGCGGCGTACTCGGATAAGTGCTGGAATCCCGTCTCCCAAGCAGCATCGTGGGGGCTCCAACTCCAGCCCTGCAAAGCTTCGAGACGGGCCTTTCTTTCGGTCGGAATCGTTGCTTGCCTTGCTCGTTGGTTTACCAACCACATACCGAGTTGATAGCCGTCTGGGAGTTTGTGACTCACAGGCAGGAAACAGTCGCCATGCTCCTGCGCATAAGCCTGCAAAGCACCGAACGAAAACTCCCACGAATCGGTCACCCGCTCCACCAGATGGGTTCTGAGCGCCTCGCCGAAGCTGGCATCCACCGACGCCGGCAGATCGAACTGGATCCGCGACAAGGCCTCGGGCCCGACCGCTGAACCGGGTCGTTTGCCCAGCCCGGTGCGAATCTGATCGAGCTGCGCTGACAGCACATCGTCGTGCGCCTTGAGGGCGTTGAGCACGTCCCAGATGGGCTTGAAGTTGCTGGCCTCGATGGACGCCACCGGGTCGGCGCCGTCTTCGATGAAGACGGGCAGCACGATGGTGCCGGCGGTCTTGCTGGCGCTCAGGCGGATGGCGCGGCCCACGGCCTGAATGATGTCGATCTGGCTGGAGCGCGGGTCGATGAAGGCCACGCCGTCGAGCGACGGCACGTCAACGCCTTCTGACAGGCAGCGTGCGTTGGCCAGCAGGGC
>NCFZ01000075.1 GCA_002281415.1 Burkholderiales bacterium 28-67-8 | reverse complement strand
TGCGGCAGCGGCAACTTCTTGTACGTGACGCTGGAGCATTTGAAGCGGCTCGAAGGCGAGGTGCTCGATCAGTTGCATGCGCTTGGTGAATCGCAAAGCCGGCTGGGGCTGGAAGGCGAGACGGTGACGCTGCAACAGCTGCGCGGCATCGAGTTGAACGAGCGCGCTGCGGCGCTGGCCGAGCTGGTGTTGTGGATCGGCTTTTTGCAGTGGCACATCCGCACGTTTGGTAACGCGAGCGTGGCCGAGCCGGTGGTGCATGACTACGGAAACATCGACCACCGGGATGCCGTGCTGGCCTATGACGGCGTGGTGCCGATGCGCGATGCGGCGGGGGCGGTGGTGACGCGCTGGGATGGCGTGTCGTTCAAGGTCCATCCGGTCACGGGCGAGCAGGTGCCCGATGAGGCGGCGCAGGTGCCGCAGTGGACGTATGTGAATCCTCGGCAGGCGGTGTGGCCGGCGGCGGACTTCATCGTGGGCAATCCGCCGTTCATCGGCAACAAGCGCATGCGCGATGCGTTGGGCGATGGATACGTGCAGGCGTTGCGCGGCGTGTGGACCGACATGCCGGAAAGCGCCGACTTCGTCATGTACTGGTGGCAGCGGGCGGCTGATTGCGTGCGATTCGGTTTGACGCGGCGCTTTGGGCTGATCACCACCAACAGCTTGACGCAGACGTTCAATCGCCGGGTGGTGGATCGGGCTCTTGCTGAAGTCGGCGCGGGCGGCGAGGCGGGGCAGGCCGTCGCCCTCATGCTGCCAAACACGCAGAAATCGGGCGCCGGCCTGCCCCGCCCCGTCGCTGGCAAGCTCTCGCTGGTGTTCGCGATTCCAGATCATCCGTGGGTGGACAGTTCGGACGGAGCCGCCGTCCGAATCGCCATGACAGTTGGCCAGCGCTCTTCAACGAACGCGTCTGGGCGCTTGTTGTACGCGGTCGAAGAGCAGGTTCGGGACGATGGCGAAGCAAACGTAAAGCTGATTGAACAAGCTGGCCTCATCCACGCAAATCTCGACCTTCGGATCAACACAAGTGGCCTCACTGAATTGGTTGCCAATCGAGGTGTTGCCTTCACCGGCATGTATCCGTTGGGACAAGGATTTGTTTTGCTGCCCCAGGATGCTTCGAAAGCCAGCGCAGGAAATGACGAAGCGGACGTTCTCAAGCCATTTGTAACTGCACGAGACCTGACACAACAAAATCGGCACGCTTTCGTGATCGATTTTTGGCCGCGCGAGGAACACGTTGTTCGACGGGACTACCCTGCGCTTTACCAGTGGGTACTCACACGAGTCAAGCCTGAGCGCGACCTGAATCCGGTTGAGGAGCGGCGCAGGAATTGGTGGCTCTTCACGCGGCCGATTCCGCCTTTGAGGAACGCACTCTCCTCGTTACGCTGCTATATAGCAGTTCCCAGGACGGCGAAGTTCTTTTCCTTCCAGTTCGTTTCGCCAAGGACAGTCCCCGATACGTCCGTAGTGGCTATCGCTTCTGACGACAGTTTTCACTTGGGGGTACTCAGCTCACAGCCTCACCTCGTCTGGGCTCGAGAGACAGGCGGAACACTGGAAGATCGCCCGAGGTACCAACACAAGCTGACCTTCAACTCTTTCCCCTTCCCCTCCGACGACACCGGCCTCACTCCTGCGCTCACCGACCGCATCCGCCAGCTGGCCGAGCAGCTCGATGCGCATCGCAAGGCGCGGCAGGCGGCGCATGAGGGGGTCACGCTGACCGGCATGTACAACGTGCTCGACAAGCTGCGCAGTGGCGAGGCGTTGACGGCGAAGGACAAGCTGATTCACGAGCAGGGGCTGGTCAGCGTGTTGCGCACCCTGCACGACGACCTCGATACGGCGGTGCTCGATGCCTATGGCTGGGGCGATCTGCGCGTGGCGCTGGCCGATCACACGCCGGCTGGGGCCGAGGCAAGGGCAGGGGCGGTGGAGACGCTGCTGGAGCGGTTGGTCGCGCTGAACGCGAAGCGTGCCGCCGAAGAAGCGGCGGGCACGGTGCGCTGGCTGCGGCCTGAATTTCAGTTGCGGCAGCGCGGCGGCGACCAGGCCAGCATCGAGACGGGTGACGAAGAAGCCGAAGCGGCCCACGCGGCGGCGCCGGTCGCTGCGGTGGCACCCGTCGCCAAGCGGCCCTGGCCTACTGGCCTGCCCGAGCAGATCAAGGCCGTGGCTGACGTGTTGACGCACACGCCAGCGGCCCAAGGCCTCGCCGACCTCGAGGCTCGCTTCACGGCCCGCGGGCGCTGGCGTGAGCGGCTGCCCGTCATCCTTGACACGCTGGAAGCCCTCGGTCGCGCGCGTCGCGACGCCGCCGGCTGGCGCGCAGCTTGACCTTCGCGTCCAGCCCCAACGGAGCGCAGTGACGGAGCCGGCTGGCGCCCGATTTCTGCGCGCTGGGCAGCATGAGGGCGCCGGCGGGCTCCGCCACTGCGCGGACCCGGCCAGCAGCTTGCGCAAGCACCCCGCGCAGGATCCAGCCCCACGGTCACGAGCCCGTCATTTGCTTCCATGAAAATGGAAAGATGGAAGAAAAAACCGCCGTCACCGCGCTGGCTGCATTGGCCCAGCCCATGCGCTTGCGGGTCTTTCGCGCCCTGGTGGGTGCGGCGCCGCTGGGGCTGACGCCGGGGGCCTTGTCGGCCACGCTGGGCGTGCCGGCGTCGACCCTGTCGTTCCACCTCAAGGAGCTGATGCACGCCGGGCTGGTGACCCACGAGCGCAGCGGGCGCAGCCTGATCTACCGCCCGCAGCTCGAGCACATGAACGCGCTGCTCGAGTACCTCACGGCGCACTGCTGCCAGGGCGAGCCGTGTGCGCTGGGCGCGGCACCGCAGACCGCCCCGGGTTGTGCCAGCTGCTGAGCGGCCGGGCCGCCGCTGCGTGGGTTCGCCCCGGTCGATCCTGTCCCTGTCCTGATTCTTCGTTCCGTTCCCACCGAACCGCTTCAATGATTTCCTCATGAACCACGACCCCATCCACGTGCTCATCTTGTGCACCCACAACTCGGCGCGCAGCGTGCTCGCCGAAGGCATGCTCAACCACTGGGCGACTCGGTTGGGCCGCGCTGTGTGTGCGCACAGCGCGGGCAGCGCGCCGGGCGGGCGCATCAACCCGTTCGCGCTCGAGGCGCTGGGTGGTGTGGGCATGGCCACGGGCGGCTTTCGCAGCAAGAGCTGGGATGAATTCACCCACGCCGATGCGCCGCCGCTGTCGGTGGTGATCACCGTGTGCGACAGCGCCGCGGCCGAGGCCTGCCCGGTGTTTTTCGGCGGTGCTGCGCAGCCGCTCAAGACCCACTGGGGCTACCCCGATCCGTCGAATGCCGAAGGTGGCGATGACGGCAAGCGGCGCGCCTTCGAGCTGACCCGCCAGGCCATCGGCTATCGCATGCTGCAGTTGCTCGAGTTGCTCAACGCGCCGGCGTGCGTGGCGAACCTGGCTGACCCCGCCGCACGCGCCGCGCTGCAGCGCTCGCTCGACGCCATCGGTCGCAGCTGAGCGGCGGCGCCGCGCTGGCTCATCTCCGTGAGGTGGGCGTACCTGGCGAAGCGCATGCACACGTTGCTCAGGAAGAGCAATCCCACGGTGAGCCAGGCTTCGTGCATGGGCTGGAGGATGGCGCCGGGTGTTGCCCCGAGCGTGGCATGCGGGCCGTGCGGTTTGTCACATGCCGATAATGCCTGCCTTGCTGCTGGAGCCACTCACCGCCAAGGGGTTTTTCCCCAGGGAACCCCGCGCAGCGGGAGTTCTGCTGGAGCGGCGCAGCCGTGCCCGCAAGGCGCCATCCCACTGGCGCACCGCCGGGTGGCTGGCGCTGGCGCTGTGGCTGACGGGTTCAGGCGCGGCGCGCGCGGCCGAGGCCGGTGCCGACCTGACGACCCTGAGCCTGGAGCAACTGCTCGAGATCCCCGTCGTCGGGGCGGCCAAGTACGAACAAAAGCCGGCCGAGGTGGCCGCGGCCGTGCGGATGATCTCGCGGCAGGACATCAAGACCTTCGGCTGGCGCACGCTGGGCGACGCGCTGTCCAGCCTGCCCGGCGTGCACACC
Source organism: Burkholderiales bacterium 28-67-8 (assembly GCA_002281415.1). GTDB lineage: Bacteria > Pseudomonadota > Gammaproteobacteria > Burkholderiales > Burkholderiaceae_C > PBB1. Next base: position 6,634 of record NCFZ01000075.1, on the reverse strand, counting down.
ACCTACGACCGCCAGTACCAGTACCTGGGCGTGCGCGGTTTCGGGCTGCCGGGCGATCTGACCGCGCGGGTGCTCGTCATGGTCAACGGCAACCGCATCAATGACCCGGTGTACGACGGTGCGCCGGCCGGCCACGAATTCCCGCTCGACCTCGACCTGATCGAGCGCATCGAATTCATCCCCGGCCCCGGTGGCGCGGTGTACGGCCAGAACGCGATGTTCGGCGTGGTCAACGTGATCACGCGCACCGGCGCCAGCCTCGACGGCGCCGAGGTGTCGGTGAGCTATCAGCACCCCAACACGTCGCGCACCGGGCGGGCCACATTTGGCAAGCTGCTTGACAACGGCGTCGATGTGCTGGTGTCGGTCTCGGGCCTGAGTGCCAACGGCAAGGACCGCTTCTACGACTACGGCTCGAGCGGTATCTCCGGCGTCGCCGCCGGGCTGGAATCCGAGCGGGATCAGGAGTTCTTCGCCCGCGTGTCGCGCGGCGCGTGGTCCGCGGAGATCGTGCAGGGCGACCGCGCCAAGCACGATCCCACGGCGGCCTACTTGAGCGACCCGCTGGTGCGCACCCGGCCCTACCGGGACCGCTACGCGACAGCCCAGTTGCAGTACCAGGATCGATACGCCGACGACACGCTGCAGGTGTCGGGGCGCGTGTTTGCGGGCCGCTACCGGTTTGACGCCACCTTCAGCTATGGCAGCCTGGTTGCGGACCCGGCCCGGGCCGACTGGTTCGGCACCGAGTGGCATGTGGTCTCGACGGCCGTGGCCGGCCACAAGTTGATGGCCGGCGTGGAGGCGCAGGACAACACGCGTGTCGAGCAGGCGAGCCTGGATCTCGCCCATCCTGCCAATGATTTCCGCATCGACAGCTCCGGCCACCGCGTCGGTGTGTTCGCGCAGGACGAGTGGCGGGTGACCGACATGCTGACGGCCACGCTGGGGCTGCGCGTCGATCACAACAACTACACCGGCACGAGCGGCAGCCCGCGCGCCGGCCTGATCTGGCAGGCCACGCCGGCGACCACGGTCAAGGTGATTTACGGCCGAGCCCACCGCGCGCCCAACGCCTACGAGCGTGACTACGGTGATGGCAAGTCGCAGGTCGCCAACCCGTCGCTGCAAGGCGAAGCCGTCAATGCGTGGGAGGCGGTGCTCGACCACCGCTTCGACCCTGAGCTGGCCCTGAGCGCGTCCCTTTACCAATGGACCACCCAAGACCTCATCAAGCTGGGCATCGAGCCGCTCAGCGGCCTGGCGCAGTACCGGTCCGGGGGCTCCATCCGCTCGCAGGGGCTGGAGTTGTCGGCCGACAAGGTCTGGGCGTCGGGTGCCCGGCTGCGCGGCAGCGTGTCGCTGCAGGATGTCGACAACCCGCAAGGCGGGCGGCTGCCCAACTCGCCGCAGACGCTGGGCAAGCTGAACCTGTCGGTGCCGCTGGCCTGGGGCTGGCAGGCGGGCTACGAGTTCCAGTACGACAGCAAGCGCATGAGCCTGGCCGGCACCGATCTCGGCGGCTACACGGTGTCCAACCTCACGCTGGGCACGGCCCGGCTGGCCCACGGGGTGGAGCTGTGGCTGAGCGTCTACAACCTGTTCGACCGGCGCTATGCCCATCCCGGCTCCGAGATCAACTGGCAAAACTCGTTCGAGCAGGACGGGCGCAGCGCCAGCGCCAAGCTCGTGGTGAGGTTCTGAGGCGCATGGGTCAGCGGTTGTTTGCCGAAGGGCACGGCGGGGTCAGCAGCGCGCCACGCGCTCGGCGGCTCGGTGTCGTGGCACTGCTGGCCTTGCTGTGGTGTGCCGCCAGCGCGCGCGCCGAGGAGTTCCCCGAATACCGGTTGAAGGCAGCCTTCCTGTTCAATTTCGTGGTCTACACCGACTGGCCGGCCGAGGTCGGCAGCACGCTCACCGTGTGCGTCTACGGGGCCGACCCCTTCGGCCGCGACGTCGATGGCTTGCAGGGCAAGGCCGTGGGCAGCCGCAGCGTCGCGGTGCTGCGCCGTGCGGCGGGGGAGTCGCTTGACACGTGCCAGGTGGTGTTCATCTCGGCAACCGCCATCGACGCGTTGCCACGCGTGCTGGCCGGCACGCGCGGCCGGCCCGTGCTGACGGTTGCCGACAGCGCGGGGGCCGCGCATCAGGGCGTGGCGCTCAACATGAACGTGCAGCAAGGCCGGGTCAGCTTCGAAGCCAATCTGGCGGCGGCGCGCAGCGCTCGGCTCAACCTCAGCTCCAAGCTGCTGCGACTGGCCACCGAGGTGATCCAGTGACCGCCCCCAGCACGCTGGCTGCGCGGCTGCGGCGCCTCAACGGCATCGCCCTGGCCACGGCGGTGGGCGTCGTGGGGCTGTTCCTGGTGGTGAGCAGCTTTGCGTTCGATCTGTACTCGCTGATCGACACGCACCGCACACAAGTCCGCGTGCTGGCCGACAACGCCGCCGCCGCGCTGATGTTTGACGACGTCAAGGCGGCTGACGAGCTGCTGCAGTCGCTGCGCCACTCGACCGACATCGAGTTCGCTGCGCTGTACGGGAAGGACGGCCAGCGCGTCAGCGCCTACCAGCTCGAGGGTGAATCGGCGCCGCCGGCATCCTGGGGTACCGGGGCGGGCCTGAGCCTGGGGGTGGACCACCTCACCCTGAGCGAGCCGGTGTCGTCCCCGCAAGGCGTGCAGGGGCATCTGGTGTTCGGGGTGAGCATGGACGGCCTGTACGAGCAGACCGTGCTGCAGATCCTGGTGACCGCCTTCGCGTCGCTGCTGGCCATGGCCGCCAGCCGGCGGCTGCTGCGCCGGCTCGATGGCCAGGTGCTGCAGCCGCTGTCCGATCTGAACCTGCTCATGGACCGCGTGTCGGTCTCGGCCGATTACCACGTGCGCGCCGGCGCCAGCGACGTGATCGAACTCGACCAGCTCGGTCGCGGCTTCAACGACATGCTCGAGCAGATCGCGCAGCGCGACGACTGGCTGCAGCAGGCCAGGCTCGCCGCCGAAGCCGCCAGCCTGGCCAAGGGCGAATTCCTGGCCACCATGAGCCACGAGATCCGCACCCCGATGAACGGTGTGCTCGGCATGAACGAGCTGCTGATCGGCAGCGATCTGCGCCCGCAGCAGCGCATCTGGGCCGAGACGGTGCAGTCGTCGGGCCGTCACCTGCTCAACGTCATCAACGACATCCTCGAGTTCTCGCGCATCGAAGCCGGCCAGATCGAGCTCGAGGCGGTCGATTTCAACCTGGCCGAGGTGGTCGACGATGCTTTGTTGATGTTCGCGCAGCCGGCCGCCGACAAGGGTCTTGAGCTTGTCGCGCGGTTCACGCCGCCCGACCTGAGTCTGGCGTGCTGCGGCGATCCGTTTCGCTTGCGCCAGGTCATCGCCAACCTGGTCGGCAACGCGGTGAAGTTCACCGACCGCGGCGAGGTGGTGGTGAGCCTGACGCTGCTGCAGCACACGGACGCCGGCGCCGATGTGCGCCTGAGCGTGCGCGACACCGGAATGGGCATTCCGGCGCAGGCGCACGCCAAGATCTTCGAGCACTTCTCGCAGGCCGATGGCAGCACGACGCGGCAGTTCGGCGGCACGGGGCTCGGGCTGGCCATCTGCAAGCGGCTACTCGCGCTCATGGGCGGGAGCATCAGCGTGGCGAGCGTGCCGGGGCAGGGCTCGATCTTCACCATGGAGCTGTGTCTGCCGCCGGCCCGTCGTGCCTCGGCGGCCGAGCTGTCCAGCCCGGCGCTGCGCGGGGTGCGTGTGCTGGTGGTCGACGACAACCGCACCACCCGCGACATCCTCACGGCCCAGCTGGAAGGCTGGCTCATGCGGGTGGCGTGTGCCGACTCCTCCGGCCAAGCGCTGCAATGCGTCGCCGAAGCGGCGCAAGACGGCACCGCGTTCGATCTGGTGGTGATCGACATGGGCCTGGGAGGCCTCGGAGGGCAGACGCTGGCGCGCGCGATCCGCGCCCATCCGGGTGCAGCGGCCACGCAGTTGCTGCTGCTGAGTTCGGCCTACGCCAACGCCGATGAGCTCACCCGGCAGGACGCCGGCGCGCTGCACTACCTCAACAAGCCGGTGCGCCGCGGCGATCTGCTGCGTGGCCTGACGCGCATGTTGGCGCGCTTGGCGCCGGAGCACGCCGCCCTGGTGCCGCCCGCCGCAAGCGCCGAGACCCGCCTGCGCGGCCATGTGCTGCTGGTCGAGGACAACGAGGTCAACCAGATGGTGGCGTCGCAGATGCTCGATACGTTGGGTGTGACCTGCACCGTGGCCAGCAGCGGCGCGCAGGCGATCAGCCTGATGCAAACCGAGGAGTTCGATCTGGTGCTGATGGATTGCCAGATGCAGGGCATGGACGGCTTCGAGGCGACACGGCGCATCCGCGACTGGGAACGCTCCGGTACTCGGGCGGGTCGGTTGCCCATCGTGGCCCTGACGGCCAACGTGATGCCCGGCGACCGCGAAGCGTGTCTGGCCTGCGGCATGGACGACTACCTGGCCAAGCCGATCGCGATCGCACGGCTGGCCGAAATGCTGGCGCGCCACCTGCCGCATGGCGAGCGCGCAAAATCCTCCGATGAAAGCACCCCCCAGACTGCAAGCCCTGATCGATGAAGGGCTGATCGACACCGTCGTGCGCCAGCTCATGAGCGGCAAGGAAGCCATGGTGTTCGTGGTGCGTTGTGGCGATGAAACCCGCTGCGCCAAGGTCTACAAGGAAGCCACCCACCGCAGCTTCCGGCAGGCGGTGGACTACACCGAGAACCGTAAGGTCAAGAACACCCGCCAGGCGCGTGCCATGGCCAAGGGTTCGCGCTACGGGCGCGAGTCGCAAGAAGCCGCCTGGCAAAGCGCCGAGGTCGATGCGCTGTACCGGCTGGCTGCCGCCGGCGTGCGCGTGCCCAAGCCGTACAACTTCCACGAGGGCGTGCTGCTGATGGAGCTGGTGACCGACGAGCACGGTGACGCCGCGCCGCGCCTCAACGACGTGGCCTTCACGCCCGAGCAGGCACTCGCTCACCACGCGAGCTTGTTGACCGAGGTGGTGCGCATGCTGTGCGCCGGCGTCGTGCACGGCGACTTGTCGGAGTTCAACATCCTGCTGGCCGCCGACGGGCCGGTCATCATCGATTTGCCGCAGGCCGTGGACGCGGCCGGCAACAACCACGCCAAGCGCATGCTGCTGCGCGACGTCGAGAACCTGCGCGACTTCTTCGGCCGCTTCGCGCCCGAGTTGCTGGCCACCGACCACGGATCCGAGATCTGGGCGCTCTACGAACGCGGCGTGCTCACGCCCGAGACTCGGCTGACCGGTGTGTTCGTGCAGCCCACCGGCGTGGTCGATGTGGGTGGCGTGATGCGCGAGATCGACGACGCGCGCGCCGAGGAAGCCGCGCGCCGGCTGCGCATGTCCACGCCGCAGTAGGCCTCGCACGCCAGGGCCAGGCCAGCGCCGCGCGGCGCTCGCGTCACATCTTCAGCGCGTGCTTTTCGAGCCGGTAGCGCAGCGTGTCGCGGCTGATGCCCAGGATGCGCGCGGCTTGCGAGACGTTGTGGTTCGACTCGGCCAGCGCCTTGATGAGCAGCTCGCGCTCGCTGCGGTCGAGCGCCGAGCCGGCTTCGCCGACTGACGATGCGCCTGACAGCGATGCGTCGGCCGCCACGGTGCCGCGCGGCGCGGGCAGCATCAGCTCGTGGACTTCGATGGTGTCGGTGGCCGCCAGCAGCACCGCCTGCTCGATCACGTTGCGCAGCTCGCGCACATTGCCCGGCCAGCGGTGCGCGGCGATGGCCGCCTGCGCGGGCGGCCCGAGGTGGATGCCCTCGCGCCGGTAGCGCTGACCCAGCTGCTGGCAGAACTGCTGCGCCAGGTAGGACGCATCGTCCTCGCGCTCGCGAAGCGGCGGCACCGACAGCTGCAGCACGCGCAGCCGGAAGTACAGGTCGGCGCGGAAGGCGCCCTCGTCCACCCGCGCTTGCAGATCGCGGTTGGTGGCCGCGACGATGCGCACGTAGACCTGCTGCTCTTGCACCGAGCCGATGCGCCTGAAGCGCCCGTCCTCGATGATCTTGAGCAGCTTGGCCTGCAGCGTGAGGTCCATGTCGCCGACCTCGTCGAGGAACAGCGTGCCGCCGTCGGCCGCTTCGAGCAGGCCGATCTTGCGTTCCTTGGCGTCGGTGAAGGCGCCGCGCTCGTGGCCGAACAGTTCGGTCTCGAGCAGGTTGGGCGGCATCGCGGCGCAGTTGATCTCGATGAAAGGGCGGTCGCGCCGCGCGCTCAGGTAGTGGCATGCGCGCGCCACCAGTTCCTTGCCGGTGCCGGTCTCGCCGGTGATCAGGATGGGCGGCAGCATGCCCTCGGCGTCCACCGACGCCATGCGCTCGATGCGCTGCTTGAGCGCCTTGATGACCTGCGACTGGCCGAGGATGGAATGGCTGGCCTCACGCTCGCGCGATTCGAAGTAGCGCAGCCGGCTCGAGGTGCGCAGCTGCTGCGTCATCGCGTCGATGCGCTCGCGCAGTTCGCTCAGCGACACCGGCTTGGTCAGCAGGTCGTTGGCGCCGGCCTTCATGGCGTCGACCGCCAGCTCGACCGTGCCGTAGCCGGTGATCAGGATGATGTGCACCGAC
>NCFZ01000239.1 GCA_002281415.1 Burkholderiales bacterium 28-67-8 | reverse complement strand
CGACGTGGGTGGCATCAAGGTGCTGGCCGCGCGGCTCGAAGGCGCCGACGCCAAGGCCCTGCGCGAAACGCTCGACAAGCTCAAGGACAAGCTCAAGACCGCAGTGGTGGTGCTGGCCAGCGTGGACGGCGGCAAGGTGCAGCTGGCCGCCGGCGTGACCGCCGACACCATGGGCCGCGTCAAGGCCGGCGAGCTCGTCAACTTCGTGGCGCAGCAAGTCGGCGGCAAGGGCGGCGGCAAGCCCGACATGGCGATGGCCGGTGGCACCGACCCGTCCGGGCTGTCAGTCGCGCTCGCGTCGGTCGCGGCCTGGGTTTCCGGGCGCGTCTGACGAGCGTTCGCCGTCGCCGCCCTCCTCGGGCTTGTCAGTGGCGCTGCGGTGGCACCTGACGCAGTTGTCGAGGTCGCGCACGCCTTCTTCCTCGTGCTTGGCGCGCACGTTGGACGGGGTGTGTTCGTGGCAGCCATAGCAGGTGTAGCGGCTGTAGTCGCTGTTCACGTGGCAGGTTTCGCAGCGCGTCTGGTGCTCCCCCTCCAGCGCGAACAGCTTGCCGTGGTCAAACGTGGCCGGCTTCCAGCCCTTGGCGCTGTGGCATTGCGCGCAGTTGCCCTTGAATTGCTGGTGCAGCGTGCCGGCGGGTTGTTGGTGGCAACTCTCGCAGCGATCGCGCGTGGCCGGTTGCAGCAGTTCGTGTGAAAACGGCTTGCGGCTTTGCCGCGTGAGTTTCGGCGCTTCGTGGTCGCTGTGACAGGCGACGCAGTCGGTCTCGGTGAGGTGCTGGTGGAACGCCACCTTGGCGGGCGTGGCGGCGATGGACACGCCGCGCGTGCTGCGCAGACCGATGTCGGCCACCGCGTGGCAACTCTCGCAGCGCTTTGCCGATGCGCCGCGCAGCGGCGTGTGGCACGCGTAGCAGTCGGTGGCCAGCTTGGCGTGGCCGGCGGAAAGCGGCCCCGGCGCGACCATCAGATCGGGGTAGATGAACACCAGCGCGAGCACGGCCAGCAAGTTGGCGATGACCACGATGAGCAGCCACGGGCGCTTCAATTCCAGCCCCAGAAGATGAACACAGAGACGATGTGCGCCAGCGCCAGCACGCCGAAGGCCAGCGAGATCGGCACATGGACCACGCGCCACTGCTTCACCGCATCGAAGGTCAGACTGTCCCAGTAGCCCAGTTCGGCGAGCTGCTCGGGCGTCAGCCCTTGCGACTGCATGCGCTCGCGCGCCTCGTCCATGCGCTCGCGCGAACGCTTGAGCAGGTACTTGCCGGTCAGCCCGCTGGCGATGTTGATGAGCATGGCCCACACCGCCAGCCAGGCCAGGATCGCGTTGAAGTGGATGCCCGCGTGCACCAGCACCAGCAGCGAGCCGGCCCACGCCATCGCCTCGTGCAAGCGCAGCAGCGTGGCGGGCCGCCCGCTGGTGATGACCCCGCGCTTGCGCAGCGAATACACCAG
>NCFZ01000238.1 GCA_002281415.1 Burkholderiales bacterium 28-67-8 | reverse complement strand
GGCGGATGCCCCAGGTGGCATCGCGCGCGCGCAGATCGGCATCAAAAGCGAGGTTGCCCGGCGACGTGGGCACGTCCGCTTCCAGGTACGGCCCGTACAACACCAGTAGGCCCTGCGGCGCCAGGTGCCGCGCGGCCAATTGCATCAGCGCAGCGCACGTGGCCCAGGGGGAGATGTGCAGCATGTTGGCGCAGTAAACCGCATCAACCGGCTCGTTCAACGCGACCGCCAGCGCCGCCAGGCTCGCCTCGTCGAGCACATCGAGCCGCAGCGCCGGGCGCACGTTCGTCAACCCCGCACACCACGCCTCGATCGACGCCGGGGAGCGCGCATCGCCATCGGTCGGCTGCCACGTCCACCCCGGCAACGCCGCCGCGAAATGCGCCACATGCTGCCCGCTGCCGCCGGCGATTTCGAGCGCCAGGCCCGATGCGGGCAACAGCCGCTGCAACTGCTCGAGGATCGGCGCCTTGTTGCGGTCGGCGGCGGGGGAGTGCAAAGACGCGTAATGGCTCATGTGTTCGTTAAGGGTTCGCCGGGGCCGTAAAGGTTGCCAAAGGCCGAGGGCACTGTCGTCTCCCTCGGGCCAAATCTTGGATTGTTCAAGCCCGGGCTCACCATCAGCAACACCAACCTCACACGGTCAGGTTTAGGCGCCGAGCGGCTCGCCGGTCAGGGCTGCGCGAGCAGCTGCCCGAGCTTGGCGCGCAACGGCTCGAGATGGGTTTCGATGACGCCCCAGACCAGCTTGTTGTCCACCGTGGCGTAGCCGTGGATCAGGATGTTGCGAAACGCCACCACTCGCGGGAGCTCGGCGATGGTCGCAGCCGTGCTTGGGTCCGTGCGGGCAAGCCGATTCAGGGCTTCGCCGATGATTTCGAACTGGCGCTCCACCGCCGAGCGCAAATACTCGTCCTGCAAGTAGTCGGCAAAGCTCTTGCCGACGATGAAACGCACCACACGGTCGGCCGCATGGCTGGCATCCCACAAGAGTTTTTCGGCGTCAGCGTGCATAGACCATCCGGCGCTCGGCGTCGATGCGCTCGCGGAAGAAAGGGTTTTCCAAGCCGCGGCTCGTCACCAGGTCAACCGGCCGGCCGAACAGCGACTCGAGCCCCTCCTTGAGGGAGAAATAGGCCTCCGCATAGGTGGCGGGCGGCACGTCGTCGAACTCGACCAGGAAATCGAGGTCGCTCGCGACGGGATCAAAGTCATCCCGAACTGCCGAGCCAAACGCGTCGAGCCGGCGCGCGCCCGAGCGGCGGCACAGCATGGCCACGTCATTGCGCTTGAGGTCGAAGAAGTCGGTCATGGTGTGGGTCCAAGTTTATGCCGCTGGCTCACCCTAAGCTCGGCCAGCAGGGGCGGCAGCGCCGCACGGCCGGGCGCGTTTGCCCGTGCCGGCGGTTGGCGATGGACGTCCTGTAGCTGACGTTGCTACAAGTGGAGCAAGTCTGAGAAC
>NCFZ01000074.1 GCA_002281415.1 Burkholderiales bacterium 28-67-8 | reverse complement strand
TGGCGACCCGGTGCCCGAGCACATCGAGATGGCCCGCTCGACCGACGATGAAAAGCAGTCTCAGCTCGCGCGGCTGCACGCCTTCTGGGAGCAGCACGCTGCCGAGTCGCCGGCCATGCTCCAGCGGCTGCAGCAAGCCGCGATCGACCAGCACAACGTGTTCGAGGTGCTGATGGACGCGGTGCGCGTGTGCTCGCTCGGGCAGATCACCCGCGCGCTGTTCGAAGTCGGCGGGCAGTACCGGCGCAGCATGTGAGCGCCGGCGGCCGGTCGGTTCACTGGCGAGGTGGATCGCCCAGCGACAGGTGCATGGCGGTTTCCGCCATCACCGCTTCGGGCGTGCGGTAGCGCTCGGCCATCTCGCGCTCGAGCGGGGTGCTGACCTGCGCTTGCATGTAGGCACCCAGGTGGCGCGCCTGCGCAATGACCAGGTTGCCCAGTTGCAGCCGGGGTTCCTCGTAGGCGCGCAGCGCGGTGGCAACGTCATCGTGCTGGCCGAGTGCCTTGACCAGTTCCACCGCATCCCCCGCCGCCTTGGCCACGCCCATGCCGCAGTGCGGTCGGGCCACGAAGGCCGCGTCGCCCAGCAGCGCGATGCGGCCGAAAGCGAGCTGCGTGCTGGCCAGGTCGTAGATGGGCTGGAAGAACAGGTTCTCGGTTTTCTCGACCAGCTCGGCGAATTGCGGCGCCAGCACGTCGCGCGCGGCTTGCCTTGTGGCGGCGAGCAACTCGGGGCGGATCAGCGGCGGCGGGATGCCATCGGCCCAGACCTTGCCGGTGGCGTCGGTCAGCATGTCGCGCAGCGTGGTGGCCGCGTCGGCGGGCCGGTACCACACGAAGTTGTAGCGGCGATCGCCCGGCGTCACCAAGTTGCTCTTGCCGGCGATGGGGTAGGCCACCAGCAGCTCGCGCGGCGGCAGCCCGAACGCGAAGTACGGAAACAGATCGGTCATGACCGCCTCAGACAGCACCGTCTCGTCGATCACGCCGCGCCAGGCGGCGTAGCCCGCGTACTGCAGCCCCACCTCGGGCAGCAGCGATTGCCGGACCGAAGAGCGCACGCCGTCCGCGGCAATCAGCACGTCGGCCGACACCGTTTCGCCGTCGGCAAAGGTGGCGCTGACCGAGTTGGCGTCCTGCTCGAACGACACCAGATGCTTGCCGTTGTGATACCGCTCGGGTGGCAATGCCGATCGCAGCGCATGGAACATGCGGCCCCAGGCCGTGAACAGCTGCGGCGCCGGCCGCGAACCCACGCGCGATCCGTCCTGGCCGAGCGTGACGCGCTCTTCGATGGTCACGCCCATCGTTTCGTCGACCACCACGCCAGCCAGCCGCAGCGAATCCATCAGCTGCGGGTGCGTCACGATGCCCGCGCCGCGGCTTTCCAGTTCCTCGGCGACGCGCTCGTACACATGCACGTCCCAGCCCGCGCGCAACAGCAGGTTCGCTGCCGTCAGCCCGCCGAGCGAACCCCCTACGACAATGGCTGACTTCGATTTCGTCATTTCCTACCCCTCGATTGATTCGGCTCAATGCGCGCGGTCGTTCAGTTTCGACACTGGCTTGGGTGCGGAGCCCGCGCTCGTTGAGGCGGGATTCTCGCTGCGCGAATGGCTTGGTTCTTGCGGGTGATGCATTCGGCGGAAACGCAACCCCCCCATGGGGGGGGATTTGGCACCGGACGGCACACTAGACTCTCCGTCGAGTTTTCGTTCCATGTTGACCTTGAGCGTCGAGGATAGATTTTGGTTTTTTCAGCAGCCCAGTCGCTTTGGTGGATCGCTTGAACCAGCCCCTCGACGCGGGTGCAACCAGCGGTGCCGATGCCGATGCCATGGCCATCATCGGCATGGCGTTTCGCTTCCCCGGCGATCTGGCCGACGAGCACAGCCTGTGGGCCGCGCTGAAAGACGGCCGAGACCTCGTCACCCAGGTCCAGCCCGAGCGCTGGGCCACCGCCGAGCTGCAGCACCCCAAGCGCGCCGAGCCCGGGCGCAGCATCACCTTCAAGGCCGGCGTGCTGTCGGGCATCGACCAGTTCGACGCCGGCTTTTTCGGCATTTCGCCGCGTGAGGCGGCCTGGCTCGATCCGCAGCAGCGCTTGCTGCTCGAGCTGGCCTGGGAGGCGATCGAGAACGGCGGCCGTGCGCCCTCCACGCTGAAGGGTTCCGACTGCGCGGTCTACGTGGGAATCTCCAGCCTCGACTACGGCACCCGCGGGCTGGACGATCTGGCGCTGCTGTCGCCACACTTCATGACCGGCAACACGCTCAGCGTGGCGGCCAACCGGCTGTCGTACTTCTTCGATCTGCGCGGCCCGTCGGTGGCGGTCGACACCGCCTGCTCGTCGTCGCTGGTGGCGCTGCATCACGCCTGCAACAGCCTGCGCACCGGCGAGTCGTCGATGGCGCTGGTGGGCGGGGTCAACCTGCTGCTGCACCCGTACCCGTTCGTGGGGTTCACCAAGGCGTCGATGCTGTCTGCCAACGGCCGCTGCCGCGCGTTTGATGCCGCCGGCGATGGCTACGTGCGTGCCGAGGGCGGCGCCGTCTTGCTGATCAAGCCGCTGGCGCGCGCGCTGGCCGATGGCGACAACGTCCATGCCGTGATTCGCGCCACCGGCGTCAATGCCGACGGTGCGCGCAAGACCGGCATCACGATTCCCAGCAGCGAAGGCCAGGCCGACCTGATGCGCGCGGTGCTTCAACGCAGCGGCCTGGGCGCGCTCGATGTCGACTTCGTCGAGGCGCATGGCACCGGCACTGCGGTGGGCGATCCCGTCGAGGCGGCGGCCATCGGCGCGGTCTACGGGCAGGGCCGCCCGGCGGGTCAGCCGCTGCCCATCGGCTCGGTCAAGACCAATCTCGGTCACCTCGAGTCGGCTTCGGGCATGGCCGGCCTCGTCAAGGCGATGCTGGTGCTCAAGAACCGCGCCGTGCCGCCCACGCTGCACGTGAACACGCTCAACCCGAACATCGGCTTTGCGGCACTGCAGCTCGATGTCGTCACCCGCCATCAGGCGCTCGTGCAAACCGCCGGCAAGCCGCTGGTGGCCGGCGTCAACTCGTTCGGCTTCGGCGGCGCCAACGCCCACGTGCTGCTGCAAGAGCACCTCGCCGCGCCGCAGTCCGCGCACGCCGAAGCCAGCCAGGCCACACCGCCTCTGTTCCTGTCGGCGCGCACCGACGCTGCCTTGCGCGCGATGGCCGGCCGTTATGCGCAGCTGCTCGATGCCACGCCGGCCGAAGGCTTCTACGACATCGCTCATGCAGCCGCGCACCGCCGCGAGCGCATGGAAAAACGGCTGGCCGTCCAGACTGGATCGCTCGTCGGGACCGCGCAGGCGCTGGCGCAGTTCGCGCAAGGCGCGTCGGCTGCGCGTGTGGTCACCGAGACGGCCTTGCCGGCCGCCGGCAGCATCGCCTTCGTGTACTCGGGCAATGGCGCGCAGTGGGCCGGCATGGGCCGCGCGCTGCTGGCCGACTCGGCGCGCTTCGCCGACATCCTGGCGGTGCTTGACGCCTCGCTCTACCCGTATGCGGGCTTTTCGGTCGTCGATGAACTGCGCGACGGCAACGCCGCGAGGCTCGAAGACACCACCGTCGCGCAACCTTTGCTGTTCGCCATGCAGGTGGCGCTGACGCTGTGGCTGCGCGAGCAAGGCATCGTGCCGGCTGCGGTCGCGGGCCACAGCGTGGGTGAAGTGGCAGCGGCCTGGGCGGCCGGTGCGCTCGATCTCGATCAGGCCATGCGTGTCATCTGCGCGCGCAGTGCCGCGCAAGGGCTCACCCGCGGCACCGGCCGCATGGCGGCGGTGGCCCTGTCGGCTGCTGACATGCAAGGCGTGCTGAGCGAGCTGGCCCTCGATGTCGAAATCGCCGGCATCAACAGCCCGTCCCAGGTGACCATCTCGGGCAGCGTGAGCTCTCTCGACCGCGTGCGCCACCACATCGAGGCGCGCCGCGTGTTCTTCCGGCAGCTCGAGCTCGACTACGCATTCCACAGCCGGCAGATGGACCCGATCGAAGGCCGTCTGGCGCGCAGCCTGGCCGGCCTGACGCCTGCGGCCCCGGGCGGTGCGGCATTCGTGTCCACCGTCACCGGCGACGCGGTCGATGACGCCGGGCTCGACGCGCACTACTGGTGGCGCAACGTGCGCGAGCCGGTGCGCATGGCCGATGCGATGTCGCGGCTCATCGGCCTGGGCTGCCGCGTGTTCGTCGAAATCGGTCCGCACGCGGTGCTGCAGCGCTACATCAGCGAGTGCCTGGCTGCGGCCGGTGCCACAGGCCGCGTGCTGCCCACCCTGCGCCGCAACGATGACGGCCTGGCGCGGCTCGAAGAGGCCGCCTTGCGCATCCACCTGCTGGCCGATCGGCCGCAGCTGAGCGCGCTGTTTCCGTGGCCCGCCGCTCACGTTCGTCTGCCCAGCTACCCGTGGCAGCGCGAGCGCCACTGGCACCCCGTCACCAGCGAAGCCCACGGGCTCATCGAGCGACGGCGCGTGCACCCTTTGCTCGGCTGGCGCCTTACCGAAACGCCCACCAGCTGGGAAAACACCCTCGATGCAGCCACCGTGCCGTGGCTGGCCGACCACCAGGTGGGTTCGGCCATGGTGCTGCCGGGCGCCGCCTACGCCGAAATGGCACTCGCCGCAGCGCGCGAATGACTGGGCGGCGAGCGCTTCACGCTTGAAGAGCTCGACATCGTCTCGCCCATCGTGTTCGATGCCGGCCATGCGCGCAGCCTGCGCTTCGCGCTCAACGCGCGTGATGGCGGCTTCCAGATCACCAGCCGCGAGCGCCTGTCCGACGACGACTGGACGCTCAACGCCACTGGCCGGGTGATCGACGCTTCGGATTTGCCGGTGCCTGCGGCGGGGCAACTCGAGCCGCTCGCCGGGGCCGACCCGCTCATCGAGCACGACACCCACTACCGCCTCGCGACATCGCTGGGCCTTGATTACGGAGCGGCCTTTCAGGGCCTGGCACTCGCGCGGCTGGCCGGCGATCGGCTCGATGCCAGCTTGCAGGTTCCCGACAGCGTGCTGGCTGATGGCGGCTACCTGCTGCACCCGGCGCTGCTCGATGTGTGCTTCCAGACGCTGGTCGACTTCTTCCAGTCCGACATCGAAGCCGGCCGGGGCGTGGCGATGCTGCCGGTGAGGGTGGGGCGGCTCGACGTGTATGGCAGCACACCCATCACTGGCTTGCGCGCCCGGGTGGTCCGGCGTGGCGCGCGCTCGGTGGCGGCCGATTTCGAGTTGCACGATGCCCACGGCCAGTTGGTGGCGCATCTTGCGGGCTGCCGTTTTCGCGCCGCCCACGTGGCGCAGCGCGAGGCATCCGCCGTGGCGCGCTGGCACATTCAGCCGCGCTTGCAGCCGCATCCGGCCGATCAGGCCAGCAGCGAGTTGCCGGCTCCGGCCGAACTGGCTCAGCGGTTGCGCTCGGGGTTTGCCGGCGCCGAGGCTGAACCGCAGCGCACCGCCTGGTTCACGCAGACGCTGCCGCTGTTCGAGGCGCTCACGCTGTCGTTTGCCCATGCGGCGTTCCACACGCTGTTTGCGCAGCGACCCGATTGGTTGCAGCAGCAACTGAGCGATCCCACCGCCCCGTCCTACCTGCGCTGGCTGGCCGCGCGTCTGTGCGCCGAGCACCTGCTGGTTCAAGGCGAAGGCGTCTGGCGCCTGGACGCGACCGACCTGCCGCGCGCCGACGACATCTGGCAAGAGCTGCTGCGAGATGCCCCGGCGTGTCTGCCGCAGCTGGTGCTGCTGGGCCGCGTGGGCCGTCATCTGCCTGAGCTGCTGAGAGGCGAGGCCGCAGGAGGCGAGTTCTTGCAGGCGCTGCAGCGCTCACCGACCGCCGAAACATTGCTCGACGACGACCCCGCCTATCTGGGCACGCGACTGGCCGTTCAGAGCACCGTGCTGCACCTGGCGCAGGGTTGGCCTGCGCACCGCCGCCTGCGCGTGCTGGAGGTCGCCTTTGGCGCCAGCGACCTGCCGCGCAGCCTGGCCGAGGCCTTGCCCGAGGGTCGCCTCGAGAGCGTGATCGCGCAACTGCACGACGACACGCGGCTGCGCCAGCAACTCGAGTTCGAGGGCGACGCCGCCATCACCGTGGCCGCCATCGACACGGCGTCCTGGCAGCTCAGTGCCGAGCGGCCGCTGCCCGAGTTGTTCGATGTGGTCGTGCTGCGCCACGGCCTGCACCGCGCTCTCAGTCCGCGCTCGGCGCTGGCTCAGGCGCGTCGCTGGTTGGCTCCGGGCGGTGTGCTGCTGGTCGCCGAGCGCCATGCCGACTGGAGTGCCGATTTCCTGAACGGGATCGACCCCGCCTGGTGGCACGACGGCGCCGATCAACCGCTGTCGTCGCTGCTGTCGCCCGCCGCCTGGCAGGGTGCGCTGGGTGACGCCGGCTTCGAGGCGATCGAGCTGGCCTGCGAGCCGGCGGCCGAAGACCTGTCGGCCGGTGCTTACCTGCTGCTCGCACGCAAGTCGGTGCAAGACGCGGTCAGTCCGCCCGCGCCGTCACCGGCGCGCTGGTTGCTGCTGGCCGATGCCGCCTCGGCGGCCTGTGCTTCGCAGTTGCGGCGCCACCTGGAGTCGTGGGCGCAGGACGTCACCGTGGTGGCCTACGCAGCGAGCGATCTGACCGCGCTCACGTTGGGGGGCGTCGACCACGTGGTTCATCTGCTCGGCTGGAACGGTTCGGTCGATGACTCGCTGGACGCCCCCTCGGCCTTGCTGCAGCACGTGCAGGCCATGGCGCAGCAAGCCCGGGCCCCGCGTCTGTGGCTCGTCACCCAGGGCGGCGCGCTGGTGGCCGATGCGCCTTGGCCCGTCGAGCCCAACCCGCTGCAGGCCGCCTTGTGGGGTCTGGGCCGCGTGGTCATGAACGAGCACCCCGAGCTGTCGTGTTCACTGATCGACATCGCCTGCGATCTCGACGCGCTGCACTCGATGACGCGCCTCGCGCAGGAGTTGCTGCAGCCCGACGGCTGCAACGAAGTGGTCCTCGCCCCCGAGTCGCGCTACAGCCTGTCGTTGCAGCCGCAGCCCGAGCCGGCCGTGGCTTTGGGCGACGCCGGCGCCGCGGACCCGTCGGTGCGCTCCCGACTCGACTTCCGCGTGCCGGGGCAACTGCGCAACCTGCTGTGGCTGAGTGATGCCGAGCGGCCGCTGCAAGACCACGAGATCGAGGTGCGAGCGCACGCCGTGGGCCTGAATTTCCGCGACGTGATGTACCTCATGGGCCTGCTGCCCGACGAGGCTGTCGAAAACGGTTTTGCCGGCGCCAGCCTCGGTCTCGAGATGGCCGGTGTGGTTTCGCGCGTGGGTCGCCGCGTCAAGGACCACCTGCCCGGCGACGCCGTCATGGGCTTCGGCTCGGCCTGCTTTGCCAGCCACGTGATCACCCGCGACGACGCCGTCGTGGCGATGCCGCCCGGCTGGTCGTTCGAGGCGGCGGCCACCGTGCCCACGGTGTTCTTCACGGTCTACCACTCGCTGCGGCACCTGGCCGATCTGCAGTCCGGCGAGCGCGTGCTCATCCACGGGGGCGCGGGCGGGGTGGGCATCGCGGCCATCCAGCTTGCGCGGCATCTGGGTGCCGAGGTCTTCGCCACCGCCGGCAGCGAGGAAAAGCGCGACTTCGTGCGCCTGCTGGGCGCCGATCACGTGTTCGATTCGCGCAGCCTGGGCTTTGCCGACGAACTGCTGGCCGCCACGCTCGGCGAGGGTGTCGACGTGGTGCTCAACTCGCTGGCCGGCGAAGCCATCCGTCGCAACCTGCGTGTGCTCAAGCCGTTCGGCCGTTTCCTCGAGCTCGGCAAGCGCGACTTCTTCGAGAACACGCCCATCGGCCTGCGCCCCTTCAAGGACAACATCAGCTACTTCGGCATCGACGCCGATCAGCTGCTCACCGGGCGCCCCGCGCTGGCTGCGCGCATGTTCCGCGACGTGATGGCGCTGCTGCGCGACGGCGTGCTTTCGCCCTTGCCGTGCCGCACGTTCCCGGCCGCGCGCGTGGTCGATGCGTTTCGCACCATGCAGCAGGCCCGCCACATCGTCAAGGTGGTGGTGTCGATGTCCGCCGTGCCTGGCCCCGAGCCCGCGGCGAGGCCGAAGCCGGTGGCCCGCTTCGAGGCCGACAGCACCTGGCTGGTGAGCGGCGGTCTGGCCGGCTTCGGGCTCGAGTCGGCGCGCTGGCTGGTCGATCGCGGCGTGCGCCACCTCGTGTTGCTTGGGCGGCGCGGGCTCGACACCCCCGGCGCCGCGCAGGCAGTGGCCGAGTTCAAGGCGCGCGGCGTGAGCGTGTGGGCGGTGGCCTGCGACATCGCCAACCCCGAGGTCCTGCGCACGGTCATCGAGCGCGTGCAAAAGAACATGCCGCCGCTCAAGGGCGTGCTGCATGCGGCCGCCGTGTTTGACGACGCGCTCATCGGGCAGCTCGATGCCGCACGCATGCACGCCGTGCTGCGCCCCAAGCTGCTCGGCGCCTGGCATTTGCACAGCCTCACGCTCGACATCCCGATCGATCACTTCGTGGTCTATTCGTCGGTCACCACCCTCATCGGCAACCCGGGCCAGGCCAACTACGTGGCCGCCAATGCCGGGCTGGAAGGGTTGACTGAACTGCGCCGCGGCATGGGCCTGCCCGCCACGTGCATCGGCTGGGGGCCGATCGGCGACGCCGGCTATCTGAGTCGCCAGACAGCAGTCAAGGACAGCCTCGGCCATCGGCTGGGCGCCGCGCCACTGTCCAGCGCGCAGGCGCTGGGTCTGCTCGATGAGTTGCTGGCCGGATCGGGCGCCCCGTGCGCCGTGGCCAACTTCGATTGGGCGGTGCTCGCGCGGGTGTTGCCATCGGCGCGCAGCGCGCGCTTCGAACAGCTCAACCGCACCAGCCGCCCCGGCCAGGCCAGCGCCAGCGAGCGCATCGATGTGCGCGCGCTGATCGCCGGCAAGTCCGCGGCCGAAGCTGCCAGTCTGGTGCGCGAGATGGTCGCCCAGGAAGTGGCGCAGGTGCTGTGCGTGGCCGTCGACCGCGTCGACACCGCGCGCTCGCTGCACGATCAGGGCATGGATTCACTGATGGCTGTGGAACTCGCGCTCGGGCTCGAGCAGCGCTTTGGCGTCAAGCTGCCGGCCATGATGCTGGGCGACGGCATGGCGGTCGACCGCGTGGCCGCGCGCCTGGTCGACAAACTGCTGGGCAGCGACGCCGAGCCGGTGGCTGCGGCCCATTCGATCGACGCAATGGTGGCCGATGTGGCCCGCCAGCACGGCGAAGACGCCACGCCCGAACTGCTCGAGCGCATGGCCAGCGATGCGCGCGCCCTGGCGCAAAGCCGCGCGAGGCGCAGCGCATGAGCAAGTCGCCTCTCGATGCATCGGCCAAGAGCCAGCTGATCCAGCGCTTTCTGGGCCGCAAGGCTGGCGAACCCTCTGCCTCGGGCGCCATGCCGGCGTCGCGCACGGCCAGCCACCCGCAGGTGTCCGATGCGATGTGCCGCTTCGACCGTCACCCCGGCTACGAAAAGCTCCTGGTGCCGCAAGCCGCCGCCCACCGGCTCGGCCTGGCCAACCCGTTTTTCAAGTCGCACGAAGGCGTGGCCGGCGCCACCACCGTGATCGACGGGCGCAGCTGCATCAACTTCTCCAGCTACAACTACCTTGGGCTGGTCGGCCACATGGCCATCAACAAGGCCGCCAAGGATGCGATCGACCGCTACGGCACCTCGGCCTCGGCCAGCCGTCTGGTGGCCGGCGAGCGCCCCATCCAGCGCGAGCTGGAAGTCGCTCTGGCCGAGTTCTACGAGGTCGACGACTGCGTGGTGTTCGTCAGCGGCCACGCCACCAACGTCAGCACCATCGGCTACCTGTTCGGGCCGAAGGATCTGGTCATCCACGACAGCCTCATCCACAACAGCACGCTCGAGGGCATCCGCCTGGCCGGCAGCTCGCGGCGCTCGTTTCCGCACAACGACCTGGCCGCGCTCGACGGCATCCTGGCCGAGATCCGCGGGCAGTTCGAGCGCGTGCTCATCGTCGTCGAGGGCCTGTACAGCATGGACGGCGACATCCCCGACCTGCCGGGGCTCATCGCCATCAAGCAGCGCCACAAGGCCTTCTTGATGGTCGACGAGGCGCACTCGCTGGGCGTGCTGGGCGCCACCGGCGGCGGTATCCGGCAGCACTTCGGCGTGGCTGGCACGCAAGTCGACATCTGGATGGGCACGCTCAGCAAGGCGCTGGCCGGCTGTGGCGGCTACATCGCCGGTGAGCGCGCGCTGATCGAAAACCTCAAGTACGCCGCGCCCGGCTTCGTCTACAGCGTGGGCATCTCGCCACCGCTGGCTGCCGCCTCGCTCGAAGCCCTGCGCGTCATGCAAAAAGAGCCCGAGCGCGTCGAGCGCCTGCAGCGCCGCTCGCAGCAGTTTCTGGAACTGGCCCGCAGCCACGGCATCGACACCGGTCTAAGCCAAGGCCACGCCGTCATCCCGGCCATCGTGGGCAGCTCGCTCAAGGCGGTGAAGCTCTCGCAAAAGCTCTTCGAGCGCGGCATCAACGTCCAACCCATCATCTATCCCGCCGTCGAAGAACGCGCCGCCAGGCTGCGGTTTTTCATCAGCTGCATGCACACCGAGGCGCAGTTGCAAACGGTGGTGGAGGCGGTGGCGGGGTGAGTGGTCGGGCCTGCAGCGCGCTACATTGCCCAGCATGTGAGTCATCCCCAAGAGACACCGTATGCCGATACTTTCGATGTTCTACGGGATCGTGGTTTACATGTACTTCTACGACAACAAGAAACACAACGTTCCTCATTTCCATGTTGAGTACGCCGAGCACGCTGCGGTGATCGC
>NCFZ01000073.1 GCA_002281415.1 Burkholderiales bacterium 28-67-8 | reverse complement strand
TTCGGCCTGACGGCGGTCGATCGGTTCTGCTCGTGGTTGCCGTACTACCACGACATGGGCCTGGTCGGGATCGTGCTCGGCTGCGTAGCCACCCAACGTTCCGTCGACTACCTGCCGACCCGCGACTTCGCGATGCGCCCTCGCCTGTGGCTCAAGCTGATGTCGATGAACCGCAGCACGATTTCGTTCAGCCCGCCTTTTGGCTACACGCTGTGCGCCCGCCGCCTGCGCCCGGCCGACACCCAGGAGCTCGACTTGTCGGCCTGGCGGGTTGCCGGCATCGGCGCCGAGATGATCCACCCGGAATCCTTGCAGGAGTTCGCCATCGCGGTGGCCTCGGCCGGCTTCGATGACCGCGCGTTTCTTCCGTGCTACGGAATGGCCGAATGTTCGTTGGCTGTCAGCTTTGCGCCACTCGAACGTGGCGCTCGCACTGACGTGGTCGACATGGATCGCCTGGCATTCGATGGGGAAGCCTTGGCGGTACCGGCCGGCAACACGACCATCAAGGGCAAGGCATTCATCGACTGTGGCCGTCCTCTGCCCGGCTACGAGCTGGAGATCCGCGACGATCTCGGCCAGCCGCTGCCCGAGCGTCGCTGCGGACGCATCCATCTTCGCGGCGCCAGCATCATGTCGGGCTACTTCGGCAACGTCGAGGCGTCGCGCGAGGTGCTGTCGGCAGACGGTTGGCTCGACACCGGCGACATCGGTTACCAGGCGGACGGCTCGGTGTACATCACCGGTCGCGCCAAGGACCTGATGATCATCATGGGCCGCAACATGTGGCCGCAAGACCTCGAATACCTGGCCGAGCAGCAGCCGGAAGTGCGCCCCACGGACGCCTCGGCGTTCTCCATCCCCGACGAGGATGACGAAGAAACCGCGGTGCTCGTGGTGCAGTGTCGCGAGTCAGACCCGCACAAGCTCACCAAGCTGACCGAGCGGCTTCAGCAAGCGATCCATTCCGAGTTCGGCATTCACTGCCTGATCGAACTGGTGCCGCCACACACCTTGCCGCGCACCTCATCAGGCAAGTTGTCGCGCAGCACCGCACGCAAGGAATTCCTCGAACGTCGCAGCCTCGAGGCGCAACAAGAGCCGCGCAGCAGCATGCCCACCGACGTCCAACGCCATCAGCCTGTAGCCGAGAGGGCCGCATCGTGAATTCATCCTCGAACCAAGCCGCCGGAGCTGACGCGTGGGCCGATCTGAGCGCATCGATCGAATCCACGATCCGCGAGGCGCTGGCCGTGATCCGGCCGGCCGCGGCCGCTCTGGGTGGTGATGAGGATCTCGCGCAGGCCGCCGATCTCGACTCGGCCGAGGTCATGGACCTGATCATGGAGATCGAAGACCGGCTGGATCTGTCCATTCCCGTCGAGACCACGGCGCAGGCCCGAACCATCAACGAGCTGTGCGCCGGCATCGTGCAGTTGAAGCGCGGCGTTTCGTGAGCCTGCTCGACAAGTTCGCGACGCAGCGAACGCTCCATTCCCGTCTGGCCGAGAGCAGCCGGGTGGCTCCCATCGCGACGCCGATGGATGTCATCCATTCGGCCACCTCCGCCACCATTGACGGTCGGCTCGTCATCTTGGCCGGCACCAACAACTATCTCGGTCTGACCTACGACGCCGAGTGCCGCGCTGCAGCCATCGCGGCCATCGAGACGATGGGCACCGGCACCACCGGCTCGCGCATGGCCAGCGGCAACTACGCCGGCCATCGCGCGCTCGAGCAAGAACTTGCTTCCGCCTTCGGTTGGCCAAGTTGCATCGTGTTTTCGACGGGTTATCAGGCCAATCTGGGCGCTGTCTCGGCACTGGCCGGCGAAGGCGACTTCCTGCTGATCGACGCCGACAGCCATGCGTGCATCCATGACGGTTGCCGGCTGAGCAACGCAACGACGATCCGCTTCCGCCACAACGACCCGGAAAACCTCGAGCGCCGGCTCGCCCGACTCGGCGAAGACGCCAGCCGCGCGCTGATCGTGGTTGAAAGCCTCTACAGCACCCTTGGTGACCGTGCGCCGCTGCGCGAGATCGTCGAGATCAAGCGGCGCTACGGTGCGTGGCTGCTGGTCGACGAGGCTCATTCGTTCGGCGTGTTCGGTCAAAACGGGCTGGGGCTTTGCGAATCCCTGGGCTTGCTCGACGAGGTGGACTTCATCGTCGGCACCTTCTCGAAGAGCCTGGGCGGCGTCGGAGGCTTTTGCCTCGGCCGCCATGCCGAGGCAGAAATGCTGCGCATGGTCAGCCGGCCCTACATCTTCACGGCCTCACCGCCACCTTCTGTCATCGCAGCCACCCATCAGGCGCTGCGTCGGGTGCTGCAGGGACAGGATTTGCGCAACCGCCTGTGGCGCCATGCGGACCACCTCTACAGCGAGGTGGCGCGGCTTGGCTACCGGCTCGGGACCACCACTCCAGCCCCGGTGGCTGCGCTGGTGTTTGACTCTCGCGAAGAAGCGCAGGCCCTGTGGCAAAGCCTGCTTGACGCTGGCATCTACACCAACCTGATGATTCCACCCGCCACGCCTGCGGGCGTCAGTCTGGTGCGCATCAGCCTGAGCGCCGCGCACAGCGACGAAGACATCTCGCACGTCGTCGCAGCCCTGGCTGCGCACATGCGCCGCACCCGACCGCTGGCCGCCGCCTGATCCCCCTCGGGATCGGGCCCGGCCGGTTTGCACCGAGCCGAACCCTGGCCGATTCACATTGGCGCGAACGGCGTCAAAACTGCAGCTGCAGCGACACCACGAACTTGTCCAGATCCGAGCGGCTGGCCAGGCCACCGCTGACCTTGGTGTTGATGAAGGTCGCGCTCAACTGCGTGTTGTAGCCATCGATCACGTAGTTGACGCCCAGGTCGTACTGCCGCGTGTCGACGTGGCTGTCGGCCTCGAACTTCTGCCAGTGCACGAAGGGCTGCAGCCGGCCCCAGCCGAGCTTTTGCTCAAAGATGAAAGACAGACCGGTCGAATACGCCTGACCCTGCTCTGACCTGACCACGTTGTCGGTGTCGTAGTCGTACCAGGCCGCCTCCCATGCCACCGTGCCCGAACCCTTGATGCGCTTTTCCATCAGGAAGTCGAAGTTGTAGGCGGTGTAGTCGCCCGTGCCGGTGGTCGTCAAAACGCCCTTGTCCTGATACCGGAAGGCGGCGCCGAACGACAGGATGTCCTTGGCACCAAGCCAGTTGGCGATGTTGTAGTAGCCCGGTGCGCGATCCCAGAAGTCGTACTGCAGCCGGCCGGCGTACATCAGCGAATCCGATGCCTTGACCCCGGCCGTCTTGGCTTCTTCCTTGGTCAGTGAACCGATGCCGAAGGTGCGCCCCACAAAGGCGCCCAACGAGTAGCCCAGCCGGCCATCAGCGACGGTGCCCCACACCGAAGCGCCATCGTCGCGTGCCACGAACCGGCCACCCGACCAGCCGAAGCGCGAGGCCACGCCAGGCCAGTAGCCGCCGCCCATCGAGTAATAAGGTCCGGCCATGTTGGCGCGATCGCTCGGTGACACCAGGCGCCCGGCCCAGATGTTGAATTCGGGCATGAACTCGAACTGCGCGAAGGCATCCAGAAAGTGGTTGTGCCCCCCGACGCGCTCGGTGCTCAGCGTGGCCTTCAGCACCTTGCTGAACGACGCGCCCAGCATGAAGCGGCCGCTGTCGAGATGGAAGTCGGTGGGATGGCCGCCGTTGGCGCTCGAGTCCTCCCGGTTGGTGTAGCTGTAGCGCATCGCGTAGCCGGGGGTCAGCGACACGTTCTCGCCCAACTGGAAAGTCGTCGAGGCGTATGCCCCCATCGAACCTGCGACCAAGGCGGCCGCTGTCAGCAGTTTTTTGCTTGCCTTCGTGACGCGCATGTCTCGCCCCTGTGAGTTTCGTGAAGTGTGGAACCGGTCTGACCCGCCGCACCAAACAGGGGCAGGTGCGCGACTGTACCGACGATGCAGGCCAAGCAAGCCGGCTTTGCCGAGCCCCGGCGTCCGACGAGGCGTGAACGCAACACGCACGCAATCTTCTGAGGTTCGACGGTTGCGCGAGCAGCGACGACTTCGGCGTGCCCGATTGCCGGCTTCTCGAGCGGTGAGAATCCGCGGCGGGCTGGCGTCGGATGCCACGCCCCGAAGGGATCCAAACCATGTCTTTCTTGCAAAGCGCCTTGGGCGTGATCGCCATGCTGGCAGTGGCCTGGCTGGCATCTGAACGACGCGGCTCGGTCCACTGGAGGCCGGTGTGGTCAGGGATCGCGCTGGCGTTGGTGCTCGCCGCAGCGATCCGCTGGGTGCCTGGCGTTGGTGCGGCCATCGCCGCGACCAACGAGGTGCTCGATGCCCTGATGAACGCGACGCGAGCAGGCACGGCGATGGTGTTCGGCCATCTGGGTGGCGGACCGCTGCCCTATGAGCCCACCCATCCCGAGGCCACCTTCGTGCTGGCAGCGCAGGCCTTGCCGCTGGTGCTGGTGGTCTCGGCGCTGTCGGCCGTGCTCTTTCACTGGGGCATCCTGAGCCGCCTCGTCGAGGCTTTCGCGTGGCTGCTGCAGCGCACGATGGGCATCGGCGGCGCCGTGGGCGTGTCGGCCGCCGCCAATGCCTTCGTCGGTATGGTCGAAGGCCCGCTGGTGGTGCGGCCGTGGCTGGCCAAGATGAGCCGTGGTGAGCTCTTCATGACCATGAACTGCGGAATGGCCACCATCGCCGGCACGGTGTTGGTGCTCTATGCCGCGATCCTCAAGCCGGTGATGCCCGATGCGATGGCCCATCTGCTGGCGGCTTCGGTGATCGCCATTCCGGTCGCACTCGCCGTGGCCGCGATCATGGTGCCCACGGACCGGGGTGACGGCGTGTCCATCCGCTTCGAGCGCGAGGACGACAGCGCCATGGCCGCATTGACCCGTGGCACCACCGATGGCCTGCAGTTGCTGCTGGGCATCATCGCGATGCTGATCGTGGTGGTGGCGCTGGTCACGCTGGTGAACAGCGGGCTGAAATGGCTGCCCGACGTCGGCGGTGCGCCGCTGTCGGCCGAACGAATGCTGGGCGTGGTGTTCGCGCCACTGGCCTGGGCGGTGGGCGTGCCGTGGTCCGAGGCCGGTGCCGCCGGTCAGTTGCTCGGCGAGAAGACCGTGCTCAACGAGTTCGTCGCCTATTTGCACATGGCCGCCCTGCCCGATCAGGCGCTCTCACCGCACAGCCGGCTGCTGATGACCTATGCGCTGGCCGGGTTCGCCAACTTCGGCAGCGTGGGGATCATGCTGGGAGGGCTGTCGCCGCTGCTGCCGGCAGATCGGCGGGCCGACCTGGGCTACCTGGCGCTGAAATCGGTGCCCGCCGGGCTGCTGTCGACGTGCATCACGGCCGCGCTGGTGGGGTTGATCTACTGAGCCGACCGGAACGCAGGCCCGGGGCCGCCGTGCAGCTTCGTCACCCCGCCGTGGTGTTCATCCGTTCTTGGCGACCCACGCAATGAACGCATCGAGCACGCTGCGCGCGCGTGCGGCCTCGGGGTGGTTGACGATCGCCGTCACCGCATAGACCGTTCCGCTGCGGCTGCGCACATAGCCCGCCAGAGCGCGCGTGTCGCTGAGCGTGCCGGTCTTGAGAAACGCCTGGCCGGTGGCCGAGCCGCTGAGCATGCGATGCGCCAGCGTGCCGTCGACCCCGGCAATCGGCAGCGAATTGACAAACGCCTGCGCGCCTTCGGCCTGCCAGGCGTTGCGCAGCAGTTGCACCATGGCGCGCGGCTTGCCGCGTTCTTCGCGCGACTGGCCCGACCCCACATCGACGTGGATGTCGCCATCGATCAGCCCCTGCGAGACCAGCCATTCCTGAACGCGGGTCTTGGCGCCTTGCCGCTCCTGGCCCGGAGCGGCCGACGCCGGCGCGAGCGACAACAACAGGTTGCACGCGGCTAGGTTGTCGCTGGTCTTGTTGATCTCGCGCACCACCTGCGACAACGGAATCGAAAACACGCTGGCCCAGCGCGATGCCCCACCGGGCGCGCGTTGCGCGGCGGGCTGTCCCGACACCTCGCTGACGCGCCCGTGCAGCGTGCCCCCGGTATCGAGCCACAGCCGTTCGGCCAGCCGGGACTTCGACGGCTCGACGGGTCCCGCCGCAGCGCGCAGGGATTCGGGCAGCACCACGTTGGGCATGAACTTCATGCCCGGCAGCGGGTGCACATAGGCCACGTATTCCTTCGGGCAGTTGACGTCCCAGCGTCCGCGCACCAGCAACTGCGGCGGTCCGTCCCCGCGCTCGCTGGCCGTGCTCCAGCGAGCCCACGCGTCGCAGGGCCCGCCCATCATCACGTCGTTGACGACCGTCACGCCCAGCGGCTGCGGGTTCAAGGTGATGCGTGCGCGTGCGCCCGGTGCGGGCTCGATCGCCAGCAGCATGGTGCCCTTATTGAACGCCTTGGCCTCGTCCGACCAGCCCGATGCCGTGGGCGGCGGCGGCTCGAACGTGCCGGCGGCCAGGGCGGCGCTGGCGATGGCGGGGTCGCGCGGTGGCAGCAGCAGCAGGTCATCGAGCACGATGCGGCCGGTGACGCCCTGCAGGCCTTCGCTGCGCATCTGCACGAACCAGCGACGAAGCTCATCGGCCGAGATCGGATGGCGTCCGCCGACGATGACGAGGTCACCACGCAACTGACCGTCGCGCACCGGCGCGTTGGCGTAGGCGTGCAGCGGCCAGGGATACGCCGGCCCCAGCAGATCGAGCGCCGCCAGCGAGGTCACCACCTTGGTAGTCGAAGCCAGCAGGAATGCCTGCTCGGCGTTCATCGAGGCAAATGCCGCCGCGTTCGCCTCGGTCTTTTCGACCGGCTGGGCGTAGAACCCGAAGTTTCGCGTCGGCACACCCGAGTCGCGCACCGCGGCCATCACCTCGGCGGGCATCGGCGGCGCGGCCATGGCGAGCGCAGCGAACCCGTTGAGGATCAGGCACCACAGGCCAGCAGACAGCCGTTTGTTCATGGCACGAGGTTAAGCCCTCGCCACCGCGCTGGTCACGTGCCAGACGCCCCGGACTACACGACGGTCAGAAACGACACCCCGTGCGCGCCGACGAAGCTGTCGGCCCGACCGGCGCCCGCGGCCGGCGCGCCATAGTGGTCGGCGTCGACACGCCGCACCCGGTGCCGGTGCCACGCACGCAGCAGCTCGGGCAACGGCATCAGGTGGCTCAGCGTGTCGCCGTACAGCTCGCGGTGCAGCGCGGGCAGCCGGTACCACGGCACGGCCGCGCGTTCGTGGTGGGCGTTGTGATAGCCGAAGTTCAGCGTCAGCAAGTTGAGCACCGGTGAGCGCGCCGAGATGACGTTCGAATAGGTATTCGCCTGCTCGTAGGCGCGGTCGCGCCCTTCCATCGGAACCGGCTGGCTGGCCTCGACGAAGTACTGCTCGAAGGTGTGGTGGAACGCATCGAAGAAGTTGAGCACGTGCAGCAGCACGCCGTAGGCCAGCGCATACAGCAGCAGCGCCTTGATCGACCACGCCCCCAGCGCACCCAGCAGCGCCACACGCAAGGCCAGCATGCCCAGCGCACGCGGCAGATGCCGGCGCTGCGAGGCCACGAAGAACGGCCGGGCGATGACCTGGGCGTGCATCAGGATCTCGGTGGCCGGGATGTAGGCCCACTCGAGCGCACGCAGCACCTGCTTGAGCCACGGCTGCCGCACCAGCAATCCCTTGAAGTCGAAGCACGTCACGTCGGCACGGTCGCGGTGGTGCCGGATGTGCATGTGCCGGATGCGCTCGAACGACGCGTAGCCGGCCCCCGCGATGAAGCTCACCCATTCGCCCACCCGGCGGTTGGCTGCAGGCGTGGCGAACAGCGTGTAGTGCGCTGCCTCGTGAATCAGATAAGCCGCCAGCACCATCGTCTGCACGCACAGCAAGACGCCCGCGATGTTCAGCCACACGGCATTGGCGCCCATCAGGGCGAACGACGCCACCCAGCCCACGCTCACCCACAACAGCGCCAGCGTGTTCGGCCACGCGCCTTGTGTTTCTCGAAACAGCGATGTGGCTTGCGGGGACTTGTCGGTCATGTCTGGCTCCTCAGCGTGGCGAATGCACGCACTCGAACCAGCAAGATGCGAACCAGAGCGCCCCGGCCTCGGGGCCCGACCTGGCTTACTCGGATCGTCGGGGGCCCAGCGGCTTGCCGCGGATCCAGGTCATCGAAGCGCCGCAAGCACCGCAGCGTGCTTGCCACAGCGTGAGCGTCGCACCGCAATAGGGACACGGCGTGGTCCCCCTCGGCCCCAGCAGAAGGATGAGCCAGCCAATCGGCCCGAGCAGCACGCCCAGCACCGCACCGGCCAGCGGCCTTTCCTTGTAGCGGCCAAGCAGCCATCCGCATGCGCCAAAGACCGCCAGCGAGAAAAAGACAGAAAACCAGTCCATGTGGAAAAGGCCGCGGCCTTGAAAAAAGACCTCGCGCGGCTAGAAGCAACCGCAGAAGTATCGAGGAAATCGCTAGGCTAGGCGGCTGTGCGTTTTCAACCTCACCAGCTTGCCCCATGAACCCGTCGCACCACTACACCCTGAGCTTTTCCTGCCCCGACCGAGTGGGCATCGTGGCGCGCGTCACCGGCTTCTTCGCCGAACACGGCGGGTGGATCCTGAGTTCGAGCCAGCACGCCGACGCCGACTCCGACCGCTACTTCATGCGCCTGGAGGTGCGCGCCGACTCCCTGCCCTTCGACCGCGCCGAACTGCAGCGCCGCTTTGCCGTGGTGGCCGCCGAGTTCGGCATGGAATGGCGCCTGAGCGACAGCGCCGTGCGCCGCCGCGTGCTGCTGCTGGTGTCCACGCAGGAGCACTGTTTGTACGACCTGCTCGCGCGCTGGAAAAGCAAGGAGCTCGATGTCGACATCGTCGGCGTGGCCTCCAACCACGAGGTGTTTCGCGGCCTGGTTGAGTGGCACGGGCTGGCGTTTCACCACATCCCGGTGCCCAAGGAGGACAAGGCCGAAGCCTTTGCCGCGCTCGAGCGGCTGTTCGAGTCGAGCGGCGCCGACACGATGGTGCTTGCGCGCTACATGCAGATCCTGCCGCCGTCGCTGTGCCGCAAGTACCCGGGGCAGATCATCAACATCCATCACAGTTTCCTGCCGAGCTTTGCCGGTGCGAAGCCGTACCACCAGGCCTGGGAGCGCGGCGTCAAGCTGATCGGTGCGACCTGCCACTACGTGACCGAGGACCTCGACGAGGGTCCGATCATTGAACAAGACGTCATGCGCATCGACCACAGCGACTCGGTCGCTGACCTGGTGCGCTGCGGCAAGGATGTCGAAAAAGGCGTCTTGGCGCGCGGGCTGCGCAACCACCTCGAAGACCGCATCCTGATCAACGGTCACCGCACGGTGGTGTTTGGCTGAGCACGCGTGCAGACAAACGCCCCAAACCCGTTGAACATTCACTGAACGTTTGTCAAACGAAAGTGACTTGATCAAGGAAATTAAATATTGAGCTTTTGACTGCACTCAACAGGAAAAACTCAGGAATGTGTCAGGAATGTCATCCAATAATCGCGGCAGTTTTTTCCGAGCGCTGTGATTCATCGAGAAACGCAGCGTGATCTGCGCCATCCATTGCGACATATTCCTGCGAGGCTTCCTTGAAAAACACCCTCTCCCGTCACGCGCCAGATCAGGGTGCACCGTTCAAGTTGCTCATCGCAGCCATCGCCGTAGCCGCTCTGGCCGGTTGCTCGACCATCGCTCCAGCGCCTTTCAGCAGCCAGAGTCTCGCCCCGGCCAATCAGGCCGATCGACAGGCCATACGTGAAGGCGTCGAGCCGCTGACCGGGGTGCTCACGCTCGATGAGGCGATGGCCCGCGCGCTCAAGCACAACCTGGACCGCCGCTCCAGAATGATGGAAGAGGCGTTGGCGATGAACCAGCTGGATGTTTCCAAGTTCGACATGCTGCCCAAGATGCTGGCCTCGGCGGGCTACAACTGGCGCAGCAACGATCGCATCAGCCAGAGCCGAAACTCCGACAACGGCAACCTGTCGCCGTCGAACTTCATCTCGCAGGATCGCGATCACGGCGTGGCCGGCCTCGATTTCAGCTGGAGCCTGATCGACCTGGGGCTGGGCTACTACGGCTCCAAGCAGCAGGCCGACCGCGTGCTGATCGCCGGCGAACGCCGCCGCAAGGCCATGCACCTGCTGATGCAAGACGTGCGCACCGCCTACTGGCGTGCAGCAGCCGCCCAGAAGTTGCGCGACCAGGTCCGTGGCGCCATCTCGCTGGCTGATGAAGCGCTGAGCGACTCGCGTACCGCCGAAGCCGAACGTGTGCGCAACCCCCTCGACGCGCTGCGCTACCAGCGTCAACTGCTCGAGAACCTGCGCCTGCTCGAAGCGATCAGCCAGGAACTGTCATCAGCCCAGGTTGAGCTGGCCAGCCTGATCAACCTGCCCCTGGGGCAACCCATCGTCGTCGCCGATCAGGCATCGGACTCCAGGGCCATCGATGAGAGCGCGCTCAAACTGCCGATTGAAACGCTCGAGGAGGCCGCGCTGACCAACAACGCTGACCTGCGCGAGTCCCATTACAACGCCCGCATCGCGCGCATCGAAACCCGCCGCACGCTGGCTCGTCTGATGCCCAACGTGACCTTGAACGCCGGCACCAAGTACGACTCCGACAGCTATCTGGTGAACCCCAACTGGCAGGAAGCCGGCTTGCAGGTGTCGTTCAATCTGTTCAACCTGTTCACCGGCCCGACGCAGATGAAGCTGGCACAAGCCGGCGTGGCGCTGGCCGACCAGCGTCGCATGGCCATGCAGATGGGCGTGCTCACCCAGATGCATCTGGCCCGGCTGTCGTTGCTCAACGCGCGCGCCCAGTTCGAACGCGCCGACGCCATCTTTGGCGTCGACAACAAGATCGCCGACATGGTGAAAAACCGCGAGTCGGCGCAGACG
>NCFZ01000237.1 GCA_002281415.1 Burkholderiales bacterium 28-67-8 | reverse complement strand
GTCATGCACATGCAGCACGCCGAAGCCGTGGCCGAGGACGGCCGCCTCAAGATCGGTAGCGGCCTGGTTGAATGATTTGCTGGTGTCGACGGTGTAGTACATAAGACTCCCTGGGGTTGGGTGGTGGAAGAAACCGGAGGTCGGCGGCGCAGGCGCCGCGGCGCATCACCCGGCGCTGCGGTGCCAGGTGGCAGGGCATCACGGCATGCCGTGCCAGGGCACGCTCTGTCTGGCGGAGGGCCTACTTGCCGCCCCGCATGATCCAGACGATCAGGGCGATCACCGCGACCACGAGAACGATCATCAGAAGCGGCATCCATGCCCCGCCGTAGCCGCCCATCCAGCCGCCACCCCAGTAACCGCCGTTCATCATGGTGCCGTTCTGCGCCCAGCTGGTGCCCGCCGTCACAGCAGGCAAGGCACCCATGGTCATCGCGCGCAACGTTTTCATGATTTTTTCCTGTAGAGGTCAAGTCACTATCGCAGCGCGGCGACACGGGACTTTGATCTATATCAAGCAGCGTACGGTCTGGCGAAGGCGCGCGAGGTAGGCGGGCCGGCGCAGGGGGTGTCAGTCAGCGGGCGCTTCGGTGATGGCGGGTGCTCGAACGAACGGTTGGGCCCGACCTCGCAGCAGGATGACGGCGCTGCCGCCAGTTGCCGGTCAGGCTGCAATTGATGATGAAATATGGCTGTAGCCCATGTAAAACATGCGCCAGCAGCTATTAATATCATAGCGACTGCGTTGAGCACGAGAGCCGGTATTGAGGCCCACTGACGCAGTCCATCAGGGGCCGCTGGGGCGTTTTCAACTTCGACAGGGCCCCCTGCAGGCCTTCAGCGGTCGCCGGGCGCCTGGAGGAAGGCGTTGACCGACTGCAGCCAGGTTTCGTCGAGCCGGCCGGCTGCTGCTGCCAGACGCAGACGGTTCAACAGCACATCGATACGGGCCTGCAGCAGTGCCAGCTCGGCGCTGGCAGCATCGTTCTCGGCATTGAGCAAGTCCAGCGTGGTGCGGTCGCCGACCTCGCGGCCCAGGTGTGTGGCATCCAGACGCGACCGGCTGGATACCAGCGCCTGCGACAGCGCTGCGACCCGGCCCGCACCGACCGTCAGCCCCAGCCAGGCCGCGCGGGTCTGCTGCGCCACGCGCTGGCGCGTGCGGTCGGCTTGCGCCTGGGCCTTGTCGATCCCGCTCAGCGCCTCTTGCTGACGCGCGCTGCGCAGGCCGCCGGTGTAAAGCGGCACCGACAGTTGCATGCCGATCATGCGGTTGCCCGACCGGTTGCTGGCGCTGCCGAAGTCGCCGCTGCCGCTCAGCCGTTCGCGACTGATCTGCGCAACCAGATCGACACTGGGCGAGAGTGCCGCGCTGGACTTGGCGGCCTCTTGCCGGGCGACCTCCACGGCGGCCGTCTGCATGCGAAGCTGCGGGTTGTGGATCCCGGCCTCGGACAGCCAGAGCGCCAGCGCCTGGACGGTTGCGGGCGGTGCACCT
>NCFZ01000072.1 GCA_002281415.1 Burkholderiales bacterium 28-67-8 | reverse complement strand
TTCGGTGTCTTGACCGGCCCTTCGTGGGCTTCTTCTTCGTGAGAGTGGCTGGCGTCGCTCATGAAATCCTCGACTGGCGGAAGTGGTGCGGGAATGAAAAAAACGGGCTTTGCGTGACGTCGGACATCGGCCTGTGTGGCCGATGTCGTTCGGCCACCATGGCCAGACTTCATCGCAGCGCGCGAGTATAAGCGGGGGGTTCAGCGCTCCAGGCGAGCCCGGGACGCTGACTACAATCGAGAGCGTTGCGTCCGTAGCTCAATGGATAGAGTACTGCCCTCCGAAGGCAGGGGTTGCTGGTTCGATCCCAGCCGGGCGCACCATAAAAACAGGCTTCTGGCGAGTGTGCCCACTAACTTAGTGGTGCTGTACGGAATTCGACTCCTTGCCGGTTCGCCTTTTGGGCGCATTGCGGCCCTGTAACTGGTGGCCTATCGCGCGGTTCCCCCCGCCACCAGCAACCCGTCAAGTGCAAATTTATTGTTGCGGTCTTGATTCCGATGCACCTCCGGCACACCTTCGAGCCCTTGCGCTTGAATTGCACGGTGCCTGAGGCTGAAGAATCAGTTTTTTCTGACCCCCCATTGCGGTGTAACCCCTCGAACGCGGTTCACCCCCGCCCCCTCAGGATCGTCCCGTCACCTTTGAAGTTAAGGGTGCAAGGGAGTCGTGACGTGTACGAAGGTCAACAGGGATCTCTTTTCGGTTGCGCACAGGACGACCCGATCCGGCCCAACCGCGAGGACGATTCATCCCCCGGGGTCAAGCAAGCATTGTTCGATGAGTCGGCCGACGCGATCCTGTTGTTCAACCCGTCATGGGACATCGTGTCGGTCAACGCTGCAGCAGTGCGGATGTTTGGCTGTGACGAGGACCAGATGGTGGACACACACGTCCTGCAGTGGATCGTCGAGCGCAACCGAGCGCGACACCTAACCGAAGCAAGGGCGTTCATAGATGGGCACATCGCGAGCGTGAGCCATGGACGCACAGACGAGGCCGGTGCTCTGCGCAGCGATGGTTCGGAGTTTCCTGTCGAAGTCACGAAGTCGAAAATTGCCTTGGGTGAGCGGTTGATGTACGCGGTCACCGTGCGAGACATCACGGAGCGCCTGAAAGTCAGGGACGAGCTCAGCGCCGCGCTGTCGAGCATGCGAGATTCGGTTTGTGTCGCCGACGCACGAGGCGGCCTTGTCAGGTTCAATGACAGCTTCCTCTCCTTTCACCGGCTTAAGAGCCGGGCAGAGTGTCAGATGCCTCTGGATGAATTGATGGAGCTCTTTGACGTCACGACCCTTGATGGAGGTCCGGTGGCTGTGGATCAACGGCTGATACCCCGAGCACTGAACGGCGAAAGTGGCTCGGGAGTCGAATTCAGAGTGCGGCGCAAGGACACTGGCGAAAGTTGGGTCGGGAGTTACAGCTTCTCGCCTATTCGCAACAAGTTGGGCGCCATCGTTGGCGCTGTGGTCACCGGGCGCGATGTCACCAACGAAAAAGACATCCTGTCGGCGCTGAAACATTCACGTGCCGAGTTGCGGCGCCTCGTCGCCGGCCAACAAGGTGCGGCAGAAGACGAGCGCAAACGCATCGCTCGCGAATTGCATGATGATTTGCAACAGACTCTCGCGGCCCTGCGTTTGAATGTGGCCTCGCTCGAGCAGCAGTCGTCGGCTGTATCGCCCAGTGCGTCGCAAGCGGCGACTGCTGCGCTGGCCTTGTCCGATTGCGCGATCCTGTCCACGCGCCGCATGATTTCTGGCCTGCGGCCTCAAGTCCTTGATGACTTTGGTCTGACAGAAGCGATCACGTCGGTGCTCCGTGCCTTTGGTGATCGCACCGCGGTCGGCCATGCCATGGAAGTCCTTGGAGACGTCGAGGCGGAGATGCCCTCAGAAGTGGCGACGTGCCTGTTTCGCATATTGCAGGAGTCACTTCAAAACGTCGAAAAGCACGCCCGTGCCGACCACGTTCACATCCAGTTGGATCTGTCCGACCCTGACCAAGTCGTGCTTCAGATCCGCGACGATGGGGTGGGGATTCGGGCAGCCGACTTTCTAAAGCGCCAGTCCTTCGGGGTGCTGGGGATGGAAGAGCGAGCACGTGCGCTCGGCGGCACGCTGAAGGTGGTGCCGGGATCCGTGTCAGGCACGGCAGTGGAGGCGGTTGTGCCCCTGCGGGCAGGGGGATCGATCCCAGCCGGGCGCACCAACAAGATGACAGCGGGCAAGCCGAAGTGATCTGGCCACGCTACGCGCTGATCTTGATCCTGATGACGATGTGCGCCGTCGGTGTCCGCGCCCAGCGAACATCGCCCGCCGGTTTCTGGCAGACGCTCAGCGACTCGACCGGCAAGCCTTCGGCCATCGTCGAGATCTTCGAATCGGGCGGCAGGTTTCACGGCCGCATCGTCCAGTTGCTCGAAGATGAACCCGGCTCGGTTTGCACCCAGTGCACTGGCGCTCGGAAGGGCGAGCCGCTCGTCGGCATGGTGTTTCTCACCGGGCTGAGCGCTGATGGTGACGAATTCACCGGCGGAGAAATCCTGGATCCGGATGACGGCCGCACCTATCGGGCCAGGATCAAGCTGACCGACGGCGGCGACAAGCTCAAGGTTCGGGGGTTTCTGGGCCTGTCCATCTTCGGGCGCACCCAGACCTGGCTGCGCAGCAAGTAGCTCTGCCCAGCAGCGGTGCCGTCAGGGCCGGGAATCGGACCGACCTTCTTCGCGGGAACAAAGATCGCTCGGGAGTAGCTTGGCATGCGTCACCGCCGTGGCGACGGCATCGAGCCGCACGGTCCCGACTTCATGGCGGTGGGCGAGTTGCGTACGCTGCCGCTGACCGGCACCAGCTGGATGCTGGGCGTCGGCAGCTTCTGAGTGGCGTCTCGCGGCACGCCGGAGCGCCGCCCCGTGTCAACATCGATGCCCATGAGGAGGCGGAGATGAAAAAGCTGTTGTTCGTGGGTGCGGGTGGTGTGGGCGGCTACTTCGGAGCCCGGTTGATCGAAGCCGGGGTCGACGTGACGTTTCTGGTGCGCTCGGCGCGTGCGGCCGCGCTGGGGGCTAATGGCTTGAGCGTGAGCAGCCCGCACGGCGACTTGCACTTGCCGGCGGTGCGCTGCGTGACCCGCGACACCGTGGGAGCCGACTACGACCTGGTGCTGCTCGCCCCCAAGGCCTACGACCTGGCCGACGTGCTTGATTCAGTCGCGTCGGCCGTTGGCCCGGCGACGTTCGTGATGCCGCTGCTCAACGGGCTGGCGCACCTGGACATCCTCGACGCGCGCTTCGGTGCCCACCGCGTGCTCGGCGGCGTGGCGCAGGTGGTGGCGACGTTGGCCGCCGACGGCTCGATCCGGCAAATGGATCCGATCCACATCCTGACGGCCGGCGGGCGCGATGAGGCCACGCAGCAGGCCGCCGCGGCGTTCATCGCGCTGTGCGAGCCGGCGCGCTTCAACAAGGTGCTGGCCCCCGACATCGTGGCCGCGCTGTGGAGCAAGTGGACCTTCCTGGCCACGCTGGCCGGCATCACCACCTTGATGCACGGGTCGGTCGGTCAGGTGGTGAAGACGGACTGCGGCGAATCGCTGATTCGACGTCTGTACGCCGAATGCGTGGCCGTGGGCGAGCGCTGCGGTTTTGCCGTGCCCGAGACGACGCAGGCCGTGGCACTCAAGCGGCTGACCGAGCCGGGCTCGGGCCTCACCGCGTCGATGCTGCGCGACTTGCAGTCCGGCTTGCGCACCGAGCATGAGCACGTGCTCGGCGAGTTGCTGCGCCGCGCGCAGCAGCACGGGGTCGATGTGCCGGTGCTTTGTGCCGCGCACTGTCACTTGCAGGTGGCCGGCCGCTAGGTGTCAGCGCAGTGCCGGCCGTTGCCGCCCAAGCGGCGCGAGCGGCCGCGCTCACGCGTGCGCCGACAGCGTCTCGCCGTCTTGCAGCACCCGGACGCGCGCTCGTGCGGCGCCGTAGCGGGTCGTCACGTTGAGCAACGACAAGCCCGCAGGCCGCGTGGCCGGCGTCACCGCACCGCCGAGCGCGGCATGCGTGGGCGCGTCGCCCGGGTAGCTCACCAGGTCGCCAGCGAGCTATCGGGAGTGAGGCCAAGCGCCTCTTGCGCGAGCACGCGGCCGACCGCTTGAAGCCGTCCCCCGAAAACCCGCAGCCGACCACCAGCCCGCTGACGCCCATGCCGAGCGGCTGTAGCCTGCGCTCCAGGCGATGGTCGAGATGGCGCTCGCCGAGCTGCCGGCCTAGAGGCGACAGCCGCGGCGGATCGCTCTGAGGCCGCGGCCGCTCACTTGGCTGTCGGCATCACGAACTCGGCGCCCTTGGCGATGCTCGCGGGCCAGCGCTGCATGACGCTTTTTTGCTTGGTATAGAAGCGCACGCCTTCTTCGCCGTAGGCGTGCATGTCGCCAAAGAGGCTCTTTTTCCAGCCGCCGAAGCCGTGCCACGCCATCGGCACCGGGATCGGCACGTTGATGCCGACCATGCCGACCTCGATGCGCCGGGCGAATTCACGCGCCACGTTGCCGTCGCTGGTGAAACACGCCACGCCGTTGCCGAACTCGTGGTCGTTGACCAGCTTCACCGCCGCTGCGAAATCGGGCACGCGCACCACCGCGAGCACCGGGCCGAAGATCTCCTCGCGGTAGATCTTCATGTCGGTGGTGACGTGATCGAACAGCGTGCCGCCGATGAAAAAACCGTCCTCGAAGCCGGCCACGCTGAACGGCGCGCCGGTGTGCACGTCGACGCGCCCGTCGACCACCAGCGTCGCGCCCTCAGTCACGCCAGCGGCGATGTAGCCGCTGATGCGGTCGAGCGCCTGGCGCGTGACGATCGGGCCCATTTCGGCGTCGAGTTGCATGCCGTCCTTGATCTTCAGCGTCTTCGCGCGCGCGGCCAGTGCCGGCACCAGCCGGTCGGCCACGTCGCCGACGGCCACGGCCACGCTGATCGCCATGCAGCGCTCGCCGGCCGAGCCGTAGCCCGCGCCGATCAGCGCATCGACCGTTTGCTCGAGGTCGGCGTCGGGCATCACCACCAGGTGGTTCTTGGCGCCGCCGAGGGCTTGCACGCGCTTGCCGTGGTGGGCGCCGGTTTCATAGATGTACTGCGCGATCGGGGTCGAGCCGACGAAGCTGATCGCTTTCACGTCGGGGTGCTCGAGCAGCGTGTCGACCGCCAGCTTGTCGCCCTGCACGACGTTGAACACGCCATCGGGCAGGCCGGCCTGGCGCAGCAGCCCGGCCATGAAGACGCTGGCCGAGGGGGCGCGCTCGCTGGGCTTGAGCACGAAGGTGTTGCCCGCGGCGATGGCCACCGGGAACATCCAGCACGGCACCATCACCGGGAAATTGAACGGCGTGATGCCGGCCACCACACCCAGCGGCTGGCGCAGCGTCCAGTTGTCGATGCCGGTGGAGACCTGCTCGGTGTAGTCGCCCTTGAGCAGTTGCGGGATGCCGCAGGCGAATTCGACGATGTCGATGCCCCGGCTGACCTCGCCTTGCGCGTCGGTGAACACCTTGCCGTGCTCGGCGGTGATCATGGCCGCGAGCGTGTCGCGGTGCAGGTTCATGAGCTCGAGAAACTTGAACATCACGCGGGCGCGGCGGATCGGCGGCGTGTCGGCCCAGCCGGTGAAGGCGGCCTGCGCGGCGGCCACCGCGGCAGTGACCTCATCGGCGCTGGCCAGACTCACCTGACGCGCCACGGCCCCGGTCGTCGGGTTGTAGACCGCCTGCCGCCGGCCACTGGTGCCGGCCAGCGACCGGCCATTGATGAAATGCGCCACGTCAGCGGCTGAAGTGAAGGCGGGAACCGGTGCGGTGTTCGTGCTCATGGCGGGATGGTGTGAGGTGGGGTGGTTGCAGTCTAGGCAGTTCGGCGCTGCGGCGGGATCGGGCGGGATGGGCTGCGGCATGAGGGCGCGCAACGATGAGCGCGGTTGCATGCAATTCGCGCGCCGTCTTGTGCGGTGACCCAGACCTGCCCCAGCGCCGGTGCGCACGGCCACAATCCGCGCATGGCCTCATCCTTTCGACCCCGCTCCGGCGGCACGCGCGCTGTCCCTCCCGTCAGCACCCCCAAGCCGTCAGACTCCGCGCCGCTCGACGAACGCGAGATCGATGCTCTGCAGGACGCCCTCGACCGGGTGCCCGCGCCGCTCGAGCCGCTGGACGTGAGCATGATCGACGGATTCCTGTGCGGTGTGCTGCTGCAGCCGCAGCCGGTGCCCGAGGCGCGCTGGCTGCCGCACATCACCGATGCCGATGGACGCGCCTTGCCGGCGTCGTTCAATGCGTCCGAGGTGCACGAGCTGGTGCGTCGGCGCCATGCCGAGCTGAATCAAGCCATCGCCGAGCGGGATTGGTTCGACCCCTGGGTGTTCGAAATGCACGACGAGGAGGGCGACGAGGAAGACGAAGCGTCCACGGGCCCCGATGCGGTCTATCCGTGGGTGGCCGGATTCGCCACCGCGCAGGAGTTCTTCCCCGAGCTGATGCGATTCGACGCCAAGGTGCTGACGGCGCCGCTCGCGCTGCTGTATCGCCACCTCGATCCGGACGACCTCGAAGACGCCGACGAGTTGCTGGTCGAGATCGAATCGCTCGAGCCGCCAGTCGAGCTGGCCGACGCCGTCGAGGAGCTGGTTCGTGCCACCTTGCTCCTGGCAGACATCTCGCGCCCGTTGCGCTCGGCCGCGCCCGCCAACCCTCCGCGCGGCCACCGGCCGATGCGGCAGCGCTGAAAAGCGTGAACTGTGCGGCAGCAACTGCCGGTGATAGGCGTTGCTTTTTGTCACATTGACACGCGCCAGACACCTCAGACTGAGACCATTGCCTCGGTGATGGTCAACAGGAGGGTGAACATGCGAAACGTCCGGGGGGTCTCGTGGTGGCGTGCCTTGGGTGGTCGGTGGACCTCCCCTCGCGTGGCGCGTGATGTCGACGATGTGGGCGGCATGGGCACCGACCTCGCGCTCGAGGCGCGGTTGCAGTCCGACCCGCAAAGTCGTGTGTCGCCGGAAACCCGGCGCGGCGGAGCCGATTCGACCAGCACCGTCAACGACCGACTCAACGCACGCTCGGTGCTCTGATTTGGTGACCCGCTGCGGCGGGCTCAGCGCGCCAATCCGGGCGCTTCAAACCTCGACGGTGCGCAATCCGTCGTAGTTGTCCGCCTCGCCCTTGCGGCTGTGCCCGCGGGCATTGCACAACACCCGGGTCTCACCCAGCGCGTGCGCCACGCGGTAGTCGTGGCGGCAATGCAGGTGCCCGTGGATCCACAGATCGGCGCCCGGCAGCAAGTCGTCGTCGGCATTGCAAAAGCTCGCGCTGCCGGGCTGCTTGCCGTAACGCCGATCGATGCTGCGCACGCTTGGACCGTAGTGGGTGATGACCACGGTGGCATCCCAGGCGGCTTCGGCAGATTCGATCGCACGTGCCAGCTCCTCACACAGCCAGTCGCGGCAGGCCAGCGCCTCGACGCGCACGGCGGCGGCGTCGAATGGCGCGCCGTGCTGCGTCGATTTCATGACGTCGACGAAGTAGGTGGCCGCGCGCATCGCGCGCTCGCGCTGCGCCTCGCCCAGCAGATCGAAGTCGCTCCAGCGGGTGGTCGCCACGAAGCGGATGCGACGACCCTGCGCGTCGAGTCGGATGCAGCTTTGCCGCTCGAGCAGCGTGACGCCCAGCGCTTCGCAGCGCTCGCGCAAGGCCGGCAGGGCGACGGTCAATTCGCGCTGATCGAATTCGTGGTTGCCCGCCACGAAGATCACCGGCACCGGCCAGTCGGCAAAGCGCTCGAGTTCGCGCCAGGTGCTGTCGATGTCGCCGGCGAGCACCAGCAACTCGGCGCCGGGCGCCGGCCGGGGCTCGAAGACCTCGGTTTCCAGATGCAGATCGGACAGCACCTGCAGGCGCATCAGGTGCCGCCGATCAGGTAGACGGCCGATGCGTACGCCCTGCCGCATGGCTGGAGCGGGTCGGACCCGGCCAGCGCTGAAACAACGGCGTCACTCCAATCGCGACTGACAAGGGGAAACAGTGGAAGGGGCATGCGGGCCGTCGGTGAACCGGTGGATTGTGGGCCTTGCAAAACCCGCTCATGGCATGCGCCTTGCTGAGTGCCTTGCATCCATCACGGCCAAGCATGATCCACGAACTGACCAGCGCCTCCACCCCCCACACGCGAGATCACGCGGTCGGCGAGCCGTCGCTGGCGCCCGTGGGCGGCGTCTGGGTCGATCAGCTCAACCGTCGGCTGCTCGAATCGACCGGCGAGGGGATTTTTGGCGTCGACATGCGTGGCCAGTGCACGTTCGTCAACCGTGCGGCTGCCGAGATGCTGGGCTATGCCACCGGCGCGGTGCTCGGGCGCAACATGCACGAGCTGATCCACCACACCGACGCCGATGGGCGGCCCTACCCTGAAGCCGACTGTCCAATCTTCAACGCCTTTCGCCGTGGCTTGCCGTGCCGCATCGACAGTGAAGTGCTGTGGCGCGCCGACGGCAGCGCGTTCTCGGCCGAATACTCGTCGCATCCGATCCTCGACGGCGGCGCGGTGCTGGGCGCGGTGGTCACCATCGTCGACATCACCGCGCGCAAGCGCAGCGAAGCGCTGCTGCAGCAATCGCACGAACAGCTCGAACGGCGCGTCGCTGAACGCACGGTGGAGCTGACCCACGCGCTCGGTGCGCTGCGCGAGCTGTCGGCGTACTCGGAGTCGGTGCGCGAGGAAGAGCGCACTCGCATCGCCCGCGAGATTCATGACGAGCTCGGCTCATTGCTGGTGGCGCTGAAGATGGACGTCGGCTGGCTCGAGCGGCGGGTGAGCGACCGGCCCGAGCTGAGCTGCAAGTGCCACGGCATGGGGCGCACCATCGATACCGCCGTCGACAACCTCGGCCGCATCATCACCGACTTGCGTCCTAGCATCCTCGACCATCAGGGGCTGTGGGCTGCGCTCGAATGGCAGGCGCAGGAGTTCATCGAGACGACCGAGCTCGCCCCCGACCTGCAAATGCACATTGCGGCACACACCGGGTCACCTGGCGGGCCCGACGGAAATCGCTGGGCAATCGCGGTGTTTCGCATCTTCCAGGAGATGCTGAGCAACGTCGCCCGCCATGCCCGGGCACGCTCGGTGCGCATCCGGCTGTACGTCGACGGGCCGCCGGGGCCGGTGCTGCACATCGAAGTCCGCGATGACGGTGTCGGTGCCGAGCCCGCGGCGTTGAACCACCCGCGCAGCTATGGCGTGATGGGAATGCGCGAACGCGCCGGCCATTTTGGCGGCAGCCTCGTGATCGACAGCGTGCCGAATCACGGCACCTGCGTGCGGCTGACGATGCCGATGCCGGTACCGGCCGCCAGCGGAGAGTTGCCATGATTCGCGTGCTGATCTGTGATGACCACCTGATCGTGCGTCAGGGCATCAAGCAGATCCTGGCCGATACCGGCGACATCGTTGTCGTAGAAGAAGCCGACAACGGCCCGGACGCGATCCGCAAGACGCGCGAAGCCAGCGTGGCTGGAGCTGGTGGCATCGACGTGGTGTTGATGGACATCGCCATGCCGCATCGTGATGGCCTGGACGTGCTGCGCCAGTTGAAGACCGAGTTCCCGAAGCTGCCGGTGCTGATGCTCAGCACCTACCCCGACAAACAGTACGCGGTGCGCAGCCTGAAGCTCGGTGCCGCCGGCTACCTGAACAAGAGCGCCGACTCCGAGCAGATGTCCGCAGCAATCCGCAAGGTGGCCGGCGGCGGCCTGTTCATCACGCCAACCGTGGCCGAGCACATGGCCAGCGCGCTCGGTGCGGGCGTCGGCACGTCCCGCACGGCCGATGAGCCCTTGCACGATCGGCTGTCGCACCGCGAGTACCAGGTGTTTCGGCTGCTCGCCGCCGGGTGCAGCGTCGGCGAGATTGCCGAGCAGCTGGTGTTGTCACCGAACACCGTGAGCACCTACCGCGCTCGCATCCTCGAAAAGACCGGCGCTCGCAACGATGTGGGGCTGGCTCTGTACGCGGTGCGGGCCGATCTGATGCCACTGTGACCGGGCAGACCGGCGATGACTGCGCGTGTCAGGGGATCGGCCGATGCGCCAGGCCCCCGAGTTGTTCCTGACGCCGCCCGCCCGCCCGCACCTGGCCGCGCAAGAGGTTGTGTCTGTAGTGCCA
Source organism: Burkholderiales bacterium 28-67-8 (assembly GCA_002281415.1). Lineage (GTDB taxonomy): Bacteria > Pseudomonadota > Gammaproteobacteria > Burkholderiales > Burkholderiaceae_C > PBB1. The sequence continues at coordinate 834 of NCFZ01000072.1, read as the reverse complement.
GCCCTACAGGCGTTTCGCGAAGGGCACGATGGCGTGAGGTCGGCGTGGTCCCTATTCTTCATTGGCCCTACAGGAGTCACACCATGAGCCGCAGCGACGACCCAACGATCAACAGTTTCGATCCCTACAACGCCGACCGACCGCTGATGATGAGATGCGGCTGCGGTCGCGATCACAGCGCCGCGGACCATCAGGCAGAAACTGCCGTGGCGTCGGCCGAGGCCTACTCGCGCGATTTCATCGAGGCGTCGCTGGTCAAGGCGCTGTTCCCGCATGAGCCGCTTCGTCGCCGCTTCCTGCAGGCCGTCGGCGCGAACACCGCCCGCGCGGCCATTGCCTCGTTGCTGCCGCTGGGCGCGCTCGAAGCGATGGCGCAAGACACAGGCTCCCTCGAAAAGAAAGACCTGAAGCTCGGCTTCATCGCGATCACCTGCGCGACGCCACTCATCATGGCCGGCCCGCTGGGCTTTTATCGCCAGCAAGGACTCAATGTCCAGCTCAACAAGACCGCAGGCTGGGCGCTCATACGCGACAAGATGCTCAACAAGGAGCACGACGCCTCGCACTTTCTGTCGCCGATGCCGCTGGCCATCTCGATGGGCGTGGGCTCTGTAGCGCAGCCGATGCGCGTTGCAACGATCCAGAACGTCAACGGCCAGGCCATCACGCTGGCGCTGAAGCACAAGGACAACCGGGACCCGAAGGGCTGGAAGGGATTCAAGTTCGCCGTGCCCTTCGAGTTCTCGATGCACAACTTCCTGCTTCGCTACTACCTTGCCGAGCACGGGCTGAACCCCGACACCGATGTGCAGATCCGTGTCGTGCCGCCGCCCG
>NCFZ01000071.1 GCA_002281415.1 Burkholderiales bacterium 28-67-8 | reverse complement strand
CAGTCAACCGGATGAAGAATGAGGCGCCAGCCGTTCAAGAGGCGGCGACCGAACCGGTGGTGCCAGCCGAAGACATCGTGCTGCTGCGAGAAATTCGTGACGCCTTGAAGCGCTGATATTTCACACCCTGGTCGGATGCGGTCTTTCCTGAGATGAGCGCCAACGGTTTCGGACTCCCGGTTGAACTGGAGCACGCGGCAGGGTTGGCCAACGCCGCGGCCGCCGCGGCCGCACAGCGCGTTTGTCAGGGCCTGGCGGCCCAGTCGCAGTCGGCGTCGAAAGCGTTGGATCGCAACATCATGTTTGCGGCCCAGTTGGCGTTACACCGTCAGATGGCAGTTTTTCAAGCCAGGTTCAGTGAGCGATTGCTCGCTCGCATGCGCGAGGCGGTGGCGCCGCGAGACGATTCCAGACGTTCCGTCCCCACCGATTGGGCTTCATTGAGCCTGCTTGACGACAGCGTCGTCGAAGAACAGATGGCGTCAGACCGCTTCGGCCAGCAGATCGGCCAGGCCTGCGAGAGCGAACTGCGAGAACTCGCCGGCTATCTGGCACGCATCATCGGGTCCGGTATGGACGGGAAGGATCGCAACCCGCTGCGCCCGGCAGTCATTGGCGAGGCGACCTGCAGCGCGATCGACGCTGTCACTGAAGATGCGGATGAGCGTCGGGTGCTGGTCCGAGAATTCGGCAACGCGATGGGGCAGGACATGGCGGCGTGTTACTCCGCCATCGTCGCCGACATGAGGGCGCGGGGACTCGTCCCGCTGGCACTGCTGCCTCGCAGCGGCGAGGCTCCAAACAAACAGCGCTTCGGCGGTCACTCGGGTCATGGGGATTTGCGCAGCGACTCGACTGCGCCTTCAGGCTTGCCAGCATCGAAGCGCAATACGTTGATGCCGCAACTGGCGCATGAGCATGAGGAGCCCGGCGCGGCAGCAAGCCACGCCGGAACAGACTCTCGCACTGCGGTTGCTGACGCGGGCGCAGTCTCAGCCAACGGTCAGTTGATGACCCTGCTTCGGCGGCTGAATCAGTTGACCAGCCATCCCACAGACCCGAGTCACGCGGCGTCGTGGAGCGGCGGTCCCATCGCGACGAACGCATCTCCTCTCGTGCGCCACGGCGTCGGCTCGGGACCGAATGACGCAGTCGGCACCGCACCCGGCGACGACGATGCGTTACGCCCGCCAGCCGACGATGCAGCGGTCGGCTTGATGGCTGTCAACTTGATCCGCGCCCACCGCGACGAGCTCATGCAAGCATCGCCGGGCAAGCTCGACCATATGGTGATCGATGTGGTGGGCAGCCTGTTCGATCAAATCCTGTCGGACTCACGGGTACCGCCACAAATGGCCCGGCAGATCGCGCGCCTTCAGTTGCCTGTGCTGCGTGTCGCACTGGTCGACGCAGGCTTCTTTTCATCGCGGCGCCACCCGGTGCGCCGGCTGATCAACCGGATCGCGTCGCTGAGCTGCGCGTTCGATGATTTCGAAGGCGGGCCCGGCAAGGAGTTAGTCGATCGCGTGAGTTCGCTGGTGCAAGACATCATCGACGGGGACTTCGATCAGGTCGATCTGTATGCGTCGAAGCTCGATGAACTCGAAAGATTCACCGCGAGCCAGATCAAGTCGAGTGACCAGCACGTGGGGACGATTGCAGTGCTGCAGACCAAGGAATCCGATCTGCGGGTGCAGCAGCGCTACCTGACCCATTTGCGCGGTGCGCTGTCCACCGTTCCGATACCGGAATTCCTGCGCGATTTCATTTGTCAGGTCTGGAGCCAGGCCATCGTTCAGGCGAGCCGGCAACACGGGGCGCAAGGTGACGCCACGCAGCTGTTGCAGCACGTCGCTCGAGACCTGGTGATGAGCGTGCAGCCCAAGGGTTCGTTGGCCATGCGCAAGCGGTTCCTGATGCAGCTGCCCGGTCTGATGCGCGGCCTCAACGACGGCATGCAGTTGATCGGCTGGCCCGAGCACGCCCAAAAGGATTTCCTCGCGCAGTTGCTGCCACTGCATGCCGAGTCGCTCAAGGCGCCAGCCATGACCGAGCTCGACTACAACCTGCTGGCCAAGCAACTGCAATCCATCTTCAACAGCGGGATTCCGGCGCACACCGAAGCCTCCCAGTTCGATGCGCCCCTGCCTCACGTCGATGTAGAACAACGCTTTTCGCCGGAAGAGGCTCGCCAGGTCGGGCTGCTTGAAGAACAGGCCGTCGATTGGTCTGGCCACGTCGACATCGATCTGAGCGAGGAGTCTGCACCCGCCAAACTGGCTCCCTTGGACCTGGGTGTCGACATCGACCTCGATCTGGTGGGCGCCGACCCCACAGAACCTTCACGCGGCGCGCGTCTGATCGACCACCTGCACATCGGGTTCGCTTACCAGATGCTGCTTCAGGATCGATGGCAAAAGGTTCGTCTCACCTATGTCAGCCCGGGGCGAAGCTTTTTCGTCTTCACGCACGGCCGCAACCAGCAGGAAACGGTCTCGCTCACCGCGCGCATGCTGCTGCGCATGTGCGAGGCGCAGCGACTGCGCGCGGTCGAGAGCAGTTATCTGCTGGAGCGTGCCACCTCGAGAACGCGCAAGCAACTCGCGGAGCTGGTCACCACGATGCAGTGAGCCGCGTCGGGGTCAGCCGTCGACGGCTTGAGCCAGCGTCCTGGCCATCGCCAAGGCCGCCGCCATCGACGACGGATCGGCAAGACCCATCCCCGCCTTGTCGAAGGCCGTGCCGTGATCCGGGCTGGTCCGCACGAATGGCAGGCCCAGCGTCGCATTGACGCCATGCTCAACGCCCAGGTACTTGACCGGGATCAGCCCGTGGTCGTGCGTCATGGCGATCACGATGTCGAATTCACCCGGATGCCCCGGGGCATGACGGGCACGCATGAAGACCGTGTCGGGCGCAAACGGGCCGCGCGCATCGATGCCTTCGGTACGGGCCACAGCAACGGCCGGCGCGATGATGCGCAGTTCCTCGTCGCCGAACAGACCGCCCTCGCCGGCGTGCGGGTTCAACCCAGCCACGGCGATGCGCGGTGAGGTCATGCCCCAGCCGGCCGCAGCGCGATGGGCGATGCGCAGCGTTTCGAGCACCGCGTCGAACGTCACCGCATCGATCGCCTGCCGCAGCGACTGATGGATCGTCACCAGCACAACGCGCAACTCGTCATTGGCCAGCATCATGCGAACCGGCAGTGCCGGCTGTCCTGGTTTCGCGGCCAACGCCTGCAGCATCTCGGTGTGCCCGGGAAACCCCACGCCCGCTGCGGCCAAGGCTTCCTTGTGGATCGGCGCGGTGACGATGGCCGACACCTCACCACGCATCGCCAAGCTCACCGCCTGCTCGATGCACCGGGCCGCTGCGGCCCCTGCTCTCGCGTCGATTCGTCCCCAGGGCAAAGCCGCCAGCCCCTCGGGCAAAGCCTCGACCTGCAGCACCGCGATGCAGTTTTTCGGCACGTTAAACGCAGACTCCGGCGCATCGATGCGCGCCACGGACAGCATCCCGCCGGTGCACGCGACAGCGCGGCGCATCACATCGACATCGCCCACCACGAAGCAACCCCGGGCCGCCGCGTCGCGATGCAGTCGCGCGATGATCTCGGGCCCGATGCCGCAGGCGTCGCCCATGGTGATCGCGGTGGGCAGCGTGCGCGACGTGGTCGGGTGAGTCATGTGAGGGGGAACGGCTCAAGCCGGGCTGTCGATTTCGATGTAGCGGTGCTCGATGGCGAACTGCGTGGCCAGGTGATCCCCGAGCGCCTGCACGCCGTAGCGTTCGCTCGCGTGGTGACCGCAGGCGATGAACGCCACGCCTGTCTCACGCGCCAGATGCACCTGAGGCTCGGACATTTCGCCGGTGACGAACACGTCGGCTCCCGCCGCAATGGCGGCTTCGAAATACGACTGCGCGCCGCCCGTGCACCATGCAATGCGGCGCAGCGGCCTGGCGTCGCCCTCGATGATCGAGGGCGTGCGGCCCGACATCTGCGCAAGACGTTCGACCAGGTTCTTGGTCGTCAATGGCGCCTCGGGCGTGCCAATGAAACCCAATGACTGTTCGCCAAAGCGCGCATCGGCGCTCACGCCCATGCGCAAACCCAGCTGCGCGTTGTTGCCGAATTGCGGGTGTGCATCGAGCGGCAGGTGGTAGGCCAACAGGTTGATGTCATGCGCCAGCAGCCGCTGCACGCGCTGCTTGAGCCAGCCGGTGATACAGCCGTCGTGACCCCGCCAGAACAGCCCGTGGTGCACCAGCACCGCATCGGCTTCAGCCTCGATCGCTGCGTCGATCAACGCTCGGCTGGCGGTGACGCCAGACACGAGGCGGCACACCTGCGCACGACCCTCGATCTGCAAACCGTTCGGCCCATAATCCTTGAAGCTCGCGCTCTGCAGCAGGGCTGACAGATATACATCGACGTCCGATCGTTGGGCCACAGACTCAACCTCATGCGAAAAACCTGGCTCATTTTCTCCCAGGCCGTCACGGTCGCGCTGGCCATCGTTTTCGTGATCGCCACGCTCAAGCCCGACTGGCTGCAAAACCGTTCGGGTTCACCGGTTCCGGGGTTGCTGCCGATGGTGGAAACGCCAGCAGCCAACGGCCCAGCGGGCGCAATCGCCACCACCGGCTACAGCGCTGCGGCCAAGCGTGCGACGCCTGCGGTAGTGAGCATCACCACCCGCAAGGCTCCGGCACGCAACCCTCACGAGGGTGATCCGTGGTTTGACTTCTTCTTTGGCGAGCGAGAGCGTCAGGCTCAGGTCGGGCTGGGCTCCGGGGTCATCGTCTCCAGCGAAGGCTACCTGCTCACCAACAACCACGTCGTCGAGGGCGCCAGCGACATCGACGTGCAACTCACCGACGGCCGCAGCGCCCCCGCCAAGGTGATCGGCACCGACCCGGACAGCGATGTCGCGGTGCTCAAGATCGAACTCGACCGCCTCCCCGTGATGGCGTTCGGCAATACCGACAGCCTGCAAGTGGGCGACGTGGTGCTGGCCATTGGCAATCCGTTTGGTGTGGGGCAGACGGTGACCGCCGGTATCGTGAGTGCTCTGGGTCGTGACCATCTGGGCATCAACACGTTCGAGAACTTCATCCAGACCGACGCGGCCATCAATCCGGGCAACTCGGGCGGCGCGCTGATCGACACCAACGGCAATCTCATGGGCATCAACACCGCCATCTATTCGCGCTCGGGCGGCAGCATGGGCATCGGCTTCGCCATTCCGGCCAACACGGCGCAGCACGTGATGGAAGGTTTGGTGCGCGATGGACAGGTCACCCGCGGCTGGATCGGCATCGAGCCGCGCGACCTCACCCCCGAGATCGCGCAGACGTTCAATCTGCCCGTCAGCCAGGGCGTGCTGATCACCGGCGTATTGCAAGACGGACCAGCCGGCGAGTCCGGGATGCTGCCAGGCGATGTGGTGCTGGAAGTGGCTGGCAAGCGGGTGCTCAACACCTCGCAATTGCTCAACTCCGTGGCATCGCTCAAGCCGCAGACGCGGGCTGCGTTCGTCATCCAGCGTGGCAAGGAATCCCTCACGCTGAAGATCACTGCAGCGCAACGGCCCAAGGGGCCTTCCACCGCACGACGCTGAGCGGTCTAACTGTCGAGCGTTGCCGGAGTCCGCGAGTCTGGAGCGTGGTCGGTTAGGCCCACACGCCGTGCTTCAAACCGGCGGCTGTTCTTCCGCTGGTGGCTGCGTGTGCTTGATGAAGATGCGCGCGGCCCAAATGCCCAACTCATAAAGCAGGCACATCGGAATGGCCAGTGCCAGCTGCGACACGACATCGGGCGGCGTGAGCACGGCTGCGATGATGAACGCGAGCACCACGAAGTAGCTGCGGAATTCCTTGAGCTTTTCGATGCTCACCAGACCCATGCGTGCCAGCACCACCACCACGATCGGCACTTCGAACGCCGCACCGAAGGCGATGAACATCGTCAGCACGAAGCTCAGGTAGGCCTCGATGTCAGGCGCGGCCGTGATGCTCTTGGGCGCGAAGCTCTGGATGAACCTGAACACCTGCCCGAACACGAAGTAGTAGCAAAACGCCACACCTGCCAGAAACAGCAGGGTGCTCGAGACGACGAGCGGCAGCACCAGCTTTTTCTCGTGCGCATAGAGCCCGGGCGCCACAAAGGCCCACACCTGGTACAGCACCACGGGCAGCGCCCCCAGGAAGGCCGCCATCAGCGTGATCTTCAGTGGCACCACGAAAGGCGAGATCACATTGGTGGCGATCAGCGTCGCGCCCTTGGGCAGATTGGCCACCAGGGGTGCGGCCAGCAGGTCATACAGACCGCCGGGGCCCGGCCACAAGCACAACACACCGAACACCACACCCACGGCGATGGCCGCGCGGACCAGGCGGTCGCGCAATTCGATCAAGTGCGCGACAAAGGGCTGCTCGGTGCCGCTGAGTTCGTCAGGGCCGGGACGGTTCGCAGCCATCAATCAGACCGACGAGGGCGGTGGACGAAAGCGCGCCACGCGTGCCGCGCCCGACTGTGCCTTGCCACGGATGCCGTGGCGCTGCTTGTACCACTGAGGCATGGCCGATCGCTTGAGACGCCACTGCTTCTTCGGATTTCGGTAGGGCGGCACCGGCCGGAGCAAGGTGTCGTAGCGGTTGAATTCATTGATCTCGGTGTGCCCATCGCCTGGGGTCGGGTTCCAGCTCTCGTTCAGGTCGGCCTGGGTCTGGTGGATGTTTTGCGCCACCGTCTGCCCGACATCCCGGGCCGCCTCTTCAAGATGACCCTTCATCTTGTTGAGTTCCTCGAGATCGATCGAACGGCTGACCTCGGCCTTGACATCCGACACATAGCGCTGCGCCTTGCCCAGCAGGTGACCCACCGTACGGGCCACCCGGGGCAGGCGCTCGGGCCCGATGACGACGAGCGCCACCGCCCCGATCAGCGCGATCTTGTCGAACCCGAAATCAATCACGACTTGGTTTTGGCTTCCACGTCGACGGTATTGGCGTCGGTCGATTTCTCGGCCGTGACCTGCTGCGTCGGAGTGGCTGCGTCGGCAGACGCGCTGCCGTCCTTCATGCCGTCCTTGAAGCCCTTGACGGCACCGCCGAGGTCGGATCCGATGTTCTTGAGCTTCTTGGTGCCGAAGACCAGCACCACGATCACCAAGACGATCAGCCAATGCCAGATGCTGAATGTTCCCATGCTTTAACTCCCTGTAGAGGACCTCGGATTCTAGGTCAGCCCTGCTTCCACGGCCGTGCGCCGCCGATCAGATGCATGTGCAGGTGGTAGACCTCCTGCCCGCCATCCCGGCCCGTGTTGATGATGGTGCGAAAGCCGTTGGTCGCACCCGCCTCGCGCGCCAGCACCGGCACCATCGCCATCATCTTGCCCAGCAACGCGGCATGCTCGGGCGTCACGTCGGCATGCGTGGCGATGTGCTGCTTCGGAATGAGCAGCAGGTGCACCGGCGCCCAGGGGTGGATGTCGTGGAACACCAGGATGTCGTCGTCTTCGTAGGCCTTGCGGCTCGGGATCTGGCCCGCAACGATCTTGCAGAAAACGCAGTTCGGATCGTGTGTCATCAAAGCACCCGTGGTTCAGTGGTCGAGGGAAACAGGCTCAAGGCAGCGGCATCGGCTGGTTGCGGTTCAGATTCATCCAGCCGCGCACGACGCGGTAGAGAAACCAGATCGACACCAGCCCCCAGGCGATCCAGCCCGGCGCGAGCAACAGCAGCCACAGTGGGGACGTCAGCACGTACAGGCCCGAGGCCCACAGCACGGTGCGGATGCGCCAGCGAAAGTGCGATTCCTGCCAGGTGCCTTCGGCATCGGCCTTCTTCACCAGATCGAGCACGAACGCCACGATCAGCAGCGCCACGCTGGCCTGCACGCCCGGCAGCACCGCACCCACGGCCACCACCGTGTGCAGCGCGTAGCTGATGTGGCCGAGGGTCTTGAGTGACTCGTCGGGCTCGCGCAGGTCGGCGGCGCCGTTCATGTGCCGCTGGACTCACGGTCCTTGAGCTTGCGGGCGGCAAATTCCTCGAGGCCCGAGAGCCCCTCGCGTCGCTGCAACTCGGCCAGCACATCGGCCGGCTTCAGGCCGAAGGCGCTGAGCGCGAGCATCGAGTGAAACCACAGGTCGGCCACTTCGTAGACCAGCTTTTGCGGGTCGCCGTCCTTGGCCGCCATCACGGTTTCGGTGGCCTCCTCGCCAATCTTCTTCAAGATGGCGTCGGTGCCCTTGTGGAACAAGCGCGCCACGTAACTCTTGTCCGGGTCGCCGGCCTTGCGCGCTTCGATGACCTCGGCCAGGCGAGCGAGCACGTCTTGCGACAACATGACGGGGGATTCAGTCGGGTTCATCGGTAGATGTGCTCCGGGTCCTTGAGCACCGGATCCACCGCGTGCCAGCCACCGTCCTGGTGGCGCTGAAAGAAGCAAGAGTGGCGGCCGGTGTGGCAGGCGATACCCGGCTCGTGCCCGAGTTGTTCGACCTTCAGCAGCACCACGTCGTTGTCGCAATCGATGCGCATCTCGTGGACCTTCTGGATGTGGCCGGACTCCTCACCCTTGTGCCACAGGCGCCCGCGCGACCGGCTCCAGTAGACCGCCTCGCCGAGGTCGGCCGTGAGCTGCAAGGCCTCTCGGTTCATGAAGGCAAACATCAGCACGTCGTTGCTGCCGAGCTCTTGCGCAATCACCGGCACCAGGCCCTGCGCGTCCCACTTCACATCGTCAATCCAGGTCATCGGGTCAGTGTAGCAACGGGCCGGCGCAGCCCTTGCGTGCGATCAATCGGCGTGCGTCAGCCCCACGTGGCCGCGCTCTTCGGCAAACCAGCGCAGCACGGGGATCGTGCCGGGCAGAACAGGCCGCACCGTCACCGGCAGCTGCTGCCACGCCATGGCCTGGCCCTCGCGCATCTCGAATTCGCCAGCCCACTCGTAGACCTTGCAAAAGTGCAACCGCACCAAGGCGTGCGGGTAGTCGACGATCTCGACCTGCCACGGATGCGCCTGCCCGATATCGATGCCGAGTTCTTCGTTCAACTCACGGCGCAGTGCCTGCTCCACGGTCTCGCCCACCTCGAGCTTGCCGCCCGGAAACTCCCAGTGATCGGCGTAGACCTTGCCGATGGGCCGCGACGTCATCAGGAAGCGGCCCTCGCCGTCGATGAGCACGCCCACCGCCACGTCGATCGGCGTGCGCTGCGTGGTGCTCAAGCCGCGTGCCTGCCGCTGTAGTCCTTGGCGAACTGGAACGCCACGCGCCCCGAGCGCGAGCCGCGCTCGAGCGCCCAGACCAGACTTTCCTGACGCGCCGCGGCGATCGCCGACTCGCTGATGCCGTAGCCCTGCAGCCACTGCGCCACGATCGCCAGATATTCGTCCTGCGTGAACGGGTAGAAGCTCACCCACAGCCCGAAGCGTTCGCTCAGCGAAATCTTTTCCTCGACCACTTCGCCGGGATGCACCTCGCCGTCTTCCTTGTGCTGATAGGTCAGGTTCTCGGCCATGTACTCGGGCAGCAGGTGGCGGCGGTTGCTGGTGGCGTAAATCAGCACGTTGTCGCTCGACTGCGACACCGAGCCATCAAGCACTGACTTCAGCGCCTTGTAGCCGGGCTCGCCTTCGTCAAAACTGAGGTCGTCGCAAAACACCACGAAGCGCTCGGGCCGCTCGGCCACCAGATCGACCAGATCGGACAGGTCGACCAGATCGGCCTTGTCGACTTCGATCAGGCGCAATCCCTGCGCCGCAAATTCATTGAGACAGGCCTTGATGAGCGAGCTTTTGCCAGTGCCACGCGCGCCGGTCAGCAGCACGTTGTTGGCCGGACGGCCCGCCACGAACTGCTCGGTGTTGCGCAGCAGGCGTTCCTTTTGCGCCTCGACCTCGACCAGATCGGTCAGCCGAATCGGCGCCATGTGTCGCACCGGCTCCAGCGCGGCAGCACCGTTGCGCCGGCGATAACGAAACGCCGTCGAGGCATTCCAGTCGGGCGCCACGAGGGGGTGCGGCAACACGGCTTCCAGGCGCGACAACAACGCCTCAGCGCGCGCCACAAGATGCAGCAAGGGGTCTGGGAGGGTCGACATACAGGTGGGGCGCAACAGCGCAGTGCTCGGGTGGCCGGCAGTGTAGCGAGGGGGATGGGGCGCGACGCCCCCCGCGCCACGACGCTTACAGGGCGATCAGACGCAGCGCGGCCTCGAGCTGCTCAGTGGGCTGGCGCTTGAAGCCCGAGCGCGCGTAGCGCTGCAGCCGGCCGACCGCGAATGAGGTCAGCAGCGAGGCCTGCACCTGCGCGTCGGCCGATGCGCTGAGCGAACCCGCCGCATCGCCGCCTTGCCGCAGGCCGATTCGCAGCTGCGACTCGATGCGGTCAAAGAACTGCACCATGCGCGCGCCAAGCCGGTCGTGCTCGAACACCAGCGCATCGCCCACCATCACGCGCACCATGCCCGGGTTTTTCTCGGCGAACTGCAGCAACGCGCTCACCATGCGGCGCGCTTGCGGAGCACCGGCAGGTTCGCGCTCGGCGATCTGGTTGACCAGCGTGAACACGCTGGTTTCGATGAAATCGAGCAGCCCTTCGAACATCTGCGCCTTGCTGGCGAAGTGCCGGTACAGCGCGGCTTCGCTCACGCCCAGACGGGCCGCGAGAGCCGACGTGGTGACTCGCTCGGCGCCGGGCTGCTCCAGCATGGACGCCAGCGTTTGCAGGATCTGCACCCGCCGCTCACCGGGCTTGGGGCGCTTGCGAGCTTCGCTGGCGGGGATGGATTCGGCAACTGCGGCTGCGCGGTCAAGGACGTCGTCGTCGGAGCGGTTGGTCATCGTGTGGGCACCACTGAAATCGACTCAAAAGTCACCGCCGATGGGACGTCGGAGGGCGCTCACAGCGCCAACAAACGCTGCAGTAATTTGATTCTGGCACACACATACGCGGGCTTTTTACTGGGGCGAACGCCCGCCTGAGCCGGCCAGTAACGCTGCATCCACACCGTGTGCATGCCCACGCTTCGGGCCGACTTCTGGTGCTCGAGCGTGTCTTCGACCAGCGTGCAGCGGTGCGGCGGCACCT
>NCFZ01000236.1 GCA_002281415.1 Burkholderiales bacterium 28-67-8 | reverse complement strand
GACGCGCTCGGCGATGTGGTCTTTGTCGAGCTGCCCGAAGTCGGGCGCACCTACACGCAAGGCGAAGTCGCCGGCGTCGTGGAATCGGTGAAAGCCGCGGCCGACATCTACATGCCGGTGACCGGCGAGGTCACCGAAGTCAACGCCACGCTGCGCGACGACCCGTCGCTGGCCAACTCCGACCCGATGGCGGGCGGCTGGTTCTTCAAGGTCAAGCTCGCCGATGCGGGGCAACTCGGCGCCCTGATGGACAGCACCGCCTACGACACGCTGCTCAAGGGCCTTTGACCATGCTGATGTCTGCCACACCCACACTGGCCGCGCTGGAAAACAGCGGCGAATTTGCCGGGCGCCACATCGGCCCGGGCGAGGCCGACGAGCAGCACATGCTGTCGGTCGTTGCACCCGACGCGCCGAACTTCACCCGCCGTGCGCTGATCGAGGCCATCGTGCCGCGCTCGATCGCGCGCAGCCAGGCCATGGTGCTGCCCGAGCCGCTGACCGAAGCACGTGCGCTGGCCGAGCTGCGCGAGATCGCCAGCCGCAACCGCGTGCTCAAGAGCTGCATCGGCCAGGGCTATCACGGCACACACACGCCGGGCGTCATCTTGCGCAACGTGCTCGAGAACCCCGCCTGGTACACCGCCTACACGCCTTACCAGGCCGAGATCTCGCAGGGCCGCATGGAAGCGCTGATCAACTTCCAGACCATGGTGTGTGACCTCACCGGCATGGCCATGGCCGGCGCGTCGATGCTCGACGAAGCCACCTCTGCGGCCGAAGCCATGACGCTGGCCCTGCGCGTGGGCAAGAGCAAATCGACCACGTTCTTCGTGGCCGACGACGTGCTGCCGCAAACGCTCGAAGTGATCCGCACCCGTGCGCGTCCGCTGGGCATCAGCGTGGTCACCGGCGCGGCCGACGACGCTGCCCAAGCCGGCGCATTTGCCGCGCTGTTCCAGTACCCCGGCGTCAACGGCGTGGTGCGCGATCTGAGCGCCGTGATCACCGGGCTGCACGCCGCAGGTGGCCTGGCCATCGTGGCGGCCGACCTGCTGGCGCTGACGCTGCTGACGCCTCCCGGCGAAATGGGTGCCGACATCGCCGTGGGCACCACGCAGCGCTTTGGCATGCCCATGTGCAACGGCGGCCCGCACGCGGCCTACCTGGCCACCCGCGACGAGTTCAAGCGCTCGATGCCGGGCCGGCTGGTCGGCGTGAGCATCGACGCGCACGGCAACCCCGCCTACCGGCTGGCACTGCAAACGCGCGAGCAGCACATCCGCCGCGAAAAGGCCACTTCCAACATCTGCACCGCGCAGGTGTTGCCTGCCGTCGTGGCGAGCATGTACGCCGTGTATCACGGCCCCGAAGGCCTGAAGCGCATCGCGCGACGTGTGGCGGTGATTCTGCAGTAATGAAGTATTTGCATGAGCGTCGTGCTGCTTTGGGTGGCTATCTGCCATCTCGTCAGGATCGTTCGGAGACATTACCTGTACCAGAGTTGTCGGCTTTTG
>NCFZ01000235.1 GCA_002281415.1 Burkholderiales bacterium 28-67-8 | reverse complement strand
CGTGCCGCTCGCGCGCGTGGCGGTCATGCCGCCGAAGCTGGCGTCAGCGCCCGGGTCGATCGGAAAGAACAGCCCCGAGTGGCGGATCTCGTCGTTGAGTTGCATGCGCGTCACGCCGGCTTGCACCGTGACCGTGAGGTCGTCGGCGTGCAACGCGACGATGCCTCGCATGCGGCTGACATCGATGCTCACGCCGCCGTGCACCGCGAGCAGGTGGCCTTCGAGCGACGAGCCGGTGCCGTAGGCGATCACCGGCACCGCGTGCCGATCGGCCAGCGCCACCACGTCGACGACGTCTTCGGTGCTCTCGCAAAACACCACCAGCTCGGGCGGCGGCACGTCGAACGGCGACTCATCGCGCCCGTGCTGCTCGCGCACGGCCAGCGCGCTCGAGCAGCGATCGCCAAAGCGCGCGCGCAGCGCAGCCAGCATCGCCGCAGGCACGGGGCGTGGCTCGAAGGCGGGCAGGTCTGGGTGGTGGGTCGGGTTGTTCATCGCAAGGCTCAGGGGGATCTGGGCGCCGTCGTGGCGATTGTCGGCCGCGCACCGACATGTGGGCGATGCGCATCGGGCATCATCGTGGCCACTACACCCACCGCGACGCGCACACCATGTCCAACCGACTCACGCAGATTGCCACCCGCACCGGCGACGACGGCACCACCGGCCTCGGTGACGGCCAGCGCGTGCCCAAGGACCACTTGCGTGTGCAGGCGATGGGCGATGTCGATGAACTCAACTCACAGCTCGGCGTGGTGTTGGCCGAGCCGCTGCCCGACGATGTGCGCGAATTGCTGGTGGTGGTGCAGCACGAGCTGTTCAACCTCGGCGGCGAGCTGTCGATCCCCGGCTTCGAGCTGCTCAAGACGGACGCGGTGATCCGCCTCGACGAGGCTCTGGCGCACTACAACGACATGCTGCCGCGGCTCAAGGAATTCATCTTGCCGGCCGGCACGCGCAGCGCCGCACTGGCTCATGTGGCGCGCACCATTGCCCGGCGTGCCGAGCGCGCCGTGGTGTCGCTCGCGGCGAGCGAGCCGCTTCGCGACGAGCCGCGGCACTACCTCAACCGCCTGAGCGATCTGCTGTTCGTGCTGGCGCGCGTCCTCAACCGTGCCAACCTCGATGGGCTGGGCGGTGACGATGTCTACTGGAAAAGCGAGCGACTCGCCCGGGAGAGCGACGCCGGGTGAGCCAAGCGCCCACCCGTTGATCGGAACCCGCAGCCGGCTTACTGCCGGCGCGCCTTGACGGCCGCAGCCAGCGTTTCGATCACGCCCACCGAGTCGTCCCAGCCGATGCACGCATCGGTGATGCTCTGGCCGTAGGCCAGCTTCGTCGCGTCGTCCTTGCCGGGGGTGAATTTCTGGGCGCCGGCGTTGAGGTGGCTTTCGACCATCACACCGAAGATCCGGCGAGCGCCACCCGACATCTGCGCGGCGATGTCGCGTGCCACGTCGATCTGCTTTTCGTGCTGCTTGCTGCTGTTGGCGTGCGAGCAGTCGACCATCAGCGTGGCCGGCAGCTTGGCCGCTTCGAGGTCCTTGCAG
>NCFZ01000070.1 GCA_002281415.1 Burkholderiales bacterium 28-67-8 | reverse complement strand
ACCTTGCCGAACACACGGCGCTTGGCGCTGGCCACATAGGCATTGCCCGGGCCGGTGATCTTGTCGACGGCCGGCACCGTGGCCGTGCCGTAGGCCAGTGCGGCCACCGCCTGCGCGCCACCGATCGCAAACACCCGGCTCACGCCCGATACCGCGGCCGCGGCCAGCACCAGCGGGTTGCGCTCGCCGCGTGCCGCATCAGGCGAACCATCGCGGCGTGCCGGGGTGGGCACCACCATCACGATCTCGCCCACGCCGGCCACCTGCGCCGGCACCGCGTTCATCAGCACGCTCGACGGATAAGCGGCCTTGCCACCGGGCACGTAGATGCCCACTCGGTCGAGTGGCGTGACCTTCTGGCCCAGCAAGGTGCCGTCGGCGTCGCGATAGATCCACGAGCGCCCGCACGCTTCGAGCTGCCGCTGGTGGTAGCTGCGCACGCGGTCGGCGGCGGCTTGCAGCGCCGAGCGCTGCGCCGGCGTGATGGCGAGCAGCGCGGCTTGCAACTCGTCGTGGCCGATTTCCAATGCGGCCACCGAAGCCGCCTCGACGCCATCAAAGCGCTGCGTGTATTCGAGCACCGCGGCATCGCCCCGCGTTCGCACATCGGCCACGATAGCCGCCACCCGCGTCTCAATCGCGTCGTCGGTTTCGGCCGACCAGTGCAGCACGCGCTCGAAGTCGGCAGCAAAACCGGCGGCGCGGGTGTCGAGGTGGCAGATGCGAACGGTCATGACGGAATGGCGCTGGCGAAGGCGTCGATGATGGCGCGGATCGGCTCACGCTTGAGTTTGAGTGCGGCCTGGTTGACGACGAGGCGGGCCGAGATCTGCATGATCTCCTCGACCTCGACAAGGTGGTTGGCCTTGAGCGTGTTGCCGCTGGACACCAAGTCGACGATGGCATCGGCCAGGCCGGTCAGCGGCGCCAGTTCCATCGAGCCGTAGAGCTTGATCACGTCCACATGCACGCCCTTGTCGGCGAAGTGCTGACGCGCGGTCAGCGTGTACTTGGTGGCCACGCGGATGCGCGAGCCCTGCTTCACCGCGTTCGCGTAGTCGAAGTCAGCACGCGTGGCCACGCTCATGCGGCATTTGGCAATCTTCAGGTCTAGCGGCTGGTACAGGCCCGAGCCGCCGTGCTCGATGAGCGTGTCCTTGCCGGTCACACCCAGATCGGCGCCACCGTACTGCACGTAGGTCGGCACATCACTCGCGCGCACCAGCACCACACGCACATCGGCACGGTTGGTTCCGATGATCAACTTGCGAGACTTTTCCGGATCCTCGGAGACCTCGATACCGGCCGCCTCGAGCAGCGGCAAGGTCTCTTCGAAGATGCGTCCCTTGGACAGCGCGAGGGTGATCACGGCAGTGCTTTCATGTGGGAAGGTCTGATTTGACTCGCTCGATGTCAGCGCCGATGGCACGCAACTTGGCTTCCATCTGGTCGTAGCCGCGGTCCAGGTGATAGATGCGATCGACCACCGTCTGACCGTCGGCCACCAGTCCTGCGATCACCAGGCTGGCCGAGGCACGCAGGTCGGTGGCCATCACGGTGGCGCCTGACAGTCGGGGCACGCCGTGCACCACCGCCACCGGGCCATTGATATCGATGTGAGCACCGAGACGCACCAGTTCGTTCACATGCATGTAGCGATTCTCGAAGATGGTCTCAGTCACCGTGGCGGTGCCCTCGGCGATGCAGTCGAGCACCATGAACTGCGCTTGCATGTCGGTCGGGAACAAGGGGTATTCGCTGGTGCGAAAGCTCACCGCTCGCGGACGCTGGCGACTGCACACGCGGATCCAGTCATCGCCGGTCTCGATCGTCACGCCGGCTTCGCGCAGCTTGTCGATCACCGCGCTGAGGTGATCGGCGCGCGCGCGGCGCAGCACCACATCACCGCCGGTGGCCGCCACAGCGCACAGGAACGTGCCGGCTTCGATGCGGTCGGGCACGATGCGGTGGCTGGCCGCTGCGGCCAGCCCGTGCAGTCGCTCGACACCTTGCACGCGGATGCGACCGGTGCCCTGACCTTCGATGCGTGCACCCATCTTGACCAGCATGTCGGCCAGGTCGACCACCTCGGGCTCCTGGGCGGCGTTTTCGAGCAGGGTCTCGCCGTCGGCCAGGGTGGCAGCCATCAGCAAGTTCTCGGTGCCGGTCACGGTGACCATGTCGGTGGTGATGCGTGCGCCGCGCAGGCGCTGCGGCTGCCCGTCGGCACCCACTGGCGCCGTGGCGATGATGTAGCCGTGCTCGACGGTGATGGTCGCGCCCATCGCCTGCAGGCCCTTGATGTGCTGGTCAACCGGCCGCGAGCCGATGGCGCAGCCGCCCGGCAGCGACACACGGGCCCGCCCGAACCGAGCCAGCAACGGTCCGAGCACCAGGATCGACGCGCGCATGGTCTTGACCAGGTCGTACGGCGCCTCAGGCAGGTTCACCGCCGACGCATCGAGCGTGACCTCATCGGGCTGAGTCTGGCTGCGCTCGGCAACCACGCCCATGTTGCGCAGCAGCTTGAGCGTGGTATTCACATCCTGCAGGTGCGGCACATTGGTCAGCGTCAACGGCTCGGCGCACAGCAGCGCTGCGCACAGTTGCGGCAGCGCGGCGTTCTTGGCTCCGGAGATCGTCACCTCTCCCTGGAGAGGGCGACCACCGCGTATCAGAAGTTTGTCCATGAGCTTGATAGGGCGACTGCGGCACGAACGAGCCCGATCCACCGGGCTCGCGAGCTGCAGCCTGGGCCGCAGCGGCTTTCAGTGGTGAGGCAGGGTGGCTCGGTCGGGGCTGGTGCTCCACTCGTGGGGAGTCAGCGTTTTCATCGACAGGGCATGGATTTCAGCGCGCATCCTGTCGCCCAGGGCCCGGTAGACCAGTTGGTGGCGCGCCACGCGATTGAGGCCGTCAAACGCCTGCGTCACGATGGTGGCGAAAAAATGCCGCCCGTCGCCTTGCACCTCGAGGTGCTCGCAAGCCAACCCCTCGGCGATGTAGTGCTGAACGTCGTTCGCGGTGGGATCAGACATCTTCAAATTATCGCTCAGGCGTGCTCATTGGCGGATCTTGTAGCCGATGCGCAGCAGCTGCACGCACACGCCACACGCCAGCATCAGACTGGCCAGCGCAACGCCCAGACTCGTCCACGGCGAAACATCGCTGATGCCGAAGAAGCCGCAGCGAAAACCGTCGACCAGATAAAACAAGGGATTGAGGTGGCTGACCCGCTGCCACACGGCAGGCAAGCTGTGGACCGAATAGAACACGCCGGCCAGAAAGGTCATGGGCATGACCACGAAGTTCTGGAAGGTCGCGATCTGGTCGAACTTCTCGGCCCACAGGCCGGCGATCAGCCCGAGCGCGCCCATGATGGCCGCACCGAGCAGCGTGAACACCACCACCCAGCCCGGGTGCGCGAGCGTCAGCGGCGCGAACCACATCGACACCAGCAGAACGCCCACGCCCACCGACAGCCCGCGCACCATCGAAGCGCCCACGTAGGACACGAACCAAGCCCAGTGCGACAGCGGTGTGACCAGCACGAACACCAGATTGCCGCTGATCTTGCTCTGGATCAGCGACGACGAGCTGTTGGCGAAGGCGTTTTGCAGCACGCTCATCATCACCAGCCCGGGGATCAGGAAGCTGCTGTAACCCAGGCCGCCAACAGTCGGCACATGGTCTTGCAGCACGTGGCCGAAGATCAGCAGATAGAGCAACGCGGTAAGCACGGGCGCGGCCACGGTCTGCACGCTGACCTTGCGAAAGCGCAGCACTTCCTTGTAGAAGAGCGTGCCCGCGCCAGTCAGCGCATGCACCTTGGGCACCGCGAGCGGCGGCGTCATGCGCCCACCGCCGCCGGCTCGCCGTGCATGATCTCGAGGAACACGTCTTCGAGGTCAGCGCGGCCGATCTCCAGATCCTCGGGCTGACCTCCCGCCGCGCGCAAGGTGGCCAGCACCGACTCGACCTCGGCGGCGTTGCGCGTCTTGATCTGCACGATGCGGCCGGTGACGCGCGCCTGCGCTTCGAGCGCCGCCGGCAGCGGCGTGTAGAGTTTGAAGCGCAGCATGGTGCTCGCGCGTCCGGCCAGCAGCGCCGAGGTGCGGTCGAGCGCCACCACGCGGCCGTGCTTGAGCATCGCCAGACGGCCGCACAGCGCCTCGGCCTCCTCCAGGTAGTGGGTGGTCAGCAGCACGGTGTGGCCCTGCTTGTTGAGCTTCGAAATGAACTGCCACAGCGTCTGGCGCAGCTCGACGTCGACGCCGGCGGTCGGCTCGTCGAGCACGATCACCGGCGGGCGATGCACCAGCGCCTGCGCGACCAGCACCCGGCGCTTCATGCCGCCCGACAGCTGGCGCATGTTGGCGTCGGCCTTGTCGGTGAGGCCCAGGCTGTCGAGCAGCTCGTCGATCCAGGCGTCGTTGGCGCGACGGTCGGTGCGCACACCGAAATAGCCGCTCTGGATCTGCAGCGTTTCACGCACGCTGAAAAACGGATCGAACACCAGTTCCTGCGGCACGATGCCCAGACTGCGGCGCGCGGCTGCGAAGTCGGTGACGACATCGTGGCCATGCACCGTGACACTGCCAGCGCTGGCCCTCGACAACCCGGCCAGGATGCTGATCAGCGTCGTCTTGCCGGCGCCGTTGGGGCCGAGCAAGCCGAAAAATTCGCCGGGCTCGATGTCGAAGCTGACGTTGTCGAGCGCTTGCACGCGGCTGCGCGAGCCGCTGAAAACCTTGCCAACGCCGCGAAAGGACACGGCCGCCGGGACGGCGCCGCTTGGGATATCAGTCATGAGTCCGGTGATTGTAGAAAGCAGCCCCGCCAAGCCGCTTGTCGCACAGCCGGGGCGCCGAAACGGGCATGATGGCGACCGAGAGTCCCAAACCGCACCACAGGAGTTTCGTGATGCCCATCATCGATTCCATCGCCGCCCAAGCGGCTGCCATGACCGCGCTGCGGCGCGACTTGCATGCCCACCCCGAACTTTGCTTCGAGGAGCAACGCACCTCGGACCTGATCGCCGACCAGCTCACCGACTGGGGCATTCCGATCTACCGCGGACTGGGCAAGACGGGCGTGGTGGCGATCCTGAAAAACGGCAGCTCGACGCGCGCGGTGGGGCTGCGTGCCGACATCGACGCGCTGCCCATGAGCGAGCGCAACACCTTCGCGCACGCCAGTCGCCACCCCGGCAAGATGCACGCCTGCGGCCACGACGGCCACACCGCCACGCTGCTGGCGGCCGCGCGCCACCTGGCCACGCACCGCGACTACGACGGCACGGTCTACCTGGTCTTTCAGCCGGCCGAAGAAGGCGGCGGCGGCGCGCGCGAAATGATCGCTGACGGCCTGTTCGAGCGCTTCCCGATGGAAGCCATGTTCGGGCTGCACAACTGGCCCGGCCTCGCGGTGGGGCAGTTCGCCATCAGCAACGGGCCGTGCTTTGCGAGCAGCAACGAGTTCCACATCACGATCCACGGCAAGGGCTCGCACGCGGCGATGCCGCACCTCGGCATCGACCCGGTGCTGGTGGCCTGCCAGATGGTGCAGGCGTTCCAGACCATCATCACGCGCAACAAGCGGCCCGTCGAATCGGGCGTGATCTCGGTGACGATGGTCCACGCCGGCGAAGCCACCAACGTGGTGCCCGACCGCTGCGAGATCCAGGGCACGGTGCGCACCTTCACGCTGGAAGTGCTTGACCTCATCGAGCAGCGCATGCAGGCCATCGCCGTGCACACCTGTGCGGCCTTTGGCGCGCGCTGCGAATTCGCATTCAAGCGCAATTACCCGCCGACCATCAACCACCCGGCTGAAACCGCCTTCGCGCGCGGCGTGCTGAGCGACCTGGTGGGTGCTGACAACGTGCTCGCCTTCGAGCCAACGATGGGCGCCGAGGACTTCAGCTACTTCTTGCAGGCGCTGCCCGGGGCCTACTTCGTGATGGGCAACGGCGAGGGCGAGCACCGCGACGGTGGCCACGGCCTCGGGCCGTGCACGCTGCACAACCCCAGCTACGACTTCAACGACACGCTGATTCCGCTGGGTGCGACCGCCTGGGTGCGACTGGCCGAACGCTGGCTGGCCCGCACGCCGGGGTGAACGCGGCGGTCAACCGCGCAGGCGGTTGATCAGCCCCGCAGTCGATCCGTCGAGATCGGCGTTGTCCGATCCGCCGACCATCAGCCGTGGCAGCAGGTCGTTACACAAGGCCTTGCCCAATTCCACGCCCCACTGATCAAAGCTGTTGATCCCCCACAACGCACCGCTGGTGAACACGCGGTGCTCGTACATCGCCACCAGCGCCCCCAGGCTGTGCGGCGTCAGGCGGTCCAGCAGCAGCGTGGTGCTGGGGCGGTTGCCCGGAAAGTGCCGGTGCTGCGCCAGCGTCAGCGGATCCAGTTGCTTCGAGGCGGTAGGTGCGCTGTCCGCCAGGGCTTGCTCGACGGTCTTGCCCTGCATGAGCGCTTGCGATTGCGCCAGGCCGTTGGCCAGCAGCATGGCGTGCTGCCGCTCGAGTTGTTCGAGCAGCGCGGGGTCCAGACCCGCGTTGGCAAAGGTCGGCCGGCGCACCAGGATGAATTCGACCGGGATCAGATCCGTACCCTGATGCAGCATCTGGAAATACGCGTGCTGGCCGTTGGTGCCCGGCTCGCCCCACACGACCGGGCTGGTCGCAAAAGGCAGCGGCTCGCCATCACGGTCAACGCGCTTGCCGTTGCTTTCCATCTCGAGCTGCTGCAAATAGGCCGGTAGCCGCTTGAGCCCCTGGTGGTACGGCGCGATGCTGCGGCTGGCCGCACCCAGGAAGTTGCGGTACCAGACGTCCAGCAAGCCCAGCAGGACCGGCACGTTGAACGGCAACGGCGTCCGGGCAAAGTGCTGGTCCATCGCATGCGCGCCGGCCAGCAACTGGCGAAACTGGTCGGCGCCCAGCGCGATCGCGATCGGCAAGCCGATGGCCGACCACAGCGAATAGCGCCCGCCCACCCAGTCCCAAAAGCCAAACGTGGTGGTGATGCCGAACTCGGCTGCAGCCTCGACGTTGGTCGTGGTGGCCACGAAGTGGCGCGCGATGTCCTTGCCGCCACGCGATTCGAACCAGACCCTGGCGATGTGCGCATTGGCGATCGTCTCCTGGGTGGTGAAGGTCTTGCTGGCGATGATGAACAGCGTCTCGGCCGGCTTGAGCCGGCCAAGCACCGAGGCGATGTCGTGCCCGTCGACGTTCGACACGAAGTGAAACTGCAAGCCCGGATGTGCAAACGCATGCAGCGCGGGCAGCACCATCTGCGGGCCCAGATCGCTGCCGCCGATGCCGATGTTCACCACATGGCGGATGCCGCTGGTCGCGCCGTCACGCACCGTCTCGGCGTAGTTCAGCATGGCGTTGAGCACGCCGTGAACCTCGCGGCTGAAAGGGCCACAACCACGCGGTGCGCGCAGCGCGGTGTGCAGCACGGCGCGGTCTTCGGTGGTGTTGATGGCCGCGCCCTCGAACATGGCGTCGCGCTGCGCCTCGAGGTCGCACTCACGCGCCAGATCGATCAGCAGCCGGAAGGTCGGCGCATCAAGGTAGTTCTTCGACAGGTCGGCAAACACCCCGGGTGCCTCGAAGCCCAGCGCATCGAAGCGCCCCGCATCGCGGGCAAAGGCGTCGCGCAAATCGAAGCGGCTGCCGTGGGTTTCAAAGTGGCCCTGCAAGGCCGTCCAGGCGGCGGTGCGGTCGCAGCGAATCATGGGCGCACCCGTCTCACAGCGCCAGGATCAAGGCGTCGAGCTTGTCGGTATCGACCGCGAACGCACGGATGCCTTCGGCGAGCTTCTCGGTCGCCATCGCGTCCTCGTTGAGCGCGTAGCGAAAGCTCGCCTCGCTGTGGTGAACCGGGGCCATGGCTGAGTCGCGGGCCTGTGGATCCAGCACGCGGGAGAGTGGCGCATCGCTGTCCTGCAGCTGCGCGAGCAGCTCGGGGCTGATGGTCAGCAAATCGCAGCCAGCCAGCGCCGTGATCTGCCCGACGTTGCGAAAGCTCGCGCCCATCACCTCGGTGGCGATGCCGAACTGCTTGTAGTAGCGGTAGATGTGCGACACCGAGCGCACGCCCGGGTCGTTGACACCGGCACTGGCGGACTCGTCCCAGGACGGCCCGGCGGCCTTCTTGTACCAGTCGTAGATGCGGCCGACGAAAGGCGAGATCAGCCGCACGCCGGCCTCACCACAGGCCACCGCCTGGGCAAACGCAAACAACAGGGTCAGGTTGCAGCGGATGCCTTCGCGCTCGAGTTCGCGCGCGGCCTGGATGCCCTCCCAGGTGGCGGCGATCTTGATCAACACCCGCTCGCGCGCCACGCCCTCGGCTTCGTACAAGCCGATGAGGCGACGAGCACGCGCCAGCGTGGCTGGCGCATAGAAGCTCAGGCGGGCATCGACCTCGGTGGACACGCGCCCGGGCACGACCTTGAGGATTTCCAACCCGAAGCGAACCAGCGTGCGGTCAACGATCTCATCGAGCGCCGCACCGCGATGCGAGCGGGCGGTTTCGGCCAGCAGCGGTGCGTAGTCGGGCTGCTGAACGGCCTTGAGGATGAGCGACGGATTGGTGGTCGCATCGCGCGGCGCAAAGGCCGCCATCTGATTGAAGTTGCCGGTGTCGGCAACGACGGTGGTGAATTGTCTGAGTTGGTCGAGTTGGTTCATGTCGGGCGGATTCGAGTCCAGCAAACGCCATTAGAACCCGAGCCGGTGACAAGACACCTGCGCCGGATCACGCAAGCGTTCGGGCTTCCCAGCCACGCCACGAACACCGCGGCCCCGAAGAATCAGGCCGGCGCCACGCTGGCTGCCGGCTCGCCGTTCAGGCCCAGCAACTCCTGCACGCCATGCAATCGGGCGAGCTGGCTCAAGCGACTGGGCGGCGAGCGCATGGCAAACGATCGGCCGGAGGCCTGGGCCAGGCGGCGGCACTCGAGCAAGACGGCCAGCACCGAGGAGTCGAAGTCGTGCAGCCCGCCGGCGTCGATCACGAGCTGATCCGCCGGCTCACGCACCAGCGCCTGCTTGAGCAAGCGCAGCACGTCACGCGCATCGCTGATTCCGACGGTGGCAGGCAGTACCAGCATCTCGAGGACTCAGGTGCGCGCAGCGGCGGTCTTGTTGCGCTGGGCCAGCTTGTTGATCAGGCCGTCGATGCCACTGGCGGTGATCTCCTGGGCAAAGCTGTTGCGGTAGTTCTCGACCAGCCACACCCCGAGCACGTTGACGTCATAGATCTTCCAGCCGGTGGCGGGAGATTTCTCGAGCCGGTAGTCGAGCTGAATCGGATCGCCCTTGCCGCGTACCTCGGTGCGCACGATGACCTCATCGCCGTCCTGAACGGCACGCGACGGCTTGATCTGCACGGTCTGGTCACGCACCTGCGACAGCGCGCCGGTGTAGGTGCGCAGCAGCATCGTGCGGAACTCCTGCTCCAGGCTGGCCTGCTGCTCCGGCGTGGCCTGGCGCCAGTAGCGCCCCACCGCGGCCGAAGTCATGCGCTGAAAGTTGACGTAGGGGAGCACCTTGGTCTCGATCAGGGCATTGAGCTTCTTGACGTCGCCGGCCTGCATCGCCTTGTCGGCCTTGACGGCTTCGAGCACGTCGTTGGAGACCTTTTGAACGAGCGCGTCGGGCGACTGCATGGCCGAAGCCATGGACGCCGAGACCTCGGTGGTCTGCGCCCGCAGCACAGGTGCTGCGACCGCAAGAACGCCAGCGCAAAGCGCCACAAGCAGTTTGGATGCATTCATGAACAGATCCTTTGTTGAGAGTTGGCCGGCAAGCCGTTACTTAACGTCCGGCGGGTTACCGTCGTAGACGAGGCTGCGGCGGCGTTGCAAATGAGCGTCGCGCACGAACGTGTACTTGTCGAGCACGGCGTCGTCGAGGATGTCGCTGGCCTTGAGCAAATTGGCGCGTGCGTTCACGAACTGCAAGCTGGCAATGCCGATCGACCAGCCGGTGTCGTCGACCCAGAAGGCAGGCGTGGCGGCAATGTCCAGCGGCAAGCCGAACGAATCACGCACCGAGTAGCCGCCCAGCACCGGCCACACCACGTAAGGGCCTGCTCCGAAACCCCACACACCCAGTGTCTGACCGAAGTCTTCCGGGTACTTCTTGATGCCCAGTTCGGTGGCCACATCGAACAAGCCGACGATGCCCAAGGTGGTGTTGGTGGCCACACGCATGCCGTCGCTGCCACCGTTGCCAAATTTGCCCTGCAGCAAGCTGTTGATCCCTGACCACAGATCGCCGAAGTTGGCGAAGAAATTGGTCACGCCCGTGCGAACGACACTGGGCACGATGTACGTGTAGCCGGTGGCCACCGGCTTGATCAGATGCGCGTCGAGTCCCTCGTTGAACGAGAACACGCCTCGGTTCCAGGATTCGAAAGGATCTTGTGGTACCGGAGCCGAGGTGCGCTGGGTTGTCGCGCAGCCTTGCAGCAACAGCGCGAGAGCCATCGCTGCGAACGTCAGTGATCGGGTCATGCCCAGACGGCCTGAACGGTTCATTATTTTTCTCCCTGGCCCTTGGCGGCTGGAGCCGAACCGCCTTCAGAGGCCTTGTTGTAGAGGAATTGACTGATCAGATTTTCAAGCACTACAGCAGACTGCGTTTGCGTGATGACGTCACCAGGAGCCAGGTTTTTCTCGTTACCTCCGGGTTCAATCCCGATGTACTGCTCTCCGAGCAACCCGGCCGTCAGGATCTTGGCGGAGCTGTCCTTGGGGAACGCGAACTTCTGCTGCAACTGCATCGCCACGCTGGCTTGAAAGGTCTTGTCGTCGAAGCTGATCGACTCGACACGACCGATCACCACGCCGGCGCTCTTGACGGCTGCTCGAGGCTTCAAACCGCCTATGTTGTCAAACCGTGCAACCACCGCATAGGTCTGATCGAAATTGATGCTGAGCAAGTTGCCAGCCTTCAACGCGAGGAACATCACTGCGGCGGCGCCCGCCATCACGAACAGCCCCACCCACACATCATGACGAGATTTTTGCACCGTCAGCCCCCTTGTCGATACATGACCATCAGATCGAAAACATCATGGCGGTGAGCACGAAATCCAGTGCCAGCACCGCCAGAGACGACACCACGACCGTGCGCGTGGTGGCTTGAGAAACACCTTCGGGCGTCGGCTTGCAGGTGTAGCCCTGCCACAGCGAG